>CAYLSO010000027.1:0-22581 GCA_964386525.1 uncultured bacterium
TCAAGACCGAGAACGGCAACATGATCGGCCCGACGGCCCAGGGGCTCCGCGATCTGCTCGCGCAGGACCCCACCCCGCGCTGGGACGAGGGTTGCCAGTGCGTGGCGGACTCCAAGTTCAGCGGCACCACGAGCCCGCGCATCGGCTTCATCCCCCTGCACGACCCGCGCATCCCGCTCGACACGGGCAAGATGTCGATCCAGATCGTCAAGATCATCGCCGTCTTCTTCGAGGAAGTGCAGGGCCGCGACGTGATGATCCGCTTCATCAGGACCCAGGCCCCCGGCGGGGCGCGCTGCGCGCCCGGGAGCGGCGGCGGCGGGTACCTCTACGACTGCCCCACCGCGCGCGCCTTCCTGCGCGGCGGAGACCGCACAACGCGCCTAGGCTCCGAGCGGCCCGCCACCTGCGTGCAGGTGGAGCCAGTGCGCGAGGCCTTCCGGCTCGCCGACCTGGATCCGGGCAGCATCGTCATGCGGCTCGCGCAAGCCGGCAGCGAGAGCATCCCCGGCTTCCTCGATCGTCCGGACAGGCAAAAGGACACCGACCACAACGGGGTCGACGAGGCCGTCGCCTGCTTCGCCAAGGAAGACCTGCGGCGTCTCTTCGCCGCGGTTGCGGGCCGCGCCACAGTGCCGGTGACGCTGGCGGGCGGACTGCTGCCGAGCGACCACACCACCCTGGCAAGCTGGTCGGCCGATCTGGAGATGGAAGTGACGGGCAAGAAGCCTGGCCCCGACGCCTTCGTCGCCACCACGCCGCTCAGCGGCGCGGTCCGCATCCGCTTCGCCACCTCGCAGCCGGGGGCGGCCCGGGTGCGCGTCTACGACGTGCGCGGCCGGCTCGTGCGCACGCTGCTCGACGCCCCGCTCCTGCCGGCGGGAGAGCACGAGGCGGCGTGGGACCGCCGGGACGCGGCCGGCGGGCCGCTGCGCCGTGGGGTCTACTTCTACCGGGTGGAGACGGCCGAGGGAGTGCGGACCGGCCGCGTGGCGATCGTCGGCTGAGTGGCAGCCGCGGGTCTCTCCGCGGCGCCCACCGGCGCTCAGAGAAGACGGGGCGGCTCACGAGAGCCGCCCCGTCGCATTCACGCTCGGCGGCCACACGGCCGCCGCGGCACCTCGACTACCGGTACGAACCCTTCAGGTGGCCCCAAGTGCTGGGCACCGTCGGGGTCGGGCAGTTCAGGTCGATCTTGCCGTCGTGCCGGAAGACATAACCGGGGATCAGGATCGGCGGGTACCAGGTGAGCCCACCGGTGAACAGGCCCGGGCAGGGCCGGCCGTTGGCGTTGAACGTGCGGGTGTAGAGCGAGCCGCCCGTCCAGTTGACGCCGCCTTCCATGTTCCCAGTGTTGTACTGCGTGAAGTTGTTGGTCTGCGTCGTGAACGAGGTGAACTGCCCGGACAGGATCAGGGTCCCGTCGATGAAGTCACCCGGCACGCCCGCGTTCGGCGGGAAGGGATCGTACGAGGCGTCCGGCGTCAGGTCCTCGTAGACCTCGATGCTGCCGCCGGCGTAATCGGTCGTGTAGAGGATGAACGACCCGCTGCCGGTGGCCGTCGTCCCCAGCGACACGAGGCCGTGGACGTAGATCGTGTACTCCTTCGTCGGGTCGGACGCGTCCAGGTCCGCGAAGGGCACGTCGAACTTGCTGACGATTCCAACGCCCTGCAACACGCCACCCGGCGGCGAGTTCGTGGCCGTGGCTCCGGGCTCCCAGGTGAAGATGGGATCCCAGTCGATGGCGGGCCCGGCCAAGGCCAGTCCGGCCGCGGACACGCCGATCAGCACTGCGCAAGTCAGCCGAATCAAGGATCTCATTAGTGTTACCCCCATGCGCGCGAGCGACCGCATCCGAAGCGCGTCCTAGCGATACTTCGCCTTGAGCCCGCCCCAGGTCGTGGGCCGCGTCGGGACCGGCTCGTTCAGGAACACCTGCCCGTCCACCTGGTGGGCATAGCCTTCCGGCATGTTGAGCTCGTTGGCACTCGTCCCGGCGAAGGTCCAGCCCTTGCGCTGGTTGACCGGGATGTCCCCGTTGGTCACTTCCGAACCGCCCGTGACCTCGAAGTCGGCCTCGAAGCTCCCCGAGCCGTCGATCGTGTTGAAGATGTACTGGAAGTTCGTGAGGGTGCCGGTCACGAAGAGGTTGCCGTCCACGAACGAGGGCGGCGCGGTGCCGTTCGGCGGGTTGATGCCGAAGTCACCCGGCGTGCCGCCGCTCTTCGCGTCTTCGTACACGCTCAAGGTCCCGGCCGAGTAGCTGATGACCAGGAACGGACCGATCGCCATCTGCCCCAGCGAGGTCAGCCCGGAGATGTAGTACGTGTACTCGTTCGCGACCGTGTTGGGCACCAGCGGCGCGAACAGCCCCGGGACGAAGCCGAGGCTGACGTAACCGCTGCCCACCTCGCCGAACTGCGCCGCGTCGAGGTTCGGGGCCTCGTAGTCGTAGCCGACGTAGTCGAAGAACAGGGTCTGGGCTCTGGCCGCACCAGGCGTCAGCGCGACGAGCGCCAGCAGACCGAGGAACATCCCGATAGCGAACTTTCTCATGAGACACCTCGCAACTCGGCAAAGGGTCGGTTGTCTGGCTGATACACGTTGCCCCATTCGCGACCGGGTGCCATGGGGCGGGACCGGCGACGCCACCGCGAGCTATCCGAACCCGGAGGGGGAGGTCCGTTCGCGGCTCCGACTGCGGAGCCGACTCACGGCTAGGCCGCTAGGCACGGGCTATACGATGACGAATATCATAAAGGCGATTCTCACGGAGTTCAAGGAACATCGCGACGATCGGGCAAAATGCGCGGTCGAATCCGACCGGTGGCGCGGCGGCGGGCGGGGCGGATGCCCCGGCGTGCGAGTTCAATCGAACTATACACGGCAGCGATCACTCCCCGCGCAGCCAGCGGAGGGCCGCGGCCATGGCGTCCGCGAACGGCCACGCGCGCCCGGCGGCCAGCGCCTGCTCGAGGGCCTTCTCCCCCAGCTGCTCGCGCGCCCGGGCCATCAGCGCCTCGCGATCGGCGCGCTCGGCCGGCACGAGCGGCGAGCCGATGGTCTCGCGCAGCCCCTGGGCGGCGCCCATCAGCCGCATCGCGCGCTCGGCAGCTCCGCCGTCGAGCAGCAGCTCCGCCGTGCCCTCGAGTCCGTAGGCGCCCTCGCGGCGGGCCCCCAGCTCCTGCGCGAGCTGCAGGGTCTCGAGCAGACGGGCTTGCGCCTCCCCCCGCCGCCCGAGCCGCGCGTAGGCGACGCCGAGGTCGGCCAGCGTGAGAGCCATCCCCTCGCGGTCCCCCACCGCGCGGAGGATGAACAGCGATTCCTCGTAGAGCCCCCGGGCCGCTTCCGGGTTCGCCTGCGACAGCTCCAGGTAGGCGAGGTTGTGCAGGGCCAGCGCCATCCCGCGCCGGTTGCCCTGGTCGCGGTAGAGCGCCAGCCCCTCTTCGTTGAACGCCCGGCACGCCGCGTAGTCGCCCTGGTACATGGCCACCGTGGCCAGACCGCTCAGCGAGCGGGCCACGCCCTTGGTGTCGTCCAGGGCGCGGCAGATGGCGAGGCTCTGCTCGATCAGGGGCCGCGCCGCGGCGTAGTCGCCCTGGTAGAGCGCCAGGCCGCCGGCGCGCACCAGCGCGGTGGCGCGGGGCTCGCTGGGCGCGGCCGCGGGGTCGCGCGCCAGCGCATCCTCGAGGCTGCGGCGGCCGAGCTCGTAGAGGCCGCGCGCCGACCAGAAGCGGGCCAGCGACGCCGCCATGCGCAGGCCCTTCTCTACCCCGCCCTCCGCCCCGGCGCAGGCGTGCAGGGCGGCCATCAGGTTGTCGCGCTCGCCGTCGAGCCGCTCGAACCAGCGGCCCTGCTCCGGCCCGCGCAGCTTGCCCTCGGCCGCCTGCGCCAGGTCGAAGAAGAACCGCATGTGGCGCTCGCGCAGGCCGCTCCCGTCGCCGGTCTCGTCCAGCCGCTCGAGCGCATACTGCCGGACCGTCTCGAGGAACCGATAGCGCGATTCGCCGGCGTCGGAGCGCACCACGACGACCAGCGACTTGTCCACCAGACGCGTGAGGGCATCGAGCACCTCGAACTCGTCGGCCCCCTCCGCCGTGACGGCGGCGGCGGACTCCAGCGTCCACCCGCCGGCGAACACCGAAAGCCGGCGCAGCAGGTCCTGCTCTTCGGGCAGGAGCTGGTCGTAGCTCCACTGCAGGGTGGCGCGCAGGGTCTGGTGGCGCGGCAGGCCGTCGCGGCTGCCCCCGGTGAGCAGCCGGAAACGATCGCTGAGCTTGGCGAGGATCTCCGGCACGCCGAGCATCTTGGCCCGCGCCGCCGCCAGCTCGATGGCCAGCGGGATGCCGTCGAGGCGCCGGCAGATCCGGCCTACCGTGGCGGCGTTCGCGTCGGTCAGGTCGAAGGCCGGATTGGCCAGCCGGGCGCGCTCGGCGAACAGGCGCACCGACTCGTAGCCGCGGAAGTGGCCGGCGCCACCGCTCTCCCCCTCGTCCGGCAACGCCAGGGTCGGGACCGCGTGCACCGTCTCCCCCCCCACGCCGAGCCCCTCGCGGCTGGTGGCGACCAGCGTCAGCCGCGGGGCCGCGTGCAGGAGCAGGGTGGCGAGGCCGGCGGAGGAGCGCAGCAGGTGCTCGCAGTTGTCGAGCACGAGGAGGGCGTGCCGGTGGGCGAGGTGCTCGATCAGCGTCTGGGTGAGGGGCTGACCCGGCTCCTCGCGCACGCCGACGGCGCCGGCCACGGTCAGCTCGACGCGGTCAGCGTCGGCCACCGGCGCGAGGTCGACGAACCACACCCCGTCGGCAAACTCAGCCAGCGCGTTCTCCGCCAGCTGCAGGGCCAGGCGCGTCTTGCCGCTGCCGCCCACGCCGATGAGCGTCAAGAGCCGCGTGCCGGAGAGCAGCCGGGCGCACTCCTCCAGCTCGCGCTCGCGCCCGACGAAGGTGGTGAGCAGCTTCGGCAGGTTGGTGGGCGTGGCCGCCGCCTCGCCGGCGCGCAGGGCGGCCGCGCGGCGGATGCCGAGCGTCTCCTCGATCTGCAGCCGGGCGGCGCGCGCCTCGCGCAAGCGGGTGGCCGGGTCCTTGGCAAGCGCCGCCACGAGCAGCTCGCGCACGCGCGGGGCGGTGCGCGCCGGCAGCCGGGACCAATCGGGCGCCGCGTCGAGGGTGGCGCGCAGGACGTCGAGCGGGTTCGCCCCGACGAACGCCTTCGCGCCGCTCAGGCACTCAAACAGCAGCGCGCCGAAGGCGAAGATGTCGGTGCGAGCGTCCTGCCCGCCCGCCTGGATCTGCTCGGGGCTCATGTAGCCCGGCGTGCCCTGCACCTCGCCGTAGGCGGTGCCCGTGGATTCGACCGTGGCGTCGTCGGATCCGGCCGCCGCGCGACCGCCGAAGGCGACCGTCAGGCCCATCGTCGTGTCGGCCGGCGCCGGGGGCAGCGCGGGGGCCTCCCCGCCCAGCGCCGCCGCGGTCGTGCTCCTGGCCAAACCGAAGTCGAGCACCTTCACCAGGCCGCGCGGCCCGATCATGACGTTGCCCGGCTTGAGATCGCGGTGCACCACGCCGCGCTCGTGCGCGACCTCCAGCGCCTCGGCCACCTGCGCGCAGATCTGCAGCGCGTCCTCGTAGGGCAGCGGCCCCTTGGCGAGCCGCTCCGACAGGGTCTCGCCCTCGACCCGCTCGAGCACCAGCAGAAGCGCGCCGGGCTCGGGCTCCTCGAGACCGTAGATGGTGGCGATGTTGGGATGGTTGAGGGTCGCCAGGAGCAGGGCCTCCTGGCGGAAACGGGCCACGCGGGCGGCGTCCCGGGCGAACTCGCGGGGCAGCATCTTGAGCGCCACCTCGCGGCCCAGGCGGCTGTCGCGGGCGAGGTAGACCTCGCCCATGCCGCCCGCCCCGAGCTTGCCGAGCACGGTGTAGGAACCGAGCTGTGTACCGGGTGCCGCCATCGCCCCTCGCGCGCCGCGCCCGGGCCGCGCTCGCCCTGACCGATCCCCCCCGACCCGGAGCCGTCCGGCCTGGATCGGAAACGCCGAGGGAGGCACGGGGCCGTGCCTCCCTCGCCTCGTGCCCGCGGCTGAGCCGCCGCTCTACTTCTTCTTCGCCGGGGGCTCGCCCTGGCCGAGGGTGGACAGGGCCAGCGCGAACAGCAGGAGCGCCACGGCGACGACCCCCGCGTAGAACAGGTAGCTGTTGTCCATGACATCCATGGCGGAGAATCTATCCGCGGCGCGGCCGTTGCCGCAAGACCCCGGCGGCACCGGCGCCCGGGGGCCGGGCCGCCGCGAGCCCCCCCTACGACGCCACGACCGCCAGCACCTCGTCCACGTGGCCGTCCACCTTCACCTTGCGGAAGACGGCCTTTACCATCCCGTCGGGGCCGATGACGAAGGTCGAGCGCTCGATGCCCATGTACTCCCGGCCGTACATGGACTTCTTCACCCACGCTCCGTACGCGCCGGCCACCTTGTGGTCGGCGTCCGAGAGGAGCAGGAAGGGCAGGCCGAACTTGTCGCGGAAGCTCTCGTGCGACTTGAGCGAGTCGGGGCTGACGCCGAGCACCACCGCCTTGCGGCTCGTGAGCCGCTTGGCCGCGTCGCGGAAGTCGCAGGCCTCGCGCGTGCAGCCCGTCGTGTCGTCCTTCGGGTAGAAGTAGAGCACCACCGTCCGGCCCGCGAAGTCCGCGAGCGAGGCGTCCTTGCCGTTCGACGCCGGCAGCGTGAACGCCGGCGCCTTCTTGCCCACGGCGACCGCCATGATCGCGCCCCTTTCGCTGGAAGGTCCGCCGGGCATTCTTCCACAGGCCCGCGTCGTCGCGCGCCGGCCCGGCTCTCGAGGGGTCCGGAGACCGGTCCTAGACGGTGACCTCGGTCTCGTCGCGCTCCCGGTCGGCGGCGCGGGCCGCGGGCGCCAGCCGCATGAGCTGCCCGAACTTGAGGCGCTCGTCGAGGCGACAAGACCAGACCAGCTCGTCCTTGTGCACCGTGACGTCCGGGCAGCTGTCGCACATGGAGAGCCGCCCGTCGGCCAGGACGTCCACCGGCTGGATGATCATCACCGATTGCAGGTGGAGCGGCCGGAACAGCCGCAGCGGGTCGCGCAGCACGGCCACCACGTCGCGCTTCCAGACCTCGCGCAGCCCTCCGTCCAGCACCGACAGCAGCAGCATCCAGCGTGCCCGGCGGTGCCCCTCCGGGGACAGGTATCCGAGGTAGCGGCCGCGCCGCAGGTGATTGCTGACCTGCGCCAGCTCGGCAAACTTGGGGCCGGCGCAGCCCAGGATGCGCTTGCCGTCGCCGATCCGCAGGGTCATCAGCCACTTGAACGAGTCCGGCTTCTCGGTGCCGTTCAAGTAGGCGCAGGGGTCGAACGCACCGCAGCGCTCGCGGAAGCGGGCGACGACATCGGGCGCGCCGATGTCGTTGCGGTCCGGCTTGATCTTGTCGTAGGCGAGCGGCTTGGTCTCGATCTTGCGGTCGCCGACGTAGTAGTCGAACCGCCCGTCGCCCTCCACCGCCCGGATGGCGATGAACACCAGCACATGCACGATGTCGATGTGCCGACGGCCCCACTCCAGGATATCCGCGATCTGCTCGAGGTTCTCGTCGTAGACGGTGGCGTTGAAGGCGCAGGAGAGCCCGCCCACCGACGCCGCCAGCCGGGCGTAGTAGAGCCGCAGCTCGTTGAGCTCGACCTCGCTCTTGCCGGTCCAGCCGGGCCGCTTCTGCAGGCTGTCGATGTGGAAGGTGAAACCCTTGAGCCCGGCCGCCTTCAGCTCCCGTAGCAGCTCCGGCGTCAGCTCCAGCCCGTTGGTGTTGACGATCGGCTTCAGCCCGCGCCCCGCCACCAGGCGGACGACCTCGACGATCTGCGGGTGGGTGAGCGGCTCGCCGCCGGCGATGGACACGGCGTCGGTCTGGCGGAAACGCTCGAAGACGTCCAGCTCGTGGGCGATCGTTGCGAGGCTCTTGTGGCTGCCCGGCACGTTCGCCGAGTAGCAACCGTGGCAGCGGAGGTTGCACTGCTTGGTCGGCTCGAGCCACGCGATGATGTTGTCCGTCACGCTCCACGGCAGCCGATAGAGTTTGCGGTGATCGAGAGGGGGATGCGAGCTCATGGCCAGTCGTACTCCTAGGAGGCTGCCCGGCGCGACGGCGCGGGCTGCTCGTGGCGGACCCTCGACTCCGGGTACCAAAGAACCTAGCACGGCGCGGTCACTTCCGCTATGAGCGGCGTCATATAGGAGGCGCCTCGCGGCCTCCGGTCTTCTCCCGCGCCGGCGCGCTCGGCCCGATCGCGTGGGAGATGGTCACCGGCGCGCCGGGCACGCCGGTAGTGGCTTGCACCGTCCGCACCGACATCCCGGCCTTCGCCCACACGAGCTATTACTCGGACGACCTCACACCCCTGGTCACGCAATGCACGGGCGACGCGCGCGAATGCGGGGCCGGCGGCTTCCGCGTCGACCACGATCTGCCCAACACCGACCCGGCCACCGAGCTGACGTCGCCGCTGACGGCCGTCGCCGGGGCCTACGGGCCCACGGTGGCCGTCGGACTCCTCCCACCCGCGCCAGGGGTCCGTCTCAGCCTGTCGCCGAACCCGGCGCGGTCGGCGCGCTGGCGCCGAGACAGCGCCGCCAACGCCTCGGCCGACCGGCCCTTCGACCCGCCCGCCGGGCGACCGTAGACGCCCCCGGTCAAGCTTTGTAGACTGCGCGCCGACAATCATTAAGAACGGCCGCGGGTCTCGGCCGCTGGTTCCGGCCGCGCGAGTTTGACCCGTCGCGGCCGGGCCGCGCCACCGCCCCGTCGCCGCGCCGTTTGCCGCCAACCACGAAGGCCGACGATGAAACAGCTGCTGCAGAACCTGAGGAACGGGGAGCTGAGCCTGCTGGAGGTGCCGGTCCCGGCACGGCCGGCGGGGATGATCCTGGTCGCCACGCGCGCCTCGCTGATCAGCGCGGGCACCGAGCGCGCCACGGTCCAGGCGGCGCAGGCGAGCCTGCTCGGCAAGGCGCGGCAGCGGCCCGATCAGGTCCGCAAGATCTTCGACAACGTCAAGAAGGAAGGGCTGGCGGCCACCTTCGCCAAGGTGCGTGACAAGCTCGACCAGCCCAAGGCCCTCGGCTACTCGTCAGCCGGCGTCGTGCTCGAGGCGGACGCGGGTGAGCGGGTGCGGGCCGGCGACCGCGTGGCCTGCGGCGGCGCCGAGTACGCCACCCACGCCGAGGTCGTCGTCGTGCCGCGCAACCTCGTCGCCCCCATCCCCGGCAACCTGTCCTTCGAGGAAGCGGCCTTCGCCACGGTCGGCGCCATCGCGCTGCAAGGCGTGCGGCGCGCCGAGGTGGGCTTCGGCAGCCGCGTGCTGGTGATCGGCCTCGGTCTGCTCGGCCAGATCACCTGGCAGCTGCTCGAGGACGCCGGCTGCGAGGTGATCGGCGCGGACATCTCCGCCGAGATGGTGGATCTCGCCGCCCAGCTGGGACTCGCCCGCGCGCTGGTGCGCGGCCGCGACGACGTCGAAGGCGCCTGCGCGGCGGCCACGGACGGCCACGGCGTGGACGCGGTGATCATCACCGCCGCCGCCAAGAGCCGCGACCCCATCGAGCTGGCGGGGGCGGTGGCTCGCGAGCGCGGCCGCGTGGTGGTGGTGGGCGCGGTGCCCATGGAGGTGCCGCGCGAGCCGTTCTACCGCAAGGAGCTGGACGTCGTCATCAGCCGCTCCTACGGGCCGGGCCGCTACGATCCGGAGTACGAGGAGGGCGGCGTCGACTACCCCTACGCGCACGCCCGCTGGACCGAGGGGCGCAACCTGGCCGCGGTCCTCGAGGCCATCGCCCGCGGCCGCGTGCGGGTTCAGCCTTTGATCACGCACCGCTTCCCGCTCGAGCAGGCGGAGCGGGCCTACGCCATCGTCTCGGGCGCCGACCGGCAGCCGCACGTCGGCATCGTGCTGACCTACTCGGAGACGCCGGCGCTGGCGCCACAGGTGGCGCTGCGGACGCTCCCGGCGCAGCCCGCCGCCGGCCGGGTGGGGATCGCCTTCGTCGGCGCCGGCTCCTTCGCGCGCAGCCACCTCCTGCCGCACCTCAAGGGACGCACCGACGCCGAGCTGGTGACCGTCGCCACGGCGCGCGGCTACACGGCGGCCGACGTGGCCAGGAAGTTCGGCTTCGCGGAAGCGGCCTCCGACGCCCAGCGCGCGCTGGCCGACGAGCGCGTGCAGGCGGTGTTCATCGCCACCCGCCACGACGAGCACGCCCGTCTGGTGCAGGCGGCGCTCGCCGCCGGCAAGCACGTCTTCGTCGAGAAGCCGCTGGCCGTCACGAGCGCCGAGCTGGGCGCGCTGCTGCCCGCCGCTTCCCGTTGCGGCCGCGTGCTGCAGGTGGGCTTCAACCGGCGCTTCTCGCCGCTGGCCGTCGCGCTGCGGCAGGCCCTGGCCGGCGCGGCGGCTCCCGTCCAGGTCACCTACCGCGTCAACGCCGGGCCGCTGCCCGCCGACCACTGGCTGCTCGACCCCCGCGCCGGCGGCGGCCGCATGATCGGCGAGGGCTGCCACTTCCTCGATCTCATCCAGTTCCTGACCGGCGAGTCCCCGGCGCGCGTCACGGCGGCCGCCTTCGGCGACGACGCCACGGGGGCGAGCACCGTCCTGCTCGAGATGTCGGGCGGCTCGGTGGGCGTGCTGGTCTACCAGGCCAACGCATCGCCCCGCGTGCCCAAGGAGCGCGTCGAGGCCTTCGCGGGCGGCCGCGGCGGCGTGCTGCACGATTGGCGTTCGGTGGACCTGCTCGAGGGGCGCCGGGCGCGCACGCTCAAGGCGAGCGGCCAGGCCAAGGGCTTCGCCGAGGAGATCGCGGCGTTCTTCGCCTCACTGCGCACGGGAACGCCCGCCATCCCGCTGGAGAGCCTGGCCTACACGACGGCGGCGACCTTCGCCGTGCGGCAGTCGATCGCCGAGCGCCGGGCGGTGGAAGTGACCCTGCCGCCCGGCTGAACCGGCCGCCCCCGGCTCAGCGCGGCTGCGGCCCGCTCCCCCGCACCAACTCGCGCGCGATGAGCCACGCGAAGTGCAGGTTCGTGGTCAGGTAACGCCTCCACATCTTGCGCGGCTCCTGGAGCAGGCGGTAGGCCCATTCCATCCCCGCCGCCTGCCAGGCCATGGGGGCGCGCTTGACGAGCCCCGCGATCACGTCGAAGGATCCCCCCACTCCCATGGCGAACGGCAGGCCGAGCGCATCGCGATGGCGCAGCAGGAAGCGCTCCTTGCGCGGCGTGGGCAGGGCCACGAAGAGCAGGTCGGGGCGCGCGGCACGGACGGCCGCGACGATGCCCTCCTCCTCCGCCGCATCCGCCTCGCTCCAATAGCCGTGATGGAGACCCGCTACCTCGAGCGCGGGCCAGCGCTCGCGCAGCCGGGCCACGCAGGCCGCGACCGCCTCCGGCCGCGCCCCCAGGAAGTACGGCCGGAAGCCGCGGCGGGCCGCGAGTTCGACCAGCCGCAGCATGAGGTCGATGCCGGCGATGCGCTCGGGCAGCGGCCGGTCGAGCAGGCGGCTCGCCCACACGATGGGCGCCCCGTCGGCGTGGATGCGGTCGAAGCCGGCGATCAGCTCGCGGAACTCGGGATCGCGCGCGATCTGCGAGACCTTCGCCGCGTTGAGCGCCAGGTGGAGGACGGGCCGGGAACGGCGATCGAGGATGACCCTCTCGATGCCCGCGACGGCTTCATCCATGGTCTCCGCGCGGACGGGGAGGCCGAACAGGACGCGGTGGGGGGAGTCCTGATCCATGGCCGGCATTCTGGAACTTCGACGGCCCTTTGTCACGCCCTACCCGGCGTGCCCCGCGCAGCGGCCACCAGCCCCGGCGGCCGCCGCGGCGCGCCGCCCGGCGTCAATCGAGCACGACGAAACGCTGCACGGCCACCGCGCCCCCGGCCTGCAGCCGGCAGAAGTAGACGCCCCCCAAGAGCCGGGCGCCGCGGGCGTCGGCGCCGTCCCAGCGCACCGCGTGCCTGCCGGCCGGGTACTGCCCGCCCGCCAGAGCGGCCACCCGGCGGCCGGCCACGTCGTAGACCGCCAGGTCCACCACTGTCGCCGCCGGGATCTCGAAGGCCAGCGCCACGGCGCCGGCGCTCGGATTGGGCGCCGGCACCGCGAGCCGCAGGGCGGCCCGCGCGGCGGGCTCCGCCGGGACCTCGACGGTGGCGTCCGGCACGAAGCCCAGCGCATCGAGAGCCGGCGCGATCTCCGGGTTGCTCATGAAGCGGTCCCACAGGAGCTGGCTGCGCGCGTTCTCGATCATCACCGCGATCGGCCCCTGGTCGATGGCGATGTAGCTGCCGGCGTACCAATTGCTGCCCGGGTTGAAGGCATCGCGGTAGCCGAACGGGCCCCAGAGCTTCTGCCCGTGGGTGCGGTACATCGCCTTCAGCGCCGCGAGCGACTGCGTGTACGTGTAGGGCATCGACGACAGCGCGGCGCTGGGCGTGATGGTGCCGTTGTCGTTCGAGTACGGCGCGTGCACGCCGTAGCCCCCAGGGTCGTCGGAGGCGGTGAGACCCCAGATCTCCGCGCTGTAACCGACGCGGCCGCCGGGATTGGCGGCGCAGTAGGACCAGTTGATCAGCGAGTGGTGCCGGTTCTGCAGGAAGTAGTTGGCGTAGGCGTCGCGGCGCCCGCGCGGGTCGAAGCCGAGGAACGTGTAGTGGGCGTAGAACAGCGCCCCGCCCCAGTCGGGCCCCACCGGCAGCAGATAGCCGTAGAAGCTCTTGCCGTTGACCATCGCGCCGCCGCGCGCCCAGCCCTCGTGGTAGCAGCGCGCCGGGATGGGGTGCGTGGGCGAGGCCACCGCCAGCAGGTAGGTGATCATGCCCTCGTGCCAGCCGGAGATCGGCATGCTCTGGGTGAAGCCCGTGGTCGGCGACCAGTGCCAGTAGAGTACGTTGCCGGGAGACGCCGGGCGGTACCAGTCCCAGTCCACTCCCTCCCAGAGCTGCGTGGCCAGCGCGCGGATGGCGGCCTCGTCGGCGTGCGCGCCGTCGAAGTACTGCCGGGCGGCGAGCAGGCCCTCCATCAGGTAGGCGGTCTCCACGAGGTCGCCGCTGTAGTCGCTGGGACCGTTGAACGGGAGGGCCGCGCCGGTAGTCCCGTTCAGCCAGTGCGGGAACGCCCCGTGATACTTCTGCGCGTTGACGGCGAGGAACTGCGCGATCTGCAGCACGCGCGCGCGCCCCTCCTCCCGGGGGATGAAGCCGCGGTCGGCCGCCGCCACGATGGCCATGATGCCCATGCCGGTGCCGCCGGAGGCGCAGGTGTTGCCCGACCCGTAGCGCTCGCGCGCCAGGCCCGACACCGGGTGGCCGTGCAGCCAGAAGTAGCGGAACGCGGCCTCCTCGGCCATGTCGAGCCACTGCTCGTCGGTCATCGCGGCGGTGGCGACGCTGTCCGGCTCTCCCGGCGCCGAGGCGTTGAGACTCCAGTCGAGGGCCACGGCGCGGTAGACCCCCGGAGCGCCCGGAGCGCCCAGCCAGTCCGCGTAGCCGCCGTCCTCGGCGCGCGCGTCGCCGATGCGCACCCAGGCGGCGCCGACCAGCTTCTCGATGCGCATCGACTCGGCGTCGGGATCGGCCGCCGCATCCCAGCGCACCTCGGCGTGGCGCTCGAAGCTGCGCGTCGCCGTCTGCGGCGCCGCCGGCGGCGCCCCGTCGGCGCTCACGATGCGGATCTCGTCGAGGGCGAGCGTGCGGGTGACACCCGAGGCCACGGCCGGGTTCTGCCCGAAGAACACCTTGTTGATCTTCGCGAGGTCGGCGGATCCGGGGTTCTGCCGGAACACCGACAGGGGCACGCTGACGCGCGTCCAGGCGTCGGCCGGCACGCCGGCGCAGAACTGGGAGAGGGCCTGCCGCGGCGTGCGCACGTTGCCCTGGTCCTCGAGGAAGATCATCGGCAGCTCGCTCGCCGCCACCGCGCTGGCGCCCCACGCCATGAACACGAGCGAGTCGTAGGGCGACGTGTCGTAGGCCGACCAGCCCGGCGCCGCGGCGGTGAGCGCCCAGTCCCCGCCGGGCGCCGACAGCCAGCTCAGGCGCAGGGCGTTGCCGCCGAGGAACGGGTGGCGCGGATCCACCGGGAAGTGGCTGGTCTGCGCCAGGTCCACCCAGCTGCCGCCGCTGCGGTTGCCCCAGCTCGTGTCGTAGAAGGTGGTATCGGTACTGTCGCCGAAGTAGCGGATGCCGGCGGCGTGGGCCGTGGCGGCTCCCAGGCAGCAGGCGAGGGTGAGGAGGGCGGCAACGACGGCCCTGGGGTGCGTATTCGTCTGGCTAAACCTGCGTGCACGATGGCTGGTCATGCCTCGATTGTGGGACAGCGCCCCCCCGCTCCGCAACCGGCCGCCGCCGTCGCCGGCAGTTGACGCGCGGCCGCGCCGCTGTGAGACTGCGCCGCGATGACCACTCCGACGGTTCCTCTCGACGGCCGGCTGATCCCCGCCCCCCGCCCGCACTTCCACCTGCGCGACGGAGCGCTCTACTTCCTCATTTCCCGGCGCCCGTACGCACCGCTGGACGAGCGCGAGCGGGCCGTGTGGGGCGCGATGGACGGTGCCGCGACGCTCGACGACCTGTGCGGGCGCTTCGGCGACGCCACCGAGGCGGCGGTGCGCCACTTCTGGGAGCGCGGGCTCTGCGAGCTGGTGCCGTCGCGCTTCCCCGAGGGGCGCCGGCGCGTCCTGGTCATCGAGCCGCACATGGACGACGCCGTCCTGAGCGTCGGCGGCGCCATGTGGCGGCGCCGCGACGAGTGCGAGTTCACCGTCCTCACGCTCGCCGGGCGGAGCAACTTCTCGAGCTACGGCCATCTCGACCGCGAGTACTTCGACGTGGACGTGGTGACCCGCCTGCGGCTCGCCGAGTCGATCCTCTTCGTGCGCCGGCTCGGCGGCCGTCACGTCGCGCTCGACCTGCCGGAAGCGCCGCAGCGCTACCGCCCGGGCACCTGGACGCTGGCCTGGTACCGCGCGCACGGCCAGTCGATCGCGGCCTTCATCGGCCACCGCTCGCCGGAGCCGGAGCTCGTGGAGTGGACCGTGGCCGTGCGCGACGCGCTGCGTACCCATCCGGCCGAAGAGGTGTGGTTCCCCATCGGCGTCGGGCCGCACACCGACCACGAGCTGACCCGCAACGCTTGCCTCGCCGCGCTGCTCGCCGAGCCGGCGCTGCGGCGGGACCGCGCCTTCCGTCTCTACGAGGAAGTCCCCTACGCCTCCCAGTTCCCCCACTACACGCAGGCGCTCGTGACCACACTGACGCAGGCCGGCGCCCACCTCGAGCCCGAGCCGGTCGCCGTGACGGACGCCTTCGCCGAAAAGCTCCGCCTGGTGTCGATCTTCGGTTCGCAGTTCAAGCTCGAAGTCCTGCGGCCGGGGATCGAAGCCTCGGCCCGCGCCGCCGCCGGACCGGGCGGCGGCCTCGCCGAGCTCCTCTTCCGCCTGGTGGAGCCGCCGCGCACCCTGGATCCGCTCGCGCTCTACGTGGACGCGGAGGAGGTCCGCCGGCTGGCGCAGCGGCTGGCTCCGTGGCTCCAGAAGCATCGCCACACGCCGCGGTTGAGGATCCTCCTGCGCGTCGCCGCCGGCCGCTGGCGCGAGGACATCGATCTGTTCTTGCGGGCCTTCCCGAAGGCTCGCGTCGAAGCCCACGCTGCGCCCTTCTCGCTCGCCGAGGTGCTGGACCACCCTTGCGACCGCGTCACCGTGCGGCCGGTCGCCCAGGGCGCGGTGGCCTGGACCCGCCGCGCCGCAGGCCTCGCGCTGCGCCGCCCTGCACCGACGCTGTTCATCGCCGGGCACGATCGCGAACGAGAGGCCCGCCTGCTCGCCCGCTTCTTCCCGCTCAGCGACACCTTGGTGTCGCCGACCATGAACCTCATCGCCCAGGCGTTCGCCCTCCTCCCCTCGCCGGCCGGGCCGACAAGATGATCCATAGCATCGGCCGCAACGCCACCTTCATCTCCAGGTTCAGCCAGTTCGACAGCCGCACCAACCGGGTGAAGGTCGTGGACTCGCAGGGCGGAGGCTGCGCGAGCCCCCGAGCCGTTGAGGCGCGGGGGGGGTCCGCCGGCTTCGGGGGCCGGGGCGCGCCGCTGCTGGCGGAGACACGGACTCGCGGCTAGTCTCAGCCGATGCGAAAGTGTCCGAGCCCGATCCGGCTCCTGACCGGACTGCTCGCCGCCGCCCTGGGCGCCCTGTTGCTGATCCTCGGCGTGCCGGAGCGTTCGCCCGATCTACGGTCGCGCCCCCGTCCCGCAGTCTCGTACGGCGAGGCCGCGCGCCGCGTCGCCGCGCGGCAAGCCGCCGAAGGCCCGAGCATCGCCCCCGCCGGCCGCACGTTGCTCCTCGAGCACGGCCGGCGCACGCCCCGCGCCGTCCTCCTGTTCCACGGGTTCGCGAACTGCCTGTCGCAGTTTTGCGCGCTGGCGCAGCGCCTGCACGCGGCGGGCGCCAACGTCTACGTTCCGCGGCTGCCCCACCACGGGCTGGCCGACCGGATGACCGACGACCTGCGGCGCCTCACCGCCGAGGAGATGGTGCGCTTCAGCGACGCGCAGGTGGACATCGCGCGCGGACTCGGCGATACGGTCCTCGTGGCCGGGCTGTCGCTGGGCGGCCTGCAGGCGGCGTGGGCGGCACAGGTCCGCCCCGACGTGGACCGGGCGGTGCTGATCTCGCCGCTGTTCGGGCTGGCGCTGGTGCCCCAGCCGCTCCTGGGACCGCTGCGCCGCTTCTGGCTGCGCACGCCGAACCAGTTCCTCTGGTGGGACCCGCGCGCGCGCGCGGCGCTGCCCGGGCCGCGGCACGTCTACCCGCGCTACTCGACGCGCGCCCTCGCCGAGGCGCTGCGCGAGGCGGCCGCCGTGGCGCGGAGCTTCCGCCTCCGGCCGCCGGCGGCGCGATCCGTGCTGGTCGTGACGGTGGCCGGAGACCTGGCCGTGGACAACGCGGCGACGGCCCGGGCGGTGCGCGAATGGCAGGGTCGTGGCGGCGGCCGAGTGGACGCCTACGAGTTCCCGCGGCAGCTGCGCCTGGGCCACGACATCATCGACCCCGAACAGCCGTACCAGCGCGTCGAGCTCGTCTACCCGGTGCTGGAGAAGCTGATCCTCGGCCGGTGAGGGACCCCCGCCGCGGCGCCGGATCCGGCGGGGCTCAGCGCTTGTAGGTCCCCATCAGCTTCCCCACGGCGAGAACGTGCCCCTGCATCGCCGCCTCGAGGCGCGCCTTGGTGAGCGTGCCTTCCAGATCGAGCGCGGTGTCCAGGGCGTAGACCTTGAAGTAGTAGCGATGCGGCTTGCCGGGCGGCGGGCATGGCCCGCCGTATCCGGGCCTGTCGAAGTCGCTGACGCCTTGCCGCGAGCCGTCGGGCAGCCGAGCGCGCTGGCGCAACCCTTCGGGCAGACGCCTGGTGGAAGACGGAAGACCGGAGAGAACCCAGTGGACCCAGGTCCCGCCGGGAGCGTCGGGGTCGTCGCAGATGAGCGCCAGGCTCTTGGCGCCCGTGGGGACGCCCTCCCAGGCCAGAGCCGGCGAGACATCCGCCCCGTCGCAGGTGTGCTTCACCGGGATCGGAGCACCCTCCCGAAACGCCGGGCTCGTCACGCGCAGCGTCGGCACGGGGCGCGACTCGGGCCCCGGCTTCGGCGGCGGCGCGGCCGAGACGCCCGTGTCGGCGACCGCGGCCCAGAATAGCGCGACCAGGAGTGCCAGCTCCGGCCCCGCGCCGATCCGCGCCCTTCCGGCCGGCCACCGGGCCTCGCCACCGGACGGTCCAGCGATCGTCGATCTCATGCCTCTTCCTCCGGAGGGCACCCGGCGCTCGAAGAGCGCTGTCACCAGCTCTTCGCCCCTGCCCGGGAAGCTCCCGGGCGGGCCCGGCCGGGCCCTAGTGACGCCCGCGGCCCACCGCTGCTACCCTCGCCGGGGCCGGGCCGGAGGGGGTCGAATGAAGCGCGTTCTGCTCAAGTCCAAGCTGCACCGCGTGACGGTGACCCAGACCGAGCTGCATTACGAGGGCTCGTGCGCCATCGACGAGGGGCTGCTGGAGGCGGCCGACCTGCGGGAGTACGAGCAGGTCGACATCTACAACGTGAACAACGGACAGCGCTTCACCACCTACGTGGTGCGCGCCCCGCGCGGCTCGGGCACGGTCAGCGTCATGGGCGCCGCAGCCCGCCTCGCCAGTCCGGGCGACGCTCTCATCGTCGCCGCGTACGCGCCGCTCGACGACGCCGACCTGGCCGCTTTCAAGCCCCACATCGTTCTCGTGGACGCCCAGAACCGGATCGTGCCGCGTGGGGCCGCGGCGCCGACCGCGCCGCACTCGTAGCCGCGCCCGCCGTACCCCTTGCCGCTCGTCTTCGAGGCTTCCCCGTCTACTCTCCCGCCACGCCGTACGCCATCCGCCGGTTCGCCGCCACCCCCCAGCCGTCACGGTCCACCGCGATGACGCCCACGTCGAAGCGCGGCGGAAAGTCGGCGACCGCCTCTTCCACCGCCTCGCGCGCCGGCGTACCGCCCGCCAGGCGCTCGTACACGGCCCGCGCGATGGCCCGCCGGATGATCTCCTCCCCCTCGCCCGTGCAGGCGACGGCGCCGGCCGGGCCGGCATAGAGCCCCGCCCCGAAGACGGGTACGTCGCCCACGCGGCCGTAGAGCGTGACCGAGGTGCCGCCCGTGGAGAGGGTCGCGGCGAAGCGTCCGTCGCGGTCGCGCGCCACCGTGCCGACCGTGTCGCCGCGCTTGCGCCATTCGAGCACGTCGGCCGGCATCTCACCCGGGAAGTTCCAGTAGCGCCGCCAGTCGAACACCGTCGTGTCGCCGCGCCCGAACAGCTCCGCCTGGCGCCGCATGCGCGCCCGGTAGCGGGCTTCCGCCTCGGGGCAGGTGGGGACCACGTCGGCGAAGCCGACCTTGTGGGCGAAGCGGGTGGCGCCCTCGCCGACCAGGAGCAGGTGCGGCGTGCTGTCCATCACGGCCCGCGCCACGAGCACCGGGTTGCGCACGCGCTCGACGGCCGCCACGGCCGCGAAGCGGCCCTCGCCGGTCATGATCGAGGCGTCCATCTGGATGGTCTTGCCGTCGAGGCGGATGTTGGCGCCGGTGCCGGCGTTGAAGCGCGGGTCGTTCTCGAGCTTGACGGTCCCCGCGAGCGCGGCTTCCAGCGCCGAGCCGCCGCCGACCAGAACGCCGAGCGCACTGTCCGCCGCCGCCCGCGGCCCGTCGGCCAGCTCGGGGCCCGAGCCGACGCCGCCGTGGGTGACGACCAGGGCTCCGGCGCGCGGGCCGCCGCCGAGGGTGGGCAGGGTCCCCGCGGAGGCGACCGGGCCGGCCGCCCCCCCCAGCCCTACCCAGGTGGCCAGCAGCAGCGCCAGGACGCCGAGCGGCGGCCGCCCCGACCCCCGCCTCTTCCGACCTCCGAATCGATTCACGCCCGTGCCTCCTCTCTCCGCGGGGCGATCGCGAGCCGGCCCCGCGCTTCGCCCCTCACAGCCTCCGCACCACCGCCACCGTCATGTCGTCATGGGCCGGTACGCCCTGCGCGTGCGCGTCCAACGCGGAGAGGATCGTGTGGACCGTCTCCTTGGCCGTGGCTCCGGCCAGCTCGCGCAGCAGGCGGCGCAGGCGGGCGGTGCCGAACGGATCGCCGCGGCGGTTCTCCCGGTCGATGACGCCGTCGGTGTAGAGCAGGAGCGCGTCGCCGGCCTCGAGCCGGACCTCGGCGCTCTCGTAGCGGGCATCGGGGATCGGCCCCAGCACCGTGCCGCCGCGGTCCAGCTCCAGGAACGCCCGTGCGCGCCGCAGCAGCGGCGGGTCGTGGCCGGCGTTGCAGTAGAGGAACGTGCCGTCCGCGCTCAGCTCGCCGTAGAAGAGCGAGGCGAACTTGGTGGCCAGCGCGGCGCGGTGGATGACGTGATTCAGCCGCTCGACGACGGCCGCGATCTCGCTCCCGTCGCCCACTCCCATGCGCAGGCCGGTGACCACATCGCGGGCCAGGAGCGCCGCCGGCAGGCCGTGGCCGGAGGAATCGGCGATGGCGATCCCCAGCCGGCCGTTCGGCAGCGGCAGATAGTCGAACAGATCGCCGCCGACGCTCTCCGCCGGCCGCGATTGCCCGGCGATGTCGTAGCCGGCGAAATCGGGGGGCCCCGTCGGCAGCAGGCTCTCCTGGATGAGGCGGGACTGCTCGAAGATCTCGTGGACCCGCTGCTGCTCGAGCTTGAGGTTGATCACGTGCCGGGCGGCGGTGAGCGAGTAGAGGACGTGCTCTTCCCGCACCTCGCCGTGGATCGAGAAGCCGATGATGTGGCTGCTGCCCTCGCCCACCGCGATGGCGGCGAAGTGGGAGCGCACGCCGATCGTCTGCTCGAACTGCGGGTCGTAGCCCGCGTCGCCGTGGCGCATGAGGACCAGCCCGCTGGAGAGGGTGCGCAGGTGGGGCGGGTAGTCGCGCGGCACGCGGATGCCCAGCGGCAGGTCGCGGGAGGTGCCCACGCCGCAGCAGAGCACGAAGTCCTCGCCCTCCCGGCGGTAGATCCGCCCGCCCTCGAAGCCCAGATCGGACTCGAAGCGCGACACCAGGAGCGCGACGATCGTCTCCAGCATCACGGAGATGTTCTCGACGCGCTCGATGCGGGCGAGCGCGTCCTCCAGCTTGTGGTACAGGGCCCGGAACTCGACGCCGCGGCGCGCCGATTCCGCGGCCACGAGCCCCGCCGGGGGCGGATCGGCTGACATGGATTCCTTCCTGGGTTCGTTTCGCCGCCGAGTCTGGGGCATGGGGGGGGCGGGGCGCAAGAGCGAGGCGCCGCCCACCGCGCTCCGACGGCGGGCAACTCCGCGGCTGCGCGCCGCGGAAGGGCGATTGACACCGGCCTTAGGCGGGAGGACCATCCTTGGCGCGTTCTTCACAATCCAAGGAGGCCGCCCATGCACCCACGACCCCTTCTGGTCTGCGCCGCGGTCGGGCTCGCGACCCTGCTGCTCCCGGCTCCCATCCCGCCCATGGCCCGACCGGATCCCTCGGCGTCGCAACCCGCTTCCGCAGACGCGACCGCGGCCCTCGGCGCCTACGTCGTGCTGGCCTGGAACGATCTCGGCATGCACTGCATGAACCAGTACCACGAGAAGTTCTCGGTGCTGCCACCCTACAACAACCTCTACGCGCAGGTGATCCGACGCGGCGACGTGTCCGGCGCCCCGCAGGTGGTCACCCAAGGCGTGACCGCGGAGTATTCGATCCCGGGAAACACGTACTCGGTCGGCAAGACCGACTTCTGGACCTACGCGCCGCAGCTCTTCGGGGTCAGCCTGCCGCCCGACATCGGGCTAACCGGCAAGGGCCTCAGCGGGGCGCTCGACGCGTCGGGGGCGCACTTCGTCGCCGAGGGAATCCCCCTGACTCCCTTCCTGGACGCCCAGCCCGCCGTCGAGGTCCCCTACCAGCAGGGGCTGGTGGTCGCGCGTGACGGCGGGGGCAACGAGCTGGCCCGTAGCACGCCGGTCCTGCCGGTCTCCATCGAGATCGAATGCGTCAGCTCCGGCTGCCACGCCAGCGAGGTGGCAATCCTGCAGGCCCACGCGCCGGCGGCCGGATTCAACCCGAACGCCACGCCGATCCTCTGCGCCGGCTGCCACGCCGATCCGGTGCTCGGCACGGCGGGACGGCCCGACGCCGGCTACTTCTCCTTCCGCATGCACGACCAGCACAAGTTCCTCGACGAGCAGATGAGCGGCACGGCCCTCTGCTACAAGTGCCACCCCGGCAAGGCGGCGCGCTGCCTGCGGGGGCTGATGTCGACGCGCTTTGGCCTGGTCTGCCAGGACTGCCACGGCAGTATGGTCCAGGTGGCGGCCAGCATCGAGACCGGCCGCGTTCCCTGGGTGCAGGAGCCGGCGTGCCGTACCTGCCACACGGCGCGCTTCGGAGAGCCAATCGGCCAGCTCTACCGCAAGAGCACGGGCCACGGTGGCATCTACTGCGAGGGGTGCCACAACAGCACGCACGCCGAGTGGGCGAGCAGCCAGCCGCAGGACAACGCCAACGTCGTCGCCCTGCAAGGCACCGCCGGGGTGCTCAAGGACTGCGCCGTCTGCCATGGGGTGAATCCCTCCTCCCCGGGCCCCCACGACATCAGCGCGACGGACGTGCCGGAGCGCGAGATCCTCGCCGGGGCCGGAGCGCTGGCCATCTATCCCAATCCCACGCGCGCCGACTGCTCCATCCAGATCCGCACGGCGAGCGCCGAGGGCGGTACCCTGCTGGTCTACGACGCCGAGGGCCGGGTGGTCCGGCTGCTACGCGCCGGGCCGCGGGCGACCGGCTGGATCGCCGCCGCGTGGGACGGCCGCGACGGGCACGGGACCGCCGTGCCACCGGGGGTCTACTTCGTGCGCTGGCAACGGGGAGCGGAGCGGGCCGCGGGCAAGGTGCTCATCGCCAGGTGAACCCCATCCGACCGGCTCCGCACGGGGCCGGCCCGGAGGATGTATGATGCCGCCCGACCTCCGACCCGCGAGGA
>CAYLSO010000028.1:0-3328 GCA_964386525.1 uncultured bacterium
CTGCTGCTGCTGAACCGGGAGACGGGCGAGATCATCTATCCCACGGATCCCGGCGAGGTGCCGTGCCTGCCGGCGGGCGAGGGCGCCTGCGACACCGCGTTCGCCAAGAAGCTGACCTTCACCGCCACCGGCCGCGACACCACCCTGGAGCGCTTTCCGGTGGTCAAATACCCGGTCGGCCGCTACCGCTTCACCGACCGCGCCGTGCTCAACGGGTTCACCTACTTCTACTCGGTGACCGCGTTCGACTCCACGGGCCGCGGACGGGCGGTCGCCAAGTTGGAGGGCCGCCAGGCGGCGGTCGAGGCCGACGGTGTGGTGCCGCAGTCGGCCTATGTCGCGGCGGCCAACGGCGGCAACCCGTACGTCGTGCCGAACCCGTATCGCGGGCGGGCGGAGTGGGACCTGACCCCCAACGCCACCGACCCGACAGGCACGCACGTCGACTTCTTCAACCTGCCGGCGGACTGGAAGCGGCTGCGCATCTACACCGTGAGCGGCGATCTGGTGCAGGAGATCGAGCCGGGGGACGTGCAGACCAACAACCGGCCGCAGCGCGAGACTGCGGACGACGGCGAGGCGTCTTGGAACCTGGTGTCGCGCAACGGCCAGGACATCGTGAGCGGCATCTATATCTTCAGCGTGGACTCCCCGAGCCAGGGCATCAAGCGCGGGAAGTTCACCGTCATCCGGTGAGCGTGGGGCGACTGACGTCGCAGCCGAAGGCAGGAGGAGCCAACGTGAAACGAGCATGGGTAGCGGTCCTGGCGGGATGCCTCGTCCTGGTCGCCGACGCGCGCGCCGCGGAGATCTTCGAGAAGGTCGGGACGTTCGACGGCCAGTTCTTGAAGATCGGGATCGGGGCCCGCGCCGCCGGCATGGGCTGTGCCTTCGTGGCCATCGCCGACGACGCCAGCGCCGTGTTCTGGAACCCGGCGGGGCTGGCGCGGCTCGACCCCGACCGGACGGAGGTGATGGGCAACGTGGCCTTCTGGCCGGCCGGCCTGACCTTCAGCCAGGGGACCGTGGTCTTCCACGTCAAGGGCTTGCCGGGGGCGGTGTCGCTGAACGCGCGGTCGCTGACCATGGATGACGAGCCCGAGCGCACGTCGTTTCGGCCGGACGGCACGGGCCTGTTCTTCGACGCGGGCTACACGGCTTTCGGCCTGACCTACGCGCGGTCGCTGACCGACAAGTTCAGCCTCGGCCTCAACGCCAACCTGGTGCAGATGGGCCTGGCCGAGTACAAGGAGCAGACGGTCACCTTCGACCTCGGCACGCTCTACGAGGTCGGCACGCTCGGGATGCGCATCGGCATGGGGATTCAGAACATCGGCTCGCAGGTGCAATTCATCGAGCGGGAAGGCCGGATCCCGGCGGTGTTCCGCGTCGGCGCGTCGTTCCAGCTCATGGAGACGCCCGAGCACCACCTGGTGGGAGCTTTCGAGTTCTCGCACCCGCCGGACAACGCCGAGCGCGCCAACCTCGGGGCCGAGTACGGGTTCCGCGACTTCATCTTCGTGCGCGGCGGGTACAACTTCAACTACGACGCCGAGGGTCTGGCGGGCGGAATGGGGCTGCGCTTCCCGGTGAGCACGCTGCACTCGGTGGCCAACCTCGACTATGCCTACACGGACATGATGGACCTCGGCGCGGCGCATCGCGTCTCGCTGCGCGTGCGCTTCTAGCGGCGCGGCGGGGCCCCGGCCGGACGGGTCGGGACAGACGGCAGGACGGCAGGACGGGCGGCGGGCGGCTGCGGGAGGGCGCCCGCCGCGCTGTTTCGGGGATCGGGGGTGGCGCGGCGCTGGGCCGCGGCGGCCTCCCGGGCCCGCGGCTCTCCCGCGGAGGTGGCCCCGTGCCCATCCATCGCGCTCCCGCGCGCCCCGGCGCGCGCCGGCGGCGCAGCCCCCGGGCGGCCGCCGCGGCGCTCGCGCTGGCCGCCTTGGCGGCCGTCGCCGCCGGGGCCGCCGCGAAGCTCGACCCCGACGACGCGCGCCGTCTCCCCTGGCTGAGCCAGGGCGGTCTGGTCTTCTACCTCGACGCGGCTTCCTTCCCGGGCGACTCCGGCGGTGCGGGGCGCACGGAATTCTACGTGCGCATCCCGGGCAGCGAGCTGGCGTATCGTGACACGGCGGCGGCGGACTCGGCCCCGGGCACCGCCGAGGTGCACTACGCGCTGCGCGTCAAGGACGCGCGCGGGCGCGTGGTCCACGAAGAGGCCCGCGCGGCGCGAATCCCGGCGCGGGCGACCAGCGCCGAGGGTTTCAGCCTCGGCCACGTGCTGCTGCTCAGCGCGGCGCTGGCGCCCGGGTGGCACGCGGCGCGCGTCACGCTCGAGGACCTGCGGACGCAGCGTCCGGGGCTCGCCTACGTCGGGCGCGACATCCACAACGAGGGCAAGGCCGAGGGCGTCTTCTTCGTGCCGCCGGTGGGCGGCGGCCCGGTCGCCGTCAGCGAACTCGAACCCGCGGCGAGCATCCGGGCAGCGGGCCCGGCGAGCCGGTTCACGCGCGGGGCGGCCGAGGTCCTGCCGAACGCCAGCCGCGCGTACGGCCTCTATCAGCCGACCCTGCGCGCCTACTACGAGGTCGTGCTCCCGCCCGGCGGCGCGGCCCTGCCCGTGACCGCGAGCGTGCGGGACGCGGCCGGCCGCGTCGTGCTCGAGGCGGAGCCGGATTCGCTGGTGGGGGCGGGGCCGCTGTGGGGGCAGGTGGCGTTCGACGTGAGCACGCTGGCGGCGGGGGCGTACGACCTGGGCCTCACCTTCGGCACCGGCGCGGCGGCCGTGATGCGCTCCCTGCGCGTGAGCGTGGCGTGGCGGCCGGAAACCTGGCGCGGCGACCCGCGACAACTCCGGGACGAGATCGGTTTCCTGCTCGACGACCCCGATCTGGAGGAGCGCTTCGCTCTCTTGACGCCGGGCGAGCAGGAGGCTTACCTCGACCGCTACTGGGCGGCCCGCGACCCCGACCCGGGCACCGCCGACAACGAGCCGCGCCGCACCTTCGAGGAGCGCGTCGCCCACGCCAACGCCCACTTCGGCACCGCCGGCATGGTCAAGGGCATGCTCTCCGACCGGGGCCGCATCTACATCCGCTACGGAGAGCCGGACGAGATCCGCCGGGAGGTCATGCCGACGCAAGGGCTGCAGGTCGAGGATATCGCCCGCTCGGTGGCCAGCGAGGAAGGCTACAACTCGGCGGTGCGGCTGCGCGGCCGCGGCGGCGGCGGCGACATGCGCTCCTTCGAGATCTGGTACTACGACCGGCTCCTGCACCCCGACACGGAGCAGCGCGAGGGCTCGGGGCCCCGGCGCCCGATGAAG
>CAYLSO010000029.1:0-4811 GCA_964386525.1 uncultured bacterium
CCCGGGCCGCCGTCGGCGCCCGAGCCGCCGCCCTCTCCGCCCCCCGCCGCGCCGGCGTCCTTCACGCCCGCCCCGCCGCCCGCGTCAAGTCCGGGAAAAGCCAGCCGCCCCTGCACGGGATTCCACGCCGGACAGACGGGCCGGTAGTCACACCAGCCGCACAGGCGCGAGCGCACGGCGGCGAAGTCGTCGCGCCGCCCCGCGTCCTCGACGCGATCGATGAGCGCCAGGGTGGCGCAGCGCAGCTGCTCGAGGGCCTCCGGCGTGCGCTGCGAGCGCAGGCGGCGCCCGTGCGCCAGGTAGTGCCAGACCAGCCGCACCTGGCGCACGTCGGGCATCATGCGGTTGACCGCCATCTGGTACAGCGCCAGCTGGCGGTCGCGGTCGATCTCGGCCTGCGTCGGCAGGCGGCGCGAGGTCTTGTAGTCGTGGATCTCGTAGAAGCCCGGCGCCAGCCGCACCAGGCGGTCGATGTAGCCCTTGATCTGCACGTCGCGCTCCCCGTCGAGCGGGAAGACGACCGCCATCTCGGTGGCCACCGTGCGCCCCTGATCGAACGGATGGTTGGCGCGGTAGTAGTTGGCGACGCAGCGCTCGGCGGTGCTCCGGTAGTCGGCGACCTTCGCGTCGGCGCGCACCAGCTGCACCTGGTCGTGCCACTCGCGCTCCCACGCGTCGCCCAGGTGCGTGAGCAGCTCCTGCTCGGTGAGCAGCGCGCCCTCCGCGAGCCGGTCGTAGAGGTATTGCAAAGTCTCGTGCACGCGCCGCCCGAGGAACGACTCCACGGTCTCCCGCCGCTCCACATCGACGAGGTCGATGTAGCGCAGGCGGTACTGCATGGGGCAGGTCTCGTAGGCCGCAAGGCGTGAATGGGAGTAGACCGCCATGGGGCTGGCATGCTCCTCGGCCGGGGTGCGTGCGAATCGTCCGGAACGCCGCGCGGAACGCGGCTCCGGGCCGGGTCTGCGGGGCCCTGCGGTCGCAGTATAGCGCGGCCGGCGGACGGGAAACAGCGGGCGCTAAGTGCCGCGGCAGCGGCGGCTATCTATGGATCTCCTGTGAAGCGGCACCCGCCGTACAGACCGCGAAAGTCGCGCGCGGAGCACCTCCCCTGCCGAGCAGATGTCCCCACGATGCGTGCGGGCTACGGCACGGCGCCAAGTGCATGGGTCACCGGGTGGCCACGAAGGCGAAGGCCGCCGTCGTGTTTCGAAGTCGTTTCTCGGGCGGGGTGAGCCGCAGCCAGCCGGCGATCGTCCACCACAGGAGGTGGGCCCACCGGAGGGGGGTGACCAGCAGGGAGGCGAGGGACAGGGGCATGCGGGGAAACAGGCCCATCTGGGTCAGCGCCAGAAGCCCCGACCAGTGGACGAAGGGGGCGACGTACTGCACGGTGAAGCCGCCGTGCCGCAGCGTGTTCAGCGTGCCCAGATGGGAGTGGTGGTAGTAACTGTCGCCGTGGAAGGGTTCCATGAAGGCGACCGTTCCCAAGAGCTTTCCCCCCGGCTTCAGCACGCGGTGGATCTCCTCGATCGCCACGAACGGAAACCGGAGGTGCTCGAAGACCGCCACGGTAAGGACACAGTCGAATGTCTGGTCGCGAAACGGCAACGAGTGGGCGTCCGCGAGGAACGGCGCCTCCTTCGCAGCCTGATCGACCCCGACCCACTCGTAGCCCGCGTGCTCGCAGATCGGCCGATGGATCGCCTGGCCGCACCCCAGGTCGAGGAGCAGAGCCGGGCGGGCGCGGGCGCGAGGGAAGTGGCTCAGGAACTCGAGCGATAGGTTGCGGGGCCGCGGAATCCCCGTGAAATCCACCTCCGGAGCCGGATGCGCCGGGAGCGGCAAGAACGCGGGATCGTCGTCGGGCGCAGCGGCGGGGCCCACGGAGAAGCTCACGGGGTAGCGCCTCCCCTTCCGCAGGCGCAGGTCGAGGGCGCCCCAGGCCGTGCGACCGTAGTCGAAGCTGCATCCGTCGCAGCGGACCCCGGATGCACTCGGCCGCAGGGGGTTGTGGCACTGCGGGCAGGCGAGGGCCTCCCATACGGCAGCGGAAGGGGGGCCGGGCATGACGTGTTCTCCGATCCGGGGCACAGCCTCATGGTGGCGCGGTCGCCGGCGCGCCCTCGAGGTGCCGGTGCCGCGGGATGCGCGGGTACGGCGAAGACCACCGCGCCTGCCAATCCGCCGGAGGCTAGCATCACGCGCGCGTGAGCCACAAGGCGCCCTGCGCTCCGGGACCGGGATCGCCGACGCGGCCTCGACAGCCCCGGCGACGGCTTCTATGCTGGTGGCCGGCCGCCGCGCCGCCAGGCGCGCGGTCGGCCATCCGACCCCGGGAGCTTCCCCATGCCGCAGCGCTCTCGCCCCTGCCGCTCCGTGCCTCGCCGATGCCGGCGGCCCGGCCGCGGGGCTGTCGTCACCGTCGCCGCGCTCGCCCTGCTCGCCGCCGCGTGCTCGACGTCGGGCCGCCGAGACGACGCCGTGCACGTCGCCGGCGCCGACCGGAAGGTCAAGCTCGAGCTGTCGTCCGGCCCGGTCGAGGAGCTGATCGTGGCGCGCGACACGGCCGAGCGCTTCGTGGTCTCCGGGCTGTGCTTCTTCCCGGACGGCACGCGGCTCTCGGTGGCGCTCTACGACAGCGCCGGAGTCTGTCGCGCCCGCACCACGCCGACGATCGGCCAGGCGCGGTTCCGCTCTCTGCCGCTGGGCGACGAAGGCGGCGGTTGGCCGCCGGGCCGCTACGCCATCGAGCTCTCCGCCGAGTTCGCGCCGGGGGCGCAGCCGGCCGAGGTGCTGCGCGCCTTCGGCTCGGGCCGCGAAACCCGCCTCGACGGCATGACGCGCAGCCGCCAGGGCCACCCCGCCTACGCGCGCCGCTTCCAGGTCCGCCTGTGACGCGCCGCGCTCCGCTCTCCCGCTCCGCCGTGAGGTTCCCATGAGCCGCGACACGTTCGAGCCCTTCACCCTGCGCCGCGCCCGCCCGTCCGACGTCGCTGCGCTGGTGCGGGTCGGGATGAGCGCGTTCCGCGCCCCGACCACCGAGGAGCGCTGGACGCGCTACTACGCCGAGAATCCGCACCTGCCACCCGAGCGCGTGCTGGTGGCCGAGCGCGCCCAGAGCGTGCTGGGTTCGGCGGCCCTGCTCGACCTGCGCATGGCGGTGGACGGCCGCATGGTGCCGGTGGACGGTGTGGCCGCCGTCGCCGTGCACCCCGCGGCGCGCCGCCAGGGGGTGGCCGACGGCCTGATGCGCGAGTGCCTGCTCAACGCCCGCCGCCGGGCCGTCCCCTACTCGCTCCTCTACGCCTTCCGCGGCTCGTTCTACCGACGCTTCGGCTACGCGCCGGTGGAACTTGGGCACATCGTCCAGACGCGGCCGCGCGACCTGCCGGATTCGCCGCAGCGCGCCCACGTGCGGCCCTACGCCGCCGCCGACCGGACGGCGGTCGAGCGTTGCTACCGGGCCGGGGTGGGCCGGCGCACGGGGCCGCTGGAGCGCAGCGACAAGTGGTGGGAGTGGCGGGTGCTGCGCGAGGGGCAGGACCGCGTGGTCTACGCGGCGCCGCGCACCGGTAAGGTCGAGGGCTACGCGCTGGCGATGCTGATCGAGAGCGCGCCGCTGGGCGAGCGCCGCCTGGGCGTGCAGGAGCTCGTGGCCCTCAACCCGCGGGCCCTGCGCGGCCTGCTCGGCTGGCTGGCCAGCCTGGGCGACGAGTTCTCGCTGGTCGAGATGCACGTGCCGCGCGAGGAATCGTGGGCGCCGTTCCTGCGCGACCCGAACTACGAACTGGCCTCGGCGCTGCACCAGCAGCAGACGCCGGCCGGCTACCTGGGCTGGGGGGCGATGGCGCGCGTCACGCACCTCGAGCGGGCGCTGGCCACGCGGCGGGGTCGCCCGGTGCGCGGCAGCGTGACTTTCGAGCTGGACGATCCGCTGATCGCCGAGAACCGCGCACCGGTGACCGTCCGCTTCGGCGGGCCGCGCCCGGTGGTGCGGGCCGGCGCCCATGCGCGCTCCCGCGTGCGGGCCCCCATCGGCGTATTCGCGCAGGTGTGGCTCGGGGCGGTCGCGGCCACGCAGGCGCGCCGCTTCGGGATGCTGGAGGCGAGCGCCGAGACGGCGCGCCTGCTCGACGCCGCCTGCTTCGGGCCGGCGCCGCATCTCGGGAGCCTGAACGAGTTTTGACGGCAGGGCCCCGGCCGGGCCGCGGGGCGCCAGGCCCAGCGGCCGCGGGGCGCCGCCGGGGAGCCCGGAGCCCGGACCGCAAACGCCGGTTGACCGCCCGGCGCGGCTTAGCTACCGTACTTGCCTCACTCCTTCGTCGCCGACCTGCCGACTGGAGATGGAGATTCGCATGCCTGCACTCCCGCCGCACCTGGAAGCCTACCTGAAGGCGATCCTGCTGCTCGAAGAGCACGGGGATCTCGTGCGGGCCAAGGACGTGGCCAGCGCGCTCGGCCTGTCGCGCCCGAGCGTGAGCAAGGCCGCCGCCGCCCTGGCGCGCGAGGACTACGTGGCCCACCAGCCCTACATGTCCCTGAGCCTCACGGCGAAGGGGCGGCGGGCGGCGGTCGAGGTGGTGAGGCGGGAGCACGTGCTGCGCGACTTCCTCAAGCGCGTGCTGGGCGTGAACCCCGAGACCGCGGAGAGCGACGCGGCGGCGCTCGAGCAGGCGGTGAGCCGGGAGACGCTGCAAGCACTCGCCGATTTCCTGGGATTCCTCGACCAGTGCCGCAGGGGGCCGCAGGACATCCTGCGCCACTTCCACGAACTGGCGCCGGGCAAGAGCCCGGGCGGCTGCCCCGAG
>CAYLSO010000030.1:0-42557 GCA_964386525.1 uncultured bacterium
TGCATCGTCGCCGTGGACGGGCGTCCGATGGAACTCTGGGAGGACCTCACAAAGGCGATCCACGGCTCGGTCGGCAAGCCGCTGGCGCTGACCGTGGAGCGCGGCGGGCGCCGCTTCGTCGCCCGCGTCACCCCGACGCCGCAGCGGGACGGCTCGCGCACCATCGGCATCATCGGCATCTCGCCGCCGCGCACCGGCACGTACGTGGTGCGCCTGGCGCCGCACGAGGCGGTGGTCAACGCGTTTCCGCTCACCGGCAACCTCATCGCGCAGACGGCGCGCGGGCTGTGGATGCTGGCCACGCGGCCGGTGCAGGCCAAAGACCAGATGGGCGGCCCCTTGCTCATCATGCAGATGTCCACCCAGCAGGCCCGCAAGGGCTGGGGCCACTACCTCTTCCTGATGGGCGTGATCTCGATCGCCATCATGGCGTTCAACCTGCTGCCCCTGCCGATCCTCGACGGCGGCCACATCCTCCTGGCGGTCATCGAGGGGCTGCGCCGCCGGCCGCTCGCGCAGGGCTTCCTGACGGCCTACCAGCGGCTCGGGCTCGCCCTCATCGGCTCCCTGCTCGTCTTCATCCTCTTCAATGACGTGTGGCGGGAAGCGCAGCGCGGCCGGGCCATGTCCCGCAGTGAACGGGGCGGGCGCAGCGCCACCGAACAGAAGCGCTAGGTCGCGGCCGGCGACTCCGCGTGGCCGCGTGAGACGCGCCGACGGGCGGCGGGGCGCCCGGTGGGCGGCCGCCGCCGGCTTGTGCGCGGCCCTGCTCGTCTCGCCGGCGCCGCCGCTGGCGGCGCAGAGCGGCATCGAGGTCGGCCTGCCGCGCGTGCGGCGCGTGCGCGTGGAGGGGGTCCGCGTCCTCGACGCGGGCGACGTCCGCAAGGTCCTCAAGACCCGGGGCCGTGCCCGCTTCGCGTTGTGGTCGAAGGGGGCCTTCTTCCGCCAGGACTTCCTCACGGCCGACGTGCTCATCCTGCGCCAATTCGCCGCGCAGCGGGGTTTCCTCGATGCCGCCGTGACGGCGCGGACCGCCGCCCAACCCGGCGGCAACCAGGTGGATGTCGTGTTCTCCGTCGTGGAAGGCGCGCGCACCTTCGTGCGGCGGGTCGAGCTGTCGCCGACGACGGTGTTTCGCGAGGCGGAGCTGCTCGACCGGCTGGCGACGCAGGCGGGCGAGCCGTTCAACCCCCAGAACCTGAAGCTCGACCCGGAGACCATCGGCGATGCGTACGCCGACCGCGGCCACTTCCCGGTGATCTCCACCGGGTGGACGCGCCTCGACTCGGTCTCGGCCGAGGTGCGCTTCACGGTCGCCGAAGGGCCGGAGTTCCGGGTCGGAACGCTGACCGTGGAGGGCGTCACCGCCGTGGACACGGCCGTCGTGCGGCGCGAGCTGCTGCTGCGTCCGGGCCGGAGCTTCCGCCGCGCGTCGTTGGTCAAGTCGTCGGAGCGGCTGTACGAGACACAGCTCTTCCAGGTGGTGGACTTCGAACCGGTGCGCATCGACACGGTGGCGGCCGTGGTCGACCTACGCGTGCGGATTCGCGAGCGCCCGCACCGCTGGGTGCAGGGCGGCGTGGGCGCCGGGACGCTCGACGGACTGCGACTGAGCGGCCAGGCGGGGCACGGCAACCTGTGGGGCAAGGGGCGGCGGGCCGAGGCGAGCACGCGCGTCGCGCTGGGCGGCCTCGAGCGCTTCAGCAACCGCGTGCGCTACATCGAGCCGTGGCTCTTCGGGACGCGCACCCAGGGCGAAGCGGGCGGCTACTATCAGCAGGGCGACGAGTACTTCAAGGGCGCCACCTTCGCGCAGCGCATCTGGGGGTTCTACTTCTCGGCGCGCCGCCGGCTGAGCCCGTTCACGGACGCGACGCTGGGGCTCGACAACCAGTGGTCGCGGCCGATCACCGCGCCCGCCTTGCCCGACACGCAGCTGGCCAGCTTCCCGTACGGGCAACTGTTCACGCAGCGCCTCAGCCTGGTGCTGCAGTACGACCGGCGCGACGACATCCTCGATCCCACCCGGGGCGAGTACTATGAGCTGGCCGGGGTCTCGGCGGGGCGCCTGCTGGCCGGGGAGGGACAGTTCAACAAGGCGACAGCGACCGGTATCTGGCACCGCCGGATCGAAGGCGGGGCGAGCCTCGGGCTGCGCGCCGAGCTCGGCGGCATCTGGGCATTCGGCGGGCCGGGAGCCTCGCCGCTGGAGAACGTCCCCATCCAGGACCTCTACCTGACGGGCGGCGCGTACTCGGTGCGCGGCTACCCTGAGCTGGGCATCAACGGCGCGGACGGCAGCGGCGGCGTGGTCCTCCTCGTCACCAACGTGGAGCTGCGCTTCCCCCTGTACGGCGTGCTCGCGGGGGCGGTCTTCCTGGACGGGGGCAACGTGTGGTCGCGGGCCGCCGATTTCAAGCTCAGCCAGCTCGGTCTGGGCAGCGGCCCGGCCGACGGCAACGACTACCGCTGGTCGGTGGGGGCGGGGGCGCGGGTGCGCACGCCGGTAGGGCCGTTCCGGGTCGACGTCGGCCTGCGCCTGCGCGACTACATCGAGACGCCGGGAGTGGAGACGCGCAGTGCCGGGCTCGGCTACCACCTGAGCATCGGCCAACCCTTCTGAGGGAGTGCGGAGCGTGAGCGAGACGCAGTCGCCGGACACGAGCGGGCCCCAGCGCCCGGGGGCGGGCGCCCCGGAGGCCCCGGGCGCGCCGCGGGCCGCCGCGGCCGTCCGTCCGCGCTTCGGTCGGCGGCTGCTGGGGCTGGCGGGGATCGGCGCGGGACTCGGGGTGGCGCTGCTGATCGCCGCCGCGGTGTTCGCTGCGCGCTCGGGGCTGCTCTCGGAGCGGGCCGTGAGCTTCGCCAGCCGGCGGCTGGGGGAGGCGAGCAACCTGCGGTTGCGGGCGCGGTCCGTCGAGCGCATGGCCGCGGGGGTGCGCCTCGTCGAGCCGCTCGTCGAGGTGTCCGACAGCAGCCGCTGGTACCCGCTGGTGCGCGCCCGCAAGGCCGAGATCCGTGTCAGTTTCCTCGACCTGTTGCAGGGACGCCCGCAAGTCTACGAACTGCGCCTGGAGCGCCCCGTGCTCGAATTGCACTACACGGCGGCGGGCCGGGCCGTGCTGCCCGTCTTGCGCACGCGGGGGCCGGCCCGCCCGGGGCGCGACGGTGTGCGGGTGACCTTGGAGCGCGCCCGATTCGTGGTCCGCGGGCCCGGCCAGGCCACGGAGTGGTGGGGCAACGGCCGGCTGCGGGCCAGCGTGCTGCCGGAGGGGCGCGGACACGCGCTGGTCCTCGAGCACGCCAGCGGTTCGCTGCCGACGCTCGGGCTGGTGGTGCAGCAGGCGACGGGGCGCGGGCACCTGGAGGGCGGCGAATGGCGATGGCGCGAGCTCTCCGCCACCACCGACGCGGGGCGGGTGCGCGCCGAGGGCGGGTGGCGCGGCCGCGATCTCGATGTGCGGTTCGCGGCGGCCGGCTGGCCGTGGGAGTTCTTCGGCGAACTGCTGGAGCAGCCGGCGCTCGACGTGCCCGGCTACCTCGACGTGCATGGCAGCGTGGCCGGGACGTTCGACCGCCCGGCCTTCCGTGCCGCAGCCGACGGGCGCTGGCGCGACGAGCCATTCCGCGCCACGCTCGCCGGGGAGGTGACGGCCGACGGCCTGGCCCTGTCGCGAGCCCGGATCGAGTGGCAGGAGACCTCCTTGGCAGGGAGCGCGCGCTTCCGCAACGGCGGGCAGTGGTGGATCGAGGGGGACCTGGCGGCGCTCGACCTGGCGCGCCTGTCGCGGATCTGGCCGGGGCTCGATCTGCCCGCCACCCGCCTGTCGGGGCCGGCGCGGCTCGAGGGGGGAAGCGGAAGGATCGGGCTGCTGAGCCGCGGGGTCGGGGGCGAGGCCTGGGGTCTGCCCGTCGAGGGGATCGCGGGCAGCTGGGAGATCGACGGTCGCACGCAGAGTTTCTCCGTCAGCGCGGGCGTGGCCGGCGGCAGCGTCGCGATGACGGGCGGCAAGCGGGGAGAGGAAGTCGACCTGGCCGCGGCGATCGACGGCGTCGACGTGGCGCGCCTCGGCCGTCTGGATCCGCGCCTGGCGAAGGCCTCGGGCAGGCTGCGCGACGCCGCCGTGCGCCTCGTGGGCCCGACGGGACGGCGCCGCCTGACGGTGCGCGCCGGCGTGGACGCGCCGGCCTACGGCGGGGCGCGGGCACGCTCTCTCGACGCGCAGGTCGAGGGCTGGCTCGGGCCCGGCGGGCGCGTGGAGGTGCGGGCCGTGGCCCGGGGGCTCGAGGCGGCCGGCCAGCGGGCGGACTCGGCGTGGGTGGCGGGAACCTGCGAGAGCGGGATCTGCCGCTGGCCCGTGGTGAGGGCGGTGCGCGCCGACACGTCGCTCACCCTCGCGGTCACGGCCCGCTCCGGCGCGGACGGCTGGCGGGTGAGCGCCTTTCCCGCACGCCTGGAGACGGCCGATTGGACGATGGCCGCCGAGGAGCCCGTGGTGGTGCGGCTGCACGGCGGGCAGGCGCATCTGGACTCGGTCCGCTTCGCCGGCGGGCTGGGGCGGTTCGAGCTGAGCGGCTGGATCCGCTCGGGGGAGGATCTCGACCTGCGGCTGCGGGGCGCGGAGATGGACCTGGGCGCGCTGGCGTCCGCGGCGGGGCTCGCGGGGGTCTCCGGCGACCTCTCGGCCGACGCGCACCTGACTGCCGGGAGGGGTTGGAAGGCGCTGGTGGTCCAGGCGGGGTCGCGGCAGATCCTGGCCCCGAGCGTGCGGATCGAGGGCCTCGCGGCCGCGGCCTCCCTGCGCGCCGGCGACGAAGAGCTGCGCGTCGAGCAGCTGGAGGTGACGGCCGGAGACGGGACGCTGCGCGCGTCGGGGCGGGCGCGGCTGGAAGGCAGCTGGCGGCTGGCGCCGACCGGTTGGGCGAAGGGCCTTCGGGGAGCCCGCGAGTGGCGCGGCGACCTGCGCGCGACGAACTTCGACCTCGGGCTGCTGGCCGGCGTCTGGCCGCAGGCCCGGGGGCTGGCGGGGCGGTTCACCGGCGAGGCGCACCTGGGAGGCGACCCGCAGGACCCGAGCGGCGGCAGCGAGGGAGCGATCGACGGCCTCGGCCTGGCCGGCTACCGTTTCGATGCGGTGCGGTGGCGCGCCACGTACGGCTCGCGGGAGCTGAAGGTGGAGCACGCGGAGCTGCGCGAGGGCGAACTCGAGTCGCGCGTCACCGGCACGTTGCCGCTCGACCTGGCGTGGGGCACGCCGGGAGAGAAGCGCTTCCCGGATTCGCCGATGGACCTGCGGCTCAGCGTCGCCGACGGCAGCCTGGCGGCGCTGCCGCTGTTCCTGCCCATCGTCGCCGCCGCCGACGGTCGCCTGCAGGCCGAAGTCCGCCTGACGGGCACGCCGGCCAAGCCGCGGGCCGTGGGCACGGCCTCGGTCCGCGATGGCCACCTGCGCTTCACCGGCCGCGAGGAGCTCTATTACGGGGTGACGCTGCAGGCCGTCCTGCGCGACGACCGCATCTTCCTCGAGGACGCGCGGGCGCGGCAGGGCAAGGAGGGCGTGCTGGAGGGCAAAGGCACGGTGACGCTGGCCGACGGGCGCATCGCCGGCTACGATCTGGCGGTGCGCGCCGAGCGGGCGACGGCCTTGGCCAGCGGCGAGTACTCGTTGGAATTCGACGGGGAGTTCCACGTGACGGACGGGCCGCGGCTGGGCCGGGCCTTCCTGCCGATCCCGCACGTGCGGGGCACCCTGCGGGCCCGCCAGGGCACCGTGCTCTACGACTTCGCCGACCCGGGCAACCGCGTCTACTTCGCCGGACCGGTGAAGGACCGCTCGTGGATCTACGACGTGGAGGTCAAGGCCGACAACCGCGTCTTCTGGCGGACGCCCAACGCCAACATCGAGATGAAGGTCGATCTCTCGGTGAGCCAGACGCTCGACGCGCTGCGCGTCTGGGGCACGATCGAGTCGGTGCGCGGGGACTATTACTTCCTCGAGAACAAGTTCCGCGTCGAGGAGGGGGTGCTCTCCTTCGACGAAGTGGAGCCCCTCAACCCGCGCGTGCAGGCCAAGGCCCAGACCGCGGTCAACCTGGCGGGGGGCGGCGGTGCCCTGCAGCGCGAGACCATCGACCTCACGCTGGCGGAGCGGCTGCGCAAGCCCGAGGTCACCCTGACCTCCAGCTCGGGGCTGAGCGAGACCCAGATCATCCAGCTCCTGACCTACGGGCGCTTCGGGCTCGACCGGCGCAATCCCGATCCGCTCGGGCGCCCCGACCAGCGGCTGATCGTCGGCACCATGGGTGGCCAGTACCTCGTCCGGCAGCTGGCCCGGCAGTTCCCCGAGGCCTCCTCGCTCCTCAACGAAGTCGAGCTGGGGACCGCCGTGGTGGAGGACGAGGCCGGGGGCCGCCTGGTGCCGCGGGTCGGGGTGAGCCGCTACCTGACCAGCGACCTGCGGCTGCGCTACTCTCAGTTGCTGAGCGAGGGCAGCACCGGGGTGACGGGCGGCTACAGCGTCGACTTCCGGGACGTGGGGGCGGAGTACCGCATCAGCAAGGTCTTCATCCTCACCGGGCAGGTGGTCGAGCGGCGCAAGGGTTCGGCGCTGACCCCGGGCGCCAGCCGGTCGGAGTTGCAGTACAATGTAGACTTGGGCGCGCGCCACGAGTGGTGAGCGCGCCGCGACGGGCGGGGAGCACCCGCCGCGCGCCACGGGCCGCCGAGGAAGACAGCATGAACCACAGCCTGGCGGACATCCGGCGGCGGGCCCTCTGGGGCCTGGCCCTGGCTCTCCTGGTGGCGGCGGCGATGCCGCCGGCGGCGGGGGCGCAGACCTTCGGGCAGAACAAGGTCCAGTACAAGCGCTTCGCTTTCCGCTCCATCTCCTCGCCGCACTTCGACGTCTACTTCTACGAGGGCGGCGACAGCCTGGCGCTGCGCGTCCTCGACCTGGCCGAGAAGGCCAACCTCAAGCTGTCGCGCGACCTCGGGCACTTGCTGGCGGCCAAGGTCCCGATCATCCTCTACAATTCCCACCACGATTTCGCGCAGACCAATGTCATCCTCGAGCTGCTGGACGACGGCACGGGCGGCTTCACCGAGCTGCTGCGCAACCGCGTGGTGATCCCGTTCACCGGCTCGTACGAGGACCTGCGCCACGTGGTGGTGCACGAGCTGGCGCACGCCTTCATGTTCGACATGCTGTACGGCGGCGGCCTGGCGCAGCTGGTCTTAGGGCGGGGCTATTTCGCGGTGCCGCTGTGGTTCGCGGAGGGTCTCGCGGAGTACGAGTCGCTGGGCTGGGAGTCGAACGCGGAGATGTTCGTGCGCGACGGCACCCTCGGCGGCTACCTGGAGCCGCTGCCGTACGCCGGCGGTTATCTCGTCTACAAGCAGGGCCAGGGGGCGCTCCGCTACCTGGTGGAGCGCCACGGCCGCGACCAGCTGCGCGACCTGCTGCAGAAGCTGCGCTTCCACCGCAATTTCGAGCGCGCCTTCCAGACCTCGCTGGGCACCTCGACGGAGCGCTTCAGCGAGGACTACCAGAACTGGCTGCGGCGCATGTACTGGCCGTCGATCCGCGACAAGTCCAGCCCGGAGGTCTTCGCGCGCCGCCTCACCGACCATCGCCGCGACCGCTCCAACCTGAACACGGCGGCGGCCATCTCGCCGACCGGCGACCGCATCGCCTACCTGTCGGACCGCCAGCAGTTCACCGACCTGTACGTGATGTCGTCGCTCGACGGGCGCGTGCTGCGCCGGGTGGTGCGCGGCCAGCGCAACGTGGCCTTCGAGAACATCCCGTCGCTGCGCTCCTCGCTCACCTGGTCGGCCGACGGCGAGCGGCTGGCGTTCATCGCCGAGAGCCAGTCGCGCGACGTCCTCTACGTCACCGACGTGACGAGCGGGCGCGTGGTGCGCAAGCACAAGCTGCCGCTCGACGCGGCCGCCTTCCCGGCCTGGCGGCCGCTCAGCGACGAGATCGCCGTGGTGGGCGTCAAGGATGGGCGCAGCGACCTCTACGTGGTGGGGCGGGACGGGTCGGTGCGCCGCCTCACCGACGATACCTGGGACGAGAAGGAGCCGTCGTGGGCCCCGGACGGCAAGAGCCTGGTGTTCTCTTCCGACCGCGGCCGGTCCGTGGCCCTGACGGCGGAGAAGCGGCCGGGGGGCTTCGGCGGCTACGGCATCTGGACGATCGACGTGGCCAGCGGGGCGGTGGCCCCGGTGCTCGACACCGGCGGCGACGACACCCAGCCGGTGTGGTCGCCGGACGGCCGGCGGCTGGCGTTCGTGACCGATCGCGGCGGGGCGCGCAACCTCTACCTGATGGAGCGCCGCGACTCGAGCTTCACGCAGCTCACCGACCTGGTGGGCGGCATCTTCTCGCTGTCGTGGTCGCGCGAGAACGACCGGTTGGTCTTCTCGGCGTTCAACGAGGGCGGCTTCGACATCTTCATCGCCAAGGAGCCGCTCTCCATCGACACGGTGATCGCGCGGCTGCGCGAGCAGCGGCCGGGCGCGACCCTGACCTGGCAGGAGATGATGGGCCCGGCGCCGCTGGCGGCGTTCCCGGTGCCGCCGGGCGGGGCCGGGGCGCTGGCCCCGGCGTGGCCCGACAGCGTGCTGCCGCCGGGCCCGCTGGCTCTCGCGCCGCGGCCCGGCCTGGCCGACTCGCTGCGCGGCGGGCTGCCGCCGGTGGGGCTGGGCGGGCCGTACGCCCCGGGCGACACGCTGCGGCCGGTGGGGCTGGTGACGGTGATCGACGCGGCGCGGGAGAGCGCGCCGTTCGCGCTCCCCGACTCGCTCCTGCGCCAGGAGCCCGAGCCCTACCGCACCCAGTTCGCCACCGACTTCGCCGGCGGCGGCTTCCAGTACACGTCGGCCTACGGCTTCGCCGGCAGCTCGCAGTTCGCGCTCAGCGACTTCCTCGGCAACCACCGCATCTACCTGGCCACGGACCTCTTCACTTCGTCTCTGTCCGAGACCAACCTGCTGGCCGTGTACAACTACCTGCCGCGGCGCACCGACTACGGGGTCGGCGCTTTCCACTTCAAGAGCTACTTCTACTCGCGCACCACGACGCTGGGCGAGCAGTTCGCCCAGGCGCGCTACTTCTCGGAGCGCAACGTCGGCGCGATGGGCATGCTCTCCCACCCGCTGTCGCGTTTCCAGCGCCTCGACCTCACCCTCACCGGCATGATGGTGGAGCGCATCCTCTACTCCGACGACGCGTTCGGGGCCCCGGCCGGCACCGAGCGGCGCAGCGTGCTGGCGCCCAACCTGAGCTTCGTCCAGGACAACGTCCTCTACGGCTACTACGGGCCGGTCAACGGCTCGCGCTGGCTCCTGGCCGTCAACCCGGCGCTGCCGGTGTTCCCGAAGAGCCTGAGCTACCAGACGGTGGTCGGGGACTACCGTCACTACTGGAACCTCGGTCTCGACTACCAGTTCGCGACGCGGCTGGTGGCCATGGCCTCGTTCGGCCGCGACCAGCAGGTCTTCCAGATCGGGGGCTCCAGCACGGTGCGTGGGTTCGACGACTTCGAGCTGGTGTCGCCGCGCATGGGGTTCGCCAACCTCGAGTTCCGCTTCCCCTTCATCAATGCTCTCGGGGTTCTCGGCCCGCTGCCGCTCGGCTTCTTCAACCTGCGCGGCGCCGTCTTCCTCGACAACGCGCTCGTCGTGCAGCCTGGGAACACCACCCGCTTCACGGCGCTGGACCCCGACGGGAGCCGCCGCCTGCGCGACCTCAAGACCGCGTTCGGGTTCGGCGTGCGGTCGCTGGTGTTCTTCGCCATCCTCAAGCTCGACGTGGCCTGGCGCACCGATCTGCAGTACACGTCGCGGCCCATCTACCACTTCTCGATCGGCCCGGAATTCTAGCGGGCAAACCTGCTATCCTGAGAGGGCATCGGCGGCGGGTGGCGCCTGGGCGCCGCCCGCCGCGCCCCATGCGACCGCCGCCCGGGAGCCGCCCATTGCCGTCGCCAGCGCCGCCCGCCCGCAGCCCTGCCGGAGAGCCGACCGGCATCGCCGCGAGCCTCAACCCCGAGCAGGCCGCGGCCGTCACCTTCGGGGACGGGCCGTGCCTGGTCGTGGCCGGCGCGGGCAGCGGCAAGACCCGCGTGCTGACGCACCGCGTCGCCTACCTCATCGAGGAACGGGGCGTGCCGGCCGACGCCATCCTCGCCTTCACCTTCACCAACCGCGCGGCGCGCGAGATGCGCGCGCGGCTGCAGCGCCTGGTGGGCGAGCGGGTGGAGCGGGTCTGGGTGGGCACCTTCCACGCCACCTGCCTGCGCATCCTGCGGCGCGAGTGCGCCCGCATCGGCTATCCGCCCGGTTTCACCGTCTACGACCGCGAGGACCAGAGCGCGCTGCTCAAGCAGGTTCTGCGGGAGCTGGACCTCGAGGGGCGGGCCGAGAAGCCGGGCTTCTTCCTGGCGCGCATCGCGGGGGCCAAGAACGCGCTGGTCGGCCCGGACGCCTACGACGCGGCCGCCGTCACCCCGGCCGAGCGCCAGGCGGCCCGCGCCTACCGCGCCTACCAGGAGGCCCTGGTCCGCCAGTCGGCGCTCGACTTCGACGATCTCATCGCGCGCGCCGTGCTCCTGCTCGAGGGGGAGCCGGCGGTGCGGCAGCGCTACGCCGGGCGCTTCCGCCACGTGCTGGTGGACGAGTACCAGGACACCAACCACGCGCAGTTCCGGCTGGTGGCCGCCCTGGCTTCGGCGCATGGCAACGTGCTGGCGGTGGGCGACGAGGACCAGAGCATCTACGGCTGGCGCGGCGCCGACCTGACCAACGTGCTCGACTTCGAGCGCCGCTTCCCCGGCGCGGCGGTCCTCCGCCTGGAGCGCAACTACCGTTCCAGCGGCACCATCGTGCAGTCGGCCTCGGCGGTCATCGCCAACAATCGCCTGCGGCGCGGCAAGCGGCTGTGGACCGACGCGCCGCTGGGGGTGCCCATCCGCGTGGTGATGTCGGGTGACGATCAGGCGGAGGCGGCCCGGCTGGCCGCCGAGGTCGGGCGCCAGGTGGCGGCCGGCCGGCGGCGCAGCGACTGCGCCGTGCTCTACCGCACCAACGCGCAGTCGCGCGCTCTCGAGCTGGCCTTCAGGCATCGCGGCGTGCCCTACGAGCTGGTGGGCGGGGTGTCGTTCTACGAGCGCCGCGAGGTCAAGGACCTGCTCGCCTACCTGCGCCTGGCCGTGAACCCGCGCGATCGGGTCTCCTTCCTGCGCGTCTTCAATGTGCCGCGGCGCGGGCTGGGGGCGCAGGCGCAGGCCAAGCTCGAGGCGCGCCTCGCGGCGACCGCGGAAACTCCGGCCGAGGCCCTGCGGGCGCTAGCGGCGGCCGGAGAGCTGCCGCGGGCCGGGGCCGGCGGCGCCGCCGCGCTCGGGCGGCTCGTGGAAGGCCTCGCGACGGGCGCCGACGAGCCCCCGGAGTCCCTGCTCGAGCGCGTGGTGGAGGCGACGCGCTATCTCGAGTACCTCGACGAGGCGTTCCCCGAAGACGCCCAGGACCGCCGCGAGAACGTCGAGGAGCTGGTGCACGCGGCCCGGGTCTTCGCGGCCGAGCACCCCGGGGCGGGCGCGGCGGACTTCCTGAGCGAGGCGGCGCTGGTGGCGGACGTGGACCGCTGGAGCGAGAGCGAGGAGCGGGCCGTGCTCATGACCGCCCACAACGCCAAGGGGCTCGAGTTCCCGGTGGTGATGATCGCCGGGTGCGAGGAGGGGGTCTTCCCGCACGTCTCCGCCCTCGGTGACGAGGGCGAGCTGGAGGAGGAGCGGCGCCTGTTCTACGTCGCGCTCACGCGGGCCCGCGAGGAGGTGGTGGTCAGCGCCGCGGCGTTCCGGCGGCGTTACGAGGGCGGTGGGGCCGGTGAGCTGTCGCGCTTCGTGCGCGAGATCCCCGGGGAGCTGGTGCGGTGGGAGCACCCTCCGGGTCTGGGGCGCGAGGCGCCCGGCGGGCGGTCCGCGGCGGCGCGGGCGGTCCGCGGCGACTCGCTGGCGCCCCGGGCGGCGCCGACGCGGGATCACGAGGCGGTGGGCAAGACCGTCTACCACGACACCTTCGGCCGGGGCACGGTCGTCGAGGCGGAGGGGGCCGGCGCGGCCCTCAAGTTCACGGTGCGCTTCGCCGCGGTCGGCCTGAAGAAAGTGCTGGGGCGCTTCCTGACGCCCGACGAGTGACGGCGCCGCCGCCGCCGAGCGGCGGCTGGACGGTTGTCGGGAAGGCGCCGGGAGTCTAGACTCGCCGCGTCCCCGGTCGCAGCTCGTCTCCCTCTCCCAGCGAGGAGCCCGCATCCGGAATGAGAGTCCTCGTCGTCGGCAGCGGCGCCCGGGAGCACGCCCTGGCGTGGGGGCTGGCGCAGGCGCCCAGCGTGCGGGAGGTGGCGAGCGCGCCCGGCAACCCGGGCATGGGGGTGCTCGGCCCGCGTCACCCGCTGCGCGCCGACGACATCCCCGGGCTGACCGACCTGGCGCGGCGCGAGGGCTTCGACCTGGTGGTGATCGGACCGGAGGCTCCGCTGGTGGCGGGCCTCGCCGACCGCCTGCGGGAGCGCGGCGTGGCCTGCTTCGGGCCGGGCGCCGCGGCTGCCCGCCTCGAGGGCAGCAAGTCCTTCGCCAAGAAGCTGATGGTCCGCGCCGGCGTGCCCACGGCGCCGTTCCGCGTGGCAGGCGGCGTCGACGAGGCGCTGGCGGCGGTGCGCGAGCTGGGCCTGCCCGTCGTGCTCAAGGCCGACGGCCTGGCGGCGGGCAAGGGGGTGCGCATCTGCCACGACGAGGAGGAGGCCCGCGGCTTCGCCTGGGAAGCGCTCGTCGCGGAGCGCTTCGGTGCGGCGGGGCGGCGCCTCGTGGTCGAGGGCTTTCTGGAGGGGGAAGAAGTCTCGGTCTTCGCTCTCACCGACGGCGAGCGCGCTTTCCCGCTGCTGCCGGCCCGCGACTACAAGCGGCTCGGCACCGGCGACGCCGGTCCCAACACCGGCGGCATGGGGGCGTACGCGCCCGCCGATCTCGAGCCGGCGCAGCTGCAGGAGATCCTCGACCTCGCCGTGCATCCGGTGCTGGCCGCGCTGCGGCGCGAGGGCACGCCCTACTCCGGGCTGCTCTACTGCGGCCTGATGCGCACCGGCGACGGGCCGGCGGTTCTCGAGTACAACTGCCGCTTCGGCGACCCCGAGACGCAGGCGGTGATCCCGCTGCTCGCCAGTGACCTCGGGGAGCTGCTGCTAGAGTGCGCGCAGGGAAGGCTCGGCGCGCCGCCGGTCTGGCGGGCGCAGGCCTGCGTGGCGGTGGTGCTGGCGGCAGCGGGATATCCGGACGCGCCGCGCGGGGGCGATCCCGTCCGCGGGCTCGAGGACGCGGCCGCGCTCGGGGGCGTGCGGATCTTCCAGGCGGGGTTGGCGGAGGTGGCAGGGCGGCTGGTGGCGGCGGGCGGCCGGGCTCTGACGGTGAGCGCGGTGGGGGCGGACCGGGAGGCGGCGCGCGAGCTGGCGTATCGCGCCCGCGCGTGCCTCCACCTGGAGGGCGGGCAGTGGCGGGAGGACATCGGCGCGCGGCCGGCGCCGGCCCCCGGCGGACGGGAGCCATCATGTCTGTGACGAGACGCAAGCAGCCGGCGCGGGAGAGTGCGACGGCGAGAGAGAGTGCGACGGCGCGGGAGAGTGCGACGGCGCGGCGCGCCGTGCGGGTCGGCATCCTCATGGGCAGCGAGACCGACCGGCCCACGGTGGAGGAGGCGGCGGCGGTGTTGCGCGACCTCCGGGTGGGCCACGAGCTGCTGGTGCGCTCGGCGCACCGCACGCCGGACGACGTGCGCAAGTACGTGCGCTCCGCCGAGCGCCGGGGCTTGCGCGTGCTGATCGCGGCGGCAGGCGGGGCGGCGCATCTGGCCGGCGCGGTGGCGGCGCACACCACCTTGCCGGTCCTCGGCGTACCCCTGGCCAGCACGGCGTTGGCCGGGCTGGACGCGCTCCTGGCGACCGTGCAGATGCCCGCCGGCGTACCGGTGGGGACCCTGGCGATCGGCGCGCCCGGCGCGCGCAACGCCGCCTACCTCGCCGCGCAGATCCTGGCGCTCGGCGACGCCGCCCTGGCGGAGCGGCTGCGGGCCCACCGGCGCGGACTGCGCGACCGGCTGCTCGGCGGTCGGGGAGGCGGTGGCCGTGGCCGTTGAGATCGTGCCGGTGAACCCGGCCGCGCCCGAGCGCGCGGTCATCGCGCGGGCCGCCGAGGCCATCCTGCGGGGCGGCGTCGTCGGCTTCCCCACGGACACCTTCTACGGGCTCGGCTGCTCGCTCATGGACCCTGCGGCGGTGGACATGGTGTACCAGCTCAAGCGGCGCCCGCCGGACCTGGCGGTGATCTCGCTCATCGCCGATCCCGCCCAGGTGGAAGCGCTGGCCGCCGAGATCCCGGAGATCGGCGAGGCGCTGATGAAGCGCTTCTGGCCGGGGCCGCTGTCGATCGTCTTCCGCGCCTCGCCGCTGCTGAGCACCGGCAGCCGCGGGCCGCGCGACACGGTGGCGCTGCGCTTTCCCCGTCACCCCATCTCCATCGCCCTGGTGCTGGCGGTGGGCGGGCCGGTGGTCGCTTCGAGCGCCAATCTCAGCGGCCAGCCCCCGGCGCGCACGGCGCAGGACGTGGCCCGCACGTTCGGCAACCAGCTCGACCTGATCCTCGACGGCGGGGCGGCGCAGGCGCAGGAGCCGTCGACGCTGGTGGACGTGAGCCGCGGGCGGCTCGCGGTGCTGCGCCCCGGGTCGGTGGACGTGAGCGCGCACCTGCCGCCGGGCGCCTGAGGCGACGGGAGGCCGGGGCGCGGGGCGGTTTTCTTGACAGCGTGAAGGGCCCAAGCCTACTCTGCGTCCATGGATGGGTCGGACCCTCTCTACCGCGTTCTCTTCGTCTGCGCCGGCAACACCTGCCGCAGCCCGCTGGCCGCGGCGGCCCTGCGACGCGCGGTGGGAGAGGCGGGGAGGCGGGTCGCGATCGCCTCGGCGGGGGTGGCGGCCACGGACGGCTCCCCGGCGACGGAGCCCGCCGTGGCGGCCGGCCAGCGGCACGGCCTAGACCTGGGCGCACATCGCGCGCAGCGGGCCTCGGCCGAGTTGCTGGAGCAGGCCGACCTCGTGCTGGCCTTGGACGTGGCCGAGCTCGAGGCCGTGCGGCGTCTGCAGGGGGGCGTCGCGTCGCGGAGTCACCTGATCACCGAACTGGGGGCCGGCGCCCGGTCGGGCGCCGGCGTACCCGATCCGTTCGGCGGCTCTCCGGAAGCCTACGAGGAGTGCTGGCGCCGTATCGCCGAACACGTCGAGCGGATCGCACCCATCGTCTTACGTGAAGTGCAGGCCCGGGCCGAGGCGCAAGCCGCCTCGCGGGACAGGGGGAGCGCGTGAGCAGCCTACAGGGGAAGGGCACGTGGATCTGGATGGACGGCCGCTGGACGGCCTGGGATGACGCGAAGATCCACATCCTTTCGCACGTCATCCACTACGGTTCGAGCGTCTTCGAGGGCATCCGCTGCTACGACCACCCGCAGGGGCCGGCGATCTTCCGCCTGCGCGATCACGTGCGGCGGCTCTACGAGTCGGCGCGCATCTACCGCATGGACATCAAGTACGCGGTGGACGAGATCGAGCGGCTGCACTGCGAGACGGTGGTCAAGAACGAGCTCAAGGTGTGCTACGTGCGCCCCATCGTCTATCGCGGCTACGAGAATCTCGGGGTCAACCCGTTCGGCAAGCCGGTGTGCGTGGCCATCGCCGCCTTCCCGTGGGGCAAGTACCTCGGCGAGGAGGCGCTGGAGAAGGGCGTCGACGTCTGCGTCTCGTCCTGGCGGCGCCCCAACGGCCAGACCACGCCGGGCATGGCCAAGGCCGGCGGCCACTACATGAACGGCCAGCTGATGAAGATGGAGGCCGTGACCAACGGCTATTCCGAGGGCGTCGCCCTGGACGTCAACGGTTTCATCTCCGAGGGCAGCGGCGAGAACATCTTCCTCGTGCACCGCGGCCTGCTGTACACGCCGCCGACCTCGTCGTCGATCCTCTCGGGCATCACGCGCGACTCCATCCTTACGCTGGCGCGCGAGCTCGGCATCGAGGTGCGCGAGCAGGCGCTGCCGCGCGAGTACCTCTACCTGGCCGACGAGGTCTTCTTCTCCGGCACGGCGGTGGAGCTGACGCCGATCTGCTCGGTGGACCGCATCCAGGTGGGCGACGGCCACCGGGGTCCGATCACCAAGGCGCTGCAGCAGGCGTTCTTCGGGATCCTCGACGGCAGCCGGCCCGACCGTTACGGCTGGCTGACCCACGTCGCCAAGGGGACGACGGCGGGGGCGGTCGTGCCCAAGGCGGAAGCCGCCGCGCAGCAGCAGCTCGCTTCGCTGGGGGCGGCGGTCGGCTCGTAGGCCGACGCCGCGCACCACGGGCCATCTTCAGGGAGGATTCGCGCGCGTGAAACCCGAGCCGCCAGTCGATCTGTTCGCCGCCCTCGCCGCCACCGATCCGGCGATCGCGCAGGCGATCCGCAACGAGGAGGCGCGCCAGCGCCAGACGCTCGAGCTGATCGCGAGCGAGAACTTCCCCTCGCTGGCCGTCCTGGCGGCGATGGCCACGGTCTTCAACAACAAGTACGCCGAGGGCTACCCGGGCAAGCGCTACTACGGCGGCTGCGAGTTCGTGGACGTCGCCGAGACGCTGGCCCGGGAGCGCCTGCTCCGGCTCTTCGGCGCGGCCCACGCCAACGTGCAGCCGCACTCCGGCGCGCAGGCCAACATGACGGCGTACTTCGCGGTGGCCGAGCCGGGCGCCACCCTCATGGGCATGAGCCTGGCGCACGGCGGCCACTTGACGCACGGGCACCCGGTGTCGTTCTCCGGCCGTTTCTTCCGCGTCAAGCAGTACGAGGTGCGCGAGGAGGACGGGCGCATCGACTACGACGCCATGGAGCGGCTGGCGCTCGAGCACCGGCCGCAGATCATCGTGGCCGGGGCCAGCGCCTACCCGCGGATCATCGACTTCGCGCGCTTCCGCCGGGCCGCCGACCAGGTGGGCGCCAAGCTGGTGGTCGACATGGCGCACATCGCCGGGCTGGTGGCGGCGGGGGTGCACCCGAGCCCGGTGCCGCACGCCGACATCGTCACCTCGACGACGCACAAGACGCTGCGCGGACCGCGCGGCGGCCTGGTGCTGTGCCGCGGCGAGCTGGCCGCGGCGGTGGACAAGTCGAACTTCCCGGGCATGCAGGGCGGGCCGCTGATGCACGTCATCGCCGCCAAGGCGGTGTGCTTCGAGGAGGCGCTGCGGCCCAGCTTCGCGGCCTACCAGCGGCAGGTGGTGGCCAACGCCAAGGGGCTGGCGGCGGGCCTCATGGAGCGCGGCTTCCAGTTGGTCTCGGGCGGCACCGACAACCACCTCATGCTGGTGGACCTCCGCAGCCGGGGGCTCACCGGCAAGCTGGCCGAGGCGGCGCTCGAGCGCGCCCGCATCACGGTGAACAAGAACGCCATCCCCTTCGACCCGCAGAAGCCGATGGTCACCAGCGGCATCCGCGTGGGCACGCCGGCGGTGACGACGCGCGGCATGAAGGAGGGGGAGATGCGGGTCATCGCCGACCTCATGGCGCGGGCTCTGGAGCGCCCCGAGGACGAGGCGCACCTGGCGGGCGTGCGGGCGCGAGTGGAGGAGCTGACCGCCGGCTTCCCGCTGCACGCGCCGCCCGAGACGTTCACGGGCTGATCCCGGGCCCGCCGCGGCCCTCGGCGGCGGGCCGCGTTCCCACGCAGGGCAAGGAGGTCTTATGTCGGTGGAGGCCACACGGGTCCCCGAGCGGGTGGCGCGGGCCGGCGAGGTGGTGGCGCGGATCCGCGCCGAGGTGGGGCGCGTCATCGTCGGCCAGGACTACATGGTCACCCGTCTGCTGGTGGCGCTGGTGGCCGACGGGCACGTGCTGCTGGAGGGCGTGCCGGGGCTGGCCAAGACGCTCGCCGTGCGCACCCTGGCGCAGAGCCTCAACCTGCGTTTCCACCGCATCCAGTTCACGCCCGACCTGCTGCCCGCCGACCTCACCGGCACCCTGATCTTCAACCCGCGCGAGGGCACCTTCCACGTCAAGGAGGGGCCGCTGTTCGCCCACCTGGTGCTGGCCGACGAGATCAACCGTGCGCCCGCCAAGGTGCAGTCGGCGCTGCTCGAGGCCATGCAGGAGCGGCAGGTCACCATCGGCGACGAGTCGCGGCCGCTGGAGACGCCGTTCCTGGTGATGGCGACGCAGAACCCCATCGAGCAGGAGGGCACCTATCCGCTGCCCGAAGCGCAGAGCGACCGCTTCATGCTCAAGCTCTCCATCGATTACCCGACGCGCGACCAGGAGAAGGAGATCCTCAAGCGCGCCGGCCTGACGCAGCTGCCGGAAGCCCGCCCGGCGGCGGGGCGCGAGGACGTGCTCTCGGCCCGCGCCGCGCTCGCCGAGGTCTACGTCGACGACAAGATCCAGGAGTACTGCCTCGACCTCGTGCAGGCGACGCGCAAGCCGGACCAGTTCGGCCTCAACCTCTCGCACCTGATCGCCTTCGGCGCCAGCCCCCGGGCGACGCTCTTCCTGGCGCAGGCGGCGCGCGCCCACGCCCTCATCGACGGCCGCGCCTACGTGACGCCGGAGGACGTCAAGGAGATCGCCCTCGACGTGCTGCGCCACCGCATCCACGTCACCTACGAGGCCGAGGCGGAAGAGACCACCGGCGAGGATCTGGCGCGGCGGATCCTCGAGAAGGTGCGGGTGCCGTAAGGAGGATGGAAACCGGCGAAGTCCTCCGGCGCGTCCGCCGGCTCGAGATCCGCGCCCGCCACCTCGTCGAGGACGTGTTCGCGGGCCAGAGCGAGTCGGTCTTCAAGGGGCGCGGCATCGAGTTCGCCGAGGTGCGCCCGTACGTGGCGGGCGACGAGGTCCGCGACATCGACTGGAACGTCACGGCGCGGCTCGGGTCGCCGTTCGTCAAGCGGTTCGTCGAGGAGCGTGAGCTCACCGTGGTGCTGCTGGTGGACGCCAGCGGCTCGCTGGAGTTCGGCTCGCAGGGGCACTCCAAGCGCGAGCTGGCCAGCGAGCTGGCGTCGCTCCTCGCGTTCGCCGGACTCAAGAACTCGGCCCGCGTCGGGCTCATCCTGTTCTCCGACCGCCTGGAGCTGTTCGTGCCGCCGCGGCGCGGCCGCAGCCAGGTGCTGCGCGTGGTGCGCGAGCTCATCACCCGTCCGCTCGCCGGCACCGGCACCGACTGGGCCGCCGGCCTCGATTTCGCCAACCGCGTGCTGCGCCGCCACTCGCTGGTCTTCGTGCTCTCCGATTTCCTCGCCCCGGTCGACACGCGCCTGTTCCGCATCACCCGCCGACGCCACGAGCTGGTCTGTCTGTGGCTCGAAGATCCGCGCGAGCTGGAGCTCCCGGCCGTGGGCTGGGCGGACTTCGAGGACCTCGAGAGCGGCCGGGTGCGGGCGGTGAACACCAACGACAAGCGGGCGCGCGAAGCCTACCGCGCCGGCCGGGCGGAGGGCCGCGAGCGCGCGCGCAAGGCCCTGCGCCAGATCGGCGCCGACCACATCGTGCTGTCCACGGCCCAGTCCTACCTGCCGCCGCTGCTGCGCTATTTCGCCGAGCGCCGGAGGCGGCGGTGAGCGCTCGGCGGACCGGGGCGCGCCGGCGACGCCTCTGGCGGCTGGCGGCGGGCGGGCTGCTGGCCGTGGCCGCGGCGGCGGCGGCGACGCTGTGGCTGCGGCCGCGCCCGCCGCGGGCGCCGGCCACGGGGCGCGTGCTGCGGCGCGTCTACGTGGCGCCGGACACGGCCCGCATCGGCGAGCCGGTGCGCGTCACCTTCGAGGTGCGCACGCCGGCGCGGCACACGGTGGCGTTCGGGGCGCGGCCCGCCGACGACTCCCTGTGGACCTGGCGACAGTGGGGCGCAACGGCGAGCCAGGAGACCGCGGAGGGCGTGCGCCACCGCCTACGGGCTGTCGGCCTGCCGTTTCGCACCGGGTCGGTGGCGCTGCCGGTGCCGCGCTTCCGCCTGCAGCGCCCGGGCGGGCGGGCGCTGTCGGGGGCCTTCTTCAAGACGTCGGTCTTCGTGCGCAGCGTGCTGCCGCCCGCCGATCCCCGGCCGGAGATCCGGGGGCTCAAGCCGCCGCTGGACCCACCGTGGTGGGCGCGGGTGCCCTGGTGGGCGCTGGGGGCGGCGGTCGCGCTGGGCGCGCTCGTCTGGTGGTGGCGCCGCCGGCGCCGCGCCCGGGGGGCACCCGAGCGGGCGGGGTCGGCCGCCGCCGCCGCAGTGGTGCCGGCGCACCTCGAGGCCCTCGCCGCCCTCGACGCGCTGGTGGCGGAGCGCCTGGCGGAGCAGGGACGCTGGTACGAACACCAGTCGCGGCTGACGGAGATCGTGCGCCGCTTCCTCGAGCGCCGCTTCGGCTCGCCGCAGCCCGGATACACGACGCGCGAGCTCTGCCTGCACCTGGCGTGGCGGGGCGTGGCCGGAGCCGAGGTGGAACGGTTGCGGACCCTGCTGCGCGTCGCCGACCTGGCGAAGTTCGCGCGCACCGACCCCGGGACGGAGACCGCGCGGCGCCACGAGAGCGAAGCCCGCGCCCTCATCGTGGCGTGGATCCCGGATGAGGGCGGAGCGGCCGGCGGGGCTCCCCTCGCCACGCCGGCCGCGGACGCGGGCCCAGACCCGGCCGACGCCGGCCGGGCGAAGGCCGGGTAGGAGGCGGCATGCGCTGGGCGTTCCCCTGGGCCTTCCTCGCGCTGCTCGTGCTGGGCGCGCTGCTCGTCTGGCGGCGCCGGCGGCGGGAGTACCGTGCCCCCGGCCTGGGCTTCTCGACCACCGGCTGGCTGGGCGGGCGCGGCCACCCGCCGCGCTGGCCGGGGTGGCTGCTGGCGGCGGGCCTCGGTTTGCTCACGCTGGCTCTGGCCCGGCCGCAGGAGGGCGTGCGCGAGCGCGAGCTGCGCGAGCGCGGGGTCGACATCGTGCTGGCGCTCGACATCTCGACTTCGATGCAGGCCGAGGACCTGCAGCCCGACAATCGTCTGGCCGTGGCCAAGCGCGTGGCCGAGGACTTCGTGATGCATCGGCGCCACGACCGGGTCGGCCTGGTGGCGTTCGCCGCCACGGCGTTCACGCAGTGTCCCCTGACCCTCAATCACACGGCGCTCGTCGGCCTGCTGCGCCGGCTGGACTTCGGAATGGTCGAGGACGGCACGGCCATCGGCATGGGGCTGGCCACGGGGGTGAACCGGCTGCGCCAGTCGACCAGCAAGAGCAAGGTCGTGATCCTGCTCACCGACGGCATCAACAACCGCGGCGCGGTCGATCCGCTCACCGCCGCCCAGCTGGCGCAAGCCCTGGGCGTGCGCGTGTACACCATCGGGGTGGGGACCACCGGCCTGGCGCCCGTGCCGGTGGACGACCCGCAGTTCGGTCGCCGTTACGCGCGCCTGCCCGTGGAGATCGACGAGGCCATCCTGACCCAGGTCGCCTCGCTCACCGGCGGGCGCTACTTCCGGGCCCGGGACACGCAGGCCCTCGCCGCCATCTACCGCGAGATCGACCGCCTCGAGCGCTCCGAGGTCACCGACGTGCAGTACGAGGAGTGGATCGACCGCGGGCCGCTGCTCTGCGCCCTGGCCTTCGCCCTCCTGGTGGCGGGGTGGGCGGCGGGCCTGGGCCGCTTCGCGAGGGTGCCGTGATCGACTGGGGCGAGCCCCGCCTGCTCATCCTCGGCCTGGCGAGCCTGGCGCTGCTGGTCGCGCTCCTGGCGCGGTCGCGGCGCAAGCGGCGCTGGGCGCTCGAGCAGCTCGCCGGGACCGCCCTGGCGCCGCGGCTGACGCGGGCCGTCGACGAGCGCGCCGTGCGCTGGCGCACCGGGCTGCGGCTGGCGGCCCTGACCGCACTGGTCATCGCCGCCGCCGGGCCGCGCTGGGGTCGCGAGGTGGTGCGGGTCAGCGGGCAAGGGTCGGACCTCGTGCTGGTCTTCGACGTGTCGCTCTCGATGGACACGCGCGACGTCCCCCCGTCGCGCCTCGAAGAGGCCAAGCGGGAGGCTCTGGCCCTCGTCGACGGGCTGGGCGGCGATCGCGTGGGGGTGGTGGCGTTCGCCGGCGACGCGGCCGTGATGTGCCCTCTGACCCTCGACTACTCCGCGGTGCGCGTGCTGGTCGGCTCGCTCGCCAGCGGCACGCTGTCCCAGCCGGGCACCGACCTGGGCCGCGCCCTGCGCGCCGGGCTGGAGCTGCTGCCCAAGAGCCGGCCGGGGGAGCAGGCGATCGTGCTCTTCACCGACGGCGAGGATCTGGAGCGCGCCGGCCGGGCGGCCGGCACGCTGGCGGCCCGCCGGGGCGTGCGGGTCTTCGCGGTCGGCGTCGGCACCCCCGGCGGTCAGGCGATCCCGGTGCGCGACGACGACGGCCGTGAGATCGGACTCAAGCGCGACGCGCGTGGCGGCATCGTGCTGAGCCGTCTCGACGAGCGGCTCCTGCGCGAGATCGCCCGGCAGACGCGCGGCGCCTACTTCTCCGCGGCGCACCCCGGCGGCGAGGTGTCGCGCCTGCGACGGGCCGTGGCCCGCGTCGAGCGCGGGCACCGGGAGGGGCGGCTGGGGACGCGCCCGGTCGAGCGCTTCGCGCTGTTCGCGTGGCTGGCGTGGGCGGCGTGGGTGGCGGCCTGGCTGCTGCCGGCACGGCGCCGCCTGAGCGCGCTGGAGGCGGCGCGCGGGCCGGCGACGGTGCTGGCGGTGCTGGCGGCGCTGGCGTTGCTGCCCGGCGGCGCCGCAGCCGGGGCGCTCGAGAAGGGCAACGCGGCGCTGCGCCGCGGCGACGCGGCGGGCGCCGCGGAGGCGTACCGGGAGGGGCTGGCGAAGCGCCCCCGCGACCCGCGGCTGCTCGCGAACCTCGGCCAGGCCCTCTACCGGCTGCGCGACTTCACCGGCGGCGAGGGCGCCTTCACGCAGGCCCTGTCGGCTGCTGAGGGCCGCCTGGGGACGCGCGACCAAGCGCACTTGACGTACGACCGCGGCAACACCCTCTTCCGCCAGGAGCGCTACGCGGAAGCGGCCGACGCCTACCGGCGCGCGCTCGAGCGCCTGCCGAACGACTCCGACGCGCGCTTCAACTTCGAGGCGGCGCTGGCGCGGCTGCGCGAGCCGCCGCAACCGGCAGGCGGAGGAGGCGGAGGGGGTGGATCGGCCGGCGGCGGGGGAGGGGGCGCCGCGCAGCCGACTCCCACTCCGGTCAAGCCGCAACCGGCGCCGGCGCCGCAGGCCCAGACCGGGCCCCAGGCAGAGCGCGAGCCAGCCTCCGGCACGCTGACCCGCGAGGCCGCGCAGCGCATCCTCGAAGCCCTCGCCGAGGAGGAGGCGACGGCACAGAAGCGGAAGGGCCAGGCGCGCGCGGTGAGCGAGCGCCGGGGGCGCGACTGGTGAGACGGGCGTGGCGCGTGGCCCTGTTGCTGGCGCTGCCGGCGATGGCGGCGTGGCCGCCCGCGGCTCGGGCGGCCCCGACCGTCCGCTCGTTGCTGGAGCGCTCGCAGCTGACGCTCGGCGAGGCTACCGAGTGGGTGGTCGTGCTCGAGAACGCCGGGAGCTCGGCCCCCGAGCCGCTGTTCTACCCGCCGGACTGGGCGCGAGTCCAACCGCTCGGCACCTCGCAGAGCATGTCCATCGTCAACGGCCGGTTCGCGAGCGCGACGAGCTACCGGTTCCTGCTGGTGCCGGCCCGCACCGGCCGGCACACGCTGCCGGCGGTCGCCTTCGAGATCGGCCGCACTCGCGTCACCAGCCCGCCGGTCCCGGTGGACGTCCTGCCTCCGGCGCCCGGCGGCGAAGCGCCGGGGCGCGGCGGGTCGCGACTGCGGCTGGTGGCCACACTCGACAAGCCCGCCGCCGTGGTGGGAGAGCCGGTGCGCCTCACGGTGCGCTTCTACCTGGGCATGCGGCTGGCAGCGGACCCCCAGTACCGCGCCCCCGATGTGGCCGGCTTCTGGGCCGAGCCCGTGTCGGTGCCCCGCTCTTACTATGTGGACGAGGGCGGGTCGCGCTGGCTGGTGAGCGAGACGCACACCGTCCTCTATCCGACCGTCCCCGGGCGGCTGAAGGTGGGGGCCGCGAAGATGCTCTGCGCCCTGCCGGCGCCGGGAGCGCAAGCCGAGCCGGACCCGCTGAGCAGCCTGCTGGGCGGGTCCGGAGGCGGCAGCGAGGTCGTGCAGGTGCAGAGCCGCCCGCTCTTCGTGGACGTCACCACGCCGCCGGCCGACGGGCGCCCGCGGACTTTTCGCGGCACGGTCGCCGACGTGACCCTGTCGCTGCGCCCGGAGCGCACGCGGGTGCGCGCCGACGAGACGATCAACCTGGCGCTGCGGTTGAACGGGACCGGGAACCTGCGCCTCGCAGCGCCGCCGGCGTGGCCGGCGCTCGACGATTTCGAGCTCTACAGCCGCAGCACCCGCGACTCGATCGATCTCGAAGGGGCGACGCCGTCGGGCACCAAGGTGCTCGAGTTCGCGCTGCTGCCCCGGCGCCGCGGGCAGCTCACCATCCCGGCCCTCGAGTACGCGACCTTCGTGCCGGGCCGCGGCTACCAGGTGACGCGCAGCGCGCCGATCGCGGTGCAGGTGGACGCGCCGCTGGCGGAGGTCGGGGGCGCGCGCTCGCTGACGCCGCTCGAGATGCCGCGGGGGGTGCGGCGCCCTCCGGGCCCGTGGGCCGGTTGGCTGGCCGCGCTCTTGGGGTCGGGAAGCGCTGCTCTGGCCGCAGCCTGGCTGGCGCGCGGGCGGCGCGCGGGGCACGGCGAAGCGGCGGAGAGCGCGGTGCGCGGGGCCCGCGAGCGCCTGGCCGAGCGCCGGGGCCGCGGCGACCTCGTGGCGTACTACGGGGAGGCGGAACGCATCCTGGGCGACCCGCACGCCCTGGGGGGCGAGCCGCTCGCGCCCGCCGGCGAGGAAGAAGGGGCCCGGCGCCTGCTGCTCGGCCGCGCGCAGGCGGCGCGCTACGCGCCGGGCGGCTTGGAGGCCGAACTCGAGAGCTTCGCCGCGCTGCTCGATCGGCATCTCGAGGAGCGCCTCGGCCGGGTCCGCCGCGCCACCCGTCCACGGCGGGCGCGATGGGCGGCGCTGGCGGGGTTTGCGACGCTGGCGCTCGCGGGCGCTGCCTACGGAGGCTGGCGGATCGCGGCGTCACGCCCCCCCGAGGTGCTCCTCGCGGGATGGCGCGCGGCCGCGCAGAGCCTCGGCTCGGGCGACCGGGCGCGGGCCGCGGCGCAGCTCTCCAGCCTCTGGAGCGCGGGCTACCGCGGCGGGCCGCTGGCCGCACAGTGCGCCCTCGCGGAACTCGGGGGGCGCCGTCTGGGCGCCGCGGCGCTCTGGGCCGAGCGGGCGCGGCGTGAGAGCCCGCGGGACCCGTTCGTGCGCAGCGTGCGGGGGGTGCTCGATGAAGAGGGCGCGCTCCCCGGGCACCCGGAAGGACTGGGCACATTGCTGACCTGGCGGGAGGCGGCACTGGCGGCGGCGCTGGCGTGGGCGCTCGGCGCGCTGGCGTGGGCGCTCGGCAGCCTGGGGGCGGGGCGGCGCCGGCGCCTGCTGCGCGCCGGTGCGCTGGCGCTGGCCGGTCTCGCGTTGCTCGCAGCGGCGGTGACCTTCGGAGTGTGGCGGGCCGGCTTCGCGGCGCGCGGGGCGGTGATCGTGGAGGCGGTGCCGCTGCGGGCCGCCCCGGCCGGGCGCGAACAGCTGGATCTCGAGCCTGGACGCCTGGTCGAGTTCCGAGAGGCGAAGGCGGGCTGGGTGCGCATCGGGCTGGGCGGCGGGCTGCAGGGCTGGGTGCCCGCGACGGCGCTCGATCGGGTGGCCGCGCCGCAGCCGCCCGGCGCCCGCGCGGCTCCAAGTTAGAGACGGCGCGGCTCGACCGGCAGGTGGAGAGCGAATGCGCCGACCGGTCCGTCTTCACCGTCCACTCCCTGACCCGCCCGCTGCCCCGGTGGCTCGAAGTCATGCGCCGCGCGCTCGGCGGGGCGAGGGTCCCTTGAACGGGCGGCCCGACTCTGCTAGCTTGGGGCCACAACGGAGGAGGTCTTCCCTTGGCAGTCGACGTGCAAGTGGTGCTCGAAACCTTCGACCCCGCCCTCTTCCTCCCGGCCCTCGCGGCTCCCGACAAAGACAGCGTCCTGCAGGAACTGGTCGCGCACGTCCAGGCGCGAGGGCTGGTGCGTGACGCCGTGCCGCTGCTCGAGATGCTGCGCAGCCGGGAGAGCCTCGGCTCGACCGGCATCGGCCATGGCATCGCGGTGCCGCACGGGCGCTCGCTGGCGGTGCCGCGGCTGGTGGCCGGCTTCGCGCGCCACGCCTCCGGGGTCGCCTGGGGCGCGGTGGACGGCAAGCCCGTGAAGCTCATCTTCCTCATCCTGGCGCCGCCGCTCGAGCAGCCGACCCGCTACCTGCCTTTCCTCGGCCGGATCGTCGAGGCGGTGAGCGATGCCGACCGGCGCAAGCGCCTGTCCAAGGTGACCACGTACGAAGAATTCCGGGGGGCCCTGCGCGATGCCCTCGCGTGAGGCCCGGGGACCGAGGGAGGGCGTGAAGCCCACAGCCGACGCCGCCGCCCGCCGCTCCGCCGCGGCGCGCGACGTGCTCACGGCCCTCGTCAAGCTGCAGGACCTCGACCTCATGATCCGCGAGGCCACCGACCCGCACCAAGCCGACGCGGTGAGCAAGATGGGATTCAAGATGGAGGGTGTCGGGCTGTTGCACGCCGCCCGGCAGGCGCTGGCCTCCGAAGTGGAGCCGCGCTTGCTGCGCATCTACGACGCCGCGGCCCGCCGTTACGGGGGGCGCGCGCTGGTGCCCGTCACCAACCGCACCTGCCTGGGCTGCTCGGCCGTGCTGCCGACCGGGCTCATCCCCGACCCCAAGCGCATCACCAGCTGCCAGTCCTGCGGCCGCATCCTCTACCCGCTGTAGAACCGGTCGGCCCACCCTGCGTGGCCGCGCCGGCGGCGTCGCCGGGCCGCGGTCCGGCCGGGTTGCGGACGGCGGCACGCCTTTGCTAACGTTTGCACGCCGGGCGCGGAGGTGGAATTGAGAGTCTTTCGTCTGCTGCTGGCCGCGGTCTGGCTGGCGACCACGACGGGCTGCTCGCAGGCGCAGCTGGTGGCGAAGGCCGACGCCATGCGGGCCGGTGAGCTGAAGAACGCGACGGTGCTGACGCGCACCGGGGAGACGTACTTCTTCGAGCGCGCCGCGGTCACCGCCGACAGCTTGAGCGGCTTCGCGCAGGAGACACGCGCCGTGTACCTGGCCGGCGGCGAGTTGCAGGAGGTCACCGAGGACCGCCAGGTGTACCTGGCCCTGGCCGACGTCGAGCAGCTGTCGGTGGCCAAGCGCGACTGGAAGCGCGCCGGGCTCTGGGCGCTCGGCATCGCCGCCGTGGCCGGCGCGATCGTGGTGATCGCCGGCCAGAGCTCGAACGACGACGCCAGCGGCGGCGGCGACGGGAGGCCCCCGAAGCCGCCGGAGTGAGCCCCCGGCAACGCCGTCCGCCGTCCGCCCCGCAGCCCCCATCGTCGGCCTCGCCCCCGCCGAGGAGCGCATGCCGAGCGCCGGCCTCCGCCTCGTTTGGCGGCCGCGGAGCTTCGCCTTCGCCGCCGCATCCGCAGAACTGATCCGCCGGGTGGTCGAGGATCTGGGCTTGGCGCCTCGCCTCGCCCGCGTCGAGGTCGTGGTGCGCCCGCGACCGCGCGGCGACGACGCCTGCATCGAGTGGAGCGGCCGGTGCCGGCTGCGCGTGAGGCTGTGCCTCGACGCGGGGAACTTCCTCACGGCCGCCGGCCGGCGCGCCTGCGCCGCCAGGAGGACCGGCATGAGCACTCTGCCGCCGCGCCGCTTCTCGCGCCGCGCCCTCGCGGCCACCCTCTACCACGAGTTCGGGCACGTGGCCGACGACGTCGCCCTCGGGATCCACGCCGGCGGCGTGGAAACCCGGAGACAGCCGGGATTCAACGAGGCCTGGAACGTCTGGATCGACGGCCGGCTGGCGCGCCGCGGCATCCCGGGAGTGCCCCGCGGGGAGCGGTGGCGCCACTTCCTCCGCGCTTTTCCGCCGCCGCGCCACGCGGCGGCGGGGCGGCCCGCCGAGTGCGGCCACCGGCGGGAATTCGCGGCGCTGTGGGGTGCGGCGCGCCTGTCGCGCTCGGCGCTCGAGGCGGCGGCCCGCCGCCTGGGGGCGTGATGGCGGCGGGGTGACGGCGCTGGCGCGGCCGGGCCGGCGCGGTTAGTCTCCGCCTGAGAACGCCGCCGGCAACCCGAGGGGCCGGGCCAGCCTGTGTCGCCGCCCCGCGGCGTCCTGAGCGGCGGTGGCGCGAAGGGAACGCATGATCCGATGGCCCAAGACCCTTCCTGACGACCCGGCGGCGGCCGTGGAGCGCGCGCTGCCGGCGCACGTGCGCGAGGTGGCCCGCCGATTGGCTGCCGCGGGCTACCGCACGGTGGCGGTGGGGGGCGGCGTGCGTGACGCCCTGCTGGGCCTGGAGCCCACCGGCCCGTGGGACCTCGCGACGGCGGCACCGCCGGAGCGGGTGCGCGAGCTCTGGCCGGAGGTGGTGCCCACGGGGCTGGCGCACGGCACGGTGACGCTGCCGCAGGCCGACGGCCCGGTCGAGATCACCACCTTCCGCACCGAAGGGGCTTACAGCGACGCGCGCCGGCCGGACCGCGTCTTCTACACGGACAGCCTCGCCGCCGACCTGCGGCGCCGCGACTTCACGGTCAACGCGCTGGCCTACGACCCGGGGTCCCGCGAACTGGTCGACGCGTGTGGCGGCCTCGAGGATCTGGCGCACGGCCGGCTGCGCGCCGTCGGCGAGGCGCGCGCGCGCCTGACCGAAGATGCCCTGCGCGCGCTGCGCGCCGCGCGTCTGGTGGCCACGCACGGATTCGCACTCGTGGAAGAGACGGCCGCCGCCCTGCGCGACGCCGCGCCGCTGTTGCCGCGGCTGTCGGCCGAGCGGGTGCGCGACGAACTGGCCAAGCTGCTGATGGGGGAGCGACCGGACGCCGGCCTCGAGACGCTGCGCACCGCCGGACTGCTGTCCGGCGTGCTCCCCGAGCTGGCGGCGTGCGTCGGCGTGCCGCAGAACCGCTTCCACGCCTTCGACGTCTACCGGCACACGCTCGCCACGCTGGGCGCCGCCGTGGCGCGGCCCCGCGTGCGCTGGGCCGCCCTCTGCCACGATCTGGGCAAGCCGACGACGCGCGCGGAGCGGGACGTGGGCGAGGCGACCTTCCACGGGCACGCCCAGCTCGGGGGAGAGATCACGGGGCGGCTGCTCGAGCGGCTGCGCTGCGCACGCGCCGAGCGCGAGGCCGTCGTACTCCTGGTCCGCGAGCACCTCTTCGACTACCGCCAGGAGTGGACCGACGCGGCGGTGCGCCGCTTCCTGGCGCGGGTCGGCCCGGAGAATCTCGCCGACCTCTTCGCCCTGCGCCGGGCCGACATCGCGGGCACCGGCGTGGGCGCCGACGACAGCGGGATCGGCCGGCTGGAGACGCGCATCGCCGCGGTCCTCGCCAGCCGCGCGGCGCTGACCGTGGCCGACCTGGCGGTGGGGGGCGAAGACGTCATGCGCGAGCTCGGCGTGGGGCCGGGGCCGCGGGTCGGGCGGGCGCTGCACGCCCTGCTCGAGCTGGTGCTGGAAGACCCGTCGCTCAACACGCGCGAGCGCCTGATCGAGCGGGTGCGCTCGCTGCCTTGACACCCCGCGCGCGCCTCGCCTATCCTGCCTCCGTCCTCGCGTGACCGTCGTCCCCTGTCGTACGACCGAGTCGACCTCCATGGGAAGGTGAGCGGTATGGATTGGGACCTGGTGCAAGGTCCGGTGCGGCGCGATCTGGCCCAGGTGGACCGCCAGCTGGCGCAGCTTTTCCGCTCGCCGGTGGCCATCGTCAACGCCGTGGCCGGCCATTTCCTCGGCACGCGGGGCAAGAAGTTCCGCCCCACGCTGCTGCTGCTCGTCGCCCGCCTGGCTGGCAAGGTCCGTCGCGAACAGGTGATGGGCGCCACCGTGGTCGAGCTGATCCACGCCGCCGCGCTGATTCACGACGATTCGGTGGACAAGAGCGTGCTGCGCCGGGGCCTGCCCACCGTCAACCGCCTGTGGAACGACGACGTCGCCATCGTGGTCGGCGACTTCCTCTATTCGAAGGCGTTCGAGACCCTGGTCAGCGCGCGCTTGCTGCCCGCCATGGAGATCCTCGCCGGCGCCACCCACCAGATGGCCCTGGGCGAGGCGCTGGAACTGCAGTTCGCGGGGCAGCTGGGGCTCGCGGAGCGGGAGTACCTGAAGGTGATCGACGCCAAGACGGCGTCGCTGATGGCCGCGGCTTGCGAGATCGGGGCGCTGCCCGCGAAGGCGAGGACGCCGGCCGGGCGCCGCCGGGCGGCCCGCTTCCGCCGCTTCGGGCGGGCCGTGGGGATGGCCTTCCAAATCGCCGACGACGTCATCGACTTCCTCGGCCACCCGGCGGAGACCGGCAAGCGGCTGGGCACCGACCTGCGCGAGGGCAAGGTGACGCTGCCGCTGATCCACGCGCTGCGCCGGCTGCGCGGGGCGCCGCGCTCGCGGCTGGCCGCGCTGGCGGCGCAGCGGCGGCTGCGACGCGCCGAGTTCCGTGAGCTGGTCGGGCTCATCGCCGCCGGCGACGGCTTTCGCTACGCGACGGCGCGGGCCCGCGCCTACGCTCGGCAGGCGCAACGGCTGCTGGCGAGCGAGCCGTCCTCGGCGGTCAAGGAAGCCCTAGGGCACGCCGTGGACTACGCCGTCGGGCGGACCCGCTGATGACCGAGCCCCGCCCCGGTCCCGCCAAGCCCGAGCGCCCGCAGCCGGCGCGCACCGACGCGGGGCTGCCGCTGGCCCGCCGCGCCGCCGAGCTGGCGCGAGCCAAGAAGGCCGAGGACGTGGTGCTCCTCGACCTGCGCCCCCTGGGCGCGGTCACCGACTTCTTCCTGCTCGCCAACGGCAACTCCGAGACGCAGGTGAAGGCCATCGCCGACCACATCCTCGAGACCCTCGGGAAGGAAGGCGTGGACCCGTGGCACAAGGAGGGAGTGGAGAACCGCCGCTGGATCCTCTTGGACTACGTGGACGTCGTGGTGCACGTCTTCCATCACGAGACGCGCGCCTACTACCTGCTGGAGCGCCTGTGGGGGGATGCCGGCCGCATCCCGCTACCCGAGGAGTGAGCCGGCCGTGCCGATCGATCGCCTAGGCGAAGCCCTGGCGGCGGCCGTCCGCGCCAACGGCTGGACGCCGCCCGGGGGGGAGGCGCGCCTGCCGCTAGAGCCGCCGCGCGAGGCGGCCCACGGCGATCTCTCGAGCAACGTCGCCATGCTGCTCGCCAAGGGGCTCGGCCGGCCGCCGCGGGAAGTGGCGCAGAAGATCCTGGAGGCGTTGGCCGCCGGGCCCGACCTGGTGGCGAGCGCCGAGATCGCCGGGCCGGGCTTCCTGAACTTTCGCCTCGCCCCGGCGGCCCTGCACGCCGTGCTGCTCGGCGTCCTGGAGCGCGGCTCGGCGTACGGCGAGAGCGCCGGCGGCGACGGCCTGAAGGTGCAGGTCGAGTACGTCAGCGCCAACCCCACCGGCCCGATGAACGTCGTGAGCGCCCGCGCCGCCGCGGTGGGCAGCGCGCTGGTGCGCCTGCTGCGGGCCACCGGCCACGAGGTGCTGAGCGAGTTCTTCGTCAACGACGCGGGCAGCCAGGTGGACAAGCTCGGGCTCTCCTTCCGGGCGCGCTACCGGGAGGCGCTCGGCTTGCCGGCCGAGATGCCCGAGGACGGCTACCTGGGCGCCTACGTCGGCGAGCTGGCCGCCGAGTTCCCGGGCGCCGAGGCCGCGGCGGCGGTCGCCGATCCGACCGCGGCCCGCTTCCGCGAGTGGGCCCTCGAGCGGATGGTGCGCTGGCAGCGCGAGGATCTCGAGCACTACGGCATCCGCTTCGACCGCTGGTTCCGGGAGGTCTCCCTCCACCGGGAGGCGAAGCTCGAGCGGGCCCTCGCCGACCTGCGCGCCGCCGGGCACGTCTACGAGCAGGACGGGGCGGTCTGGTTCCGCTCGACCGCCTTCGGCGACGAGAAGGACCGCGTGCTCGTGCGCGCCAGCGGCGAGCCGACCTACTTCCTGGCCGACGTCGCCTACCACCGCGACAAGCACGAGCGCGGCTTCCGCAAGGTCATCGACCTGTGGGGGCCGGACCACATCTCGCACGTCTCGCGGATGCAGGGCGCCATGCAGGCGCTCGGCCTGCTCCCGGATTTCCTCGAGGTGCTGATCGTCCAGCAGGTGCGGCTCTTGTCCGGCGGCCAGCCGGTGAAGATGTCGAAGCGGGCGGGCGAATTCGTCACCTTGCGCGAGCTGGTGGACGAGGTGGGGGCGGACGTCGCCAAGTACTTCTTCCTCATCCGCTCGACCGACGCGCACCTCGACTTCGATCTCGATCTGGCCAAGGCGCAGAGCGACGAGAACCCCGCGTACTACGTGCAGTACGCGCACGCGCGCATCTCGAGCCTGGTGCGTTACGCGGAGCAGAATGGCGTCGCGCCACCCACCGACCGGGCGGCGGCGGCGGGCCGCCTGACGGCGCCTGAGGAGCTGGCGCTGCTCAAGGAGCTGATGCTCTTCCCCGAGGTCATCCGGGGCGCGACGCGGGCCCGGGAGCCGCACCGCCTGCCCGCCTACCTGGCGCGCGTGGCGGAGGGCTTCCACCGTTTCTATCACGTGCACCGCGTGGTCACCGCGGACCGGGAGCTCTCGCAGGCGCGGCTGCTGCTCTGCCTAGGGGTCCGCCAGGTGGTGCGCAACGGCCTCGGTTTGCTCGGCGTCTCGGCGCCCGAGCGGATGTAGGCGGGAAGGCGGGTTCCCCGTGGGCGTCCTCGTCGTCGGTTCGGTGGCCCTCGATTCCATCCACACCCCGCACGGGGTGGTGCAAGACGCGCTCGGCGGGTCCGCCAGCTACTTCTCCCTGGCGGCGCGCCACTTCACCCCCGTGCAGGTGGTGGCGGTGGTGGGGGAGGACTTCCCCCCGGCCAGCCTCGCGCTGCTGCGTCGCTGCGGCGTCGATACGGGCGGGCTCGCGGTGCAGCCGGGGCGCACCTTCCGCTGGACCGGCGAGTACGGCGCCGACCTCGGCTACGCCCGCACGCTGGCGACCGAGCTCAACGTCTTCGCCGGTTTCCACCCGGCGCTCAGCGGGGAGCAGCGCCGCGCGCGCACCCTGTTCCTGGCCAACATCGATCCCGAGCTGCAGCTCGAGGTGCTCGACCAGGCCGAGCGCCCACGGCTGGCGGCCTGCGACACCATGAACTACTGGATCGACTCGAAGCGGGAGGTCCTGCTCGAGGTGCTGCGCCGGGTGGACGTCTGCCTGCTCAACGACGCCGAGGCGCGGCAGCTCTCGGGGGAGGCGCAGCTGCCGCGGGCGGCGCGCGTGCTGCTCGAGATGGGGATGAAACGGCTGGTGATCAAGAAGGGCGAGCATGGGGCGCTGTACTTCTCCCACGACGACCGCTTCTTCTGCCCGGCCTTCCCGCACGAGCAGCTGGTGGACCCGACGGGCGCGGGGGACTCCTTCGCCGGTGGCTTCCTCGGCTACCTCGACCGGGAGGGAGACGCGGCCGCGCCGCCGTTTCGGCAGGCCATGGTCTGCGGGACCGCCATGGCCTCGTTGTGCGTCGAAGCCTTTAGCCCGCAACGGCTGGCGGAGGCCACCCGCAGCGAGATCGCCGAGCGGGTGAGGGCCGTCCGGGCCCTGGCGCACGTGCCGGAGATCGAGCTCTGGAAATGACCCGTCCCGCACCGGCTAGGCCGCTCTTGCGCAACAAGTTCGCCCGGGGAAGGCACGCGCGGCCGCCCCTGCCCGCGGCCCGGCGGACCCAGCCGCTTCGCGGGTGACGCCCCGCGAACCCTGTGCTAGAGTAGCGCCGCTCGGATCCCTCCCGCGAAAGGAGGAGCACCCTGACCGTCGAATCCGGCCGTCGGGACTGGGCGGCTCAGGCTGAAGCCGTCCTCAAGCGTCTCAGAGACATCGAGTACGCATCCATCACCACGGACGGAGAAGACATCAAAGAGGTCCATGTCGTCGCCCGCACCACGCGCAAGCCGAAGCAGATCGTGCGCGACGTGGAGTCGGCTCTGAACGCGTACCTCCAGAAGCGGGTCGATCACCGCGTGATCAGCGTGGTGATGGAGAAGGAGGACGCGGTCGGGGAGGGCGCCGAAGGGACCGAGGGGCTCGGCGTGCCGCCGGCGGCAGTGGCGGTGAAGGCAGCGCCGCCGCCGGAAGCGGCGCGCGCGGTCGGCAACACCGGGCTGCCCGCAGCGGCGGGGCCGCCGCGGGGCGCCCGGCGCGAGAGGGTGCGCTTTGTCAGCGCCAACCTCTACGTGACCGGGCTGCGCACGCAGGCGCAGGTGGAGATCGCCTGGCACGGCGTGACCCGCCTGGGCAGCGCGACGGGGCCGAGCGCGCGCGACAACGCCGAGCGCCTGGTGGCGTCGGCGACCCTGCAGGCGCTGCAGCCGTTCCTGGGAGAGGAGCGCTCGCTGGCGGTGCAGGACGTGATGCGGGTGCGGATGGGCAGGCGCACGGTGGTCGTGGTGGCCGTGAAGCTTCTCGAGCAGCGGTCGGAGAAGGCCCTGACGGGGAGCTGCACGCTGGAGCACGACCTGCCGCAGACGGTGGTGTTCGCCACGCTGTCGGCGGTCAACCGGATACTGGGCGGCCTGGCCGTCCGCGAACCAGTGGAGTACGAACTGAGACCGACATCGACTTAGGACAAAGCGGAGCGAAGAGGTCGAGCGGAGCGCCACCTGTCGCGGAACTTCGGTTCCCAGCAGATGAGATTCCCACCAAAGGAGGTGGCTCCGAATGCTGACTTTCTTCGTGTTCCTCGCCGAGCTGTTCGACGAGTGGATGCTCACGACGAATCAGCCCATGGACGACGGCCGTAACGGCTGGTAGTCACCGGGCCCGATTCTAGGGAGCATGGCTGACGGTCCGAAAGAAGGTGTCGGTCTCACATTTTTCCGAGTCTGCCCCCGCGTCGACCACCCGCGAGGAGGACGCACACCGAGGTGACAGACGCAGGGAAGCGCACCCTGCCGACCCCCGCCGCCGGGCAGACGCGGCGCGGGGCGGCGTTCTACGCGGTATTCGGGCTCGTGGTGGGCGGAGGCCTTCTCTGCCTGGCCACGAGCCCGCTCGATTGGGAGTTCCCGCTCGGCCTCGCCGCCGCCCTCTGGCTCCTGATGGTGGTGGCGGACCTCATGCCCGTCATCCTGCCGCGCGGCGGCTTCAGCACGCCCGGCTCGGCCGTGGATTTCGCCGCCCTGCTGCTCCTCGGCCCCGGGCCCGCCGCCTGGCTAGTGGCGTCCTCGGCACTCCTCTCGCAGCTGCTCGTCCTGCGCCGCCCGCCCGAGCGGGCCTGCTTCAACGCGGGCCTCTACGCGGTCATGGTGCTGGCGGCCGGCCGCGTCTTCGCGACCCTGGGGGGGAGTCCGGGGGCCGTGGCCTTGCCGGCCGACCTGCCCGCTGTGGTCGCCGCGGCGGTAGCCTACTTCGGGGTCAACGCCCTCGGGGTCAGCCTGGTGCTGGGCATCACCCAGGGTCTGGCGCCGCTGCGCGTGCTGCAGCGCAACTACCTCTCGCCCGCGTTCGCGCACCTCGGTACCCTGGCCCTAGGAGCGGCGGCTGCCCTGCTCTACCTGCGGGCCGGCGTATGGGGCGTCGTGGTCTTCGCGGTGCCGCTCCTGGCCGCCAGCCTCGGGCTGCGGCGCTACTTCGAGATGCGCTGCGACCTGCTCGAGTTCGTGCGCGCGCTGGCCGGAGTCATCGAGGAGGTGGACCCGTACACGCGGCGGCACTCGACGCGGGTGGCGGAGTACGCCAAGACCGTGGCCCGCGAGCTCGGGGTGCCGGAGCGCGACATCGAGGACATCGAGTACGGGGCGCTGCTGCACGACCTCGGGAAGGTCGGGCGGCGCTACCAGAAGATCCTCGCCAAGCCGGCGGGACTGTCGCACGAGGAGCAGGTCGTGATCCGCTTCCACCCCGACCAGGGGGCCGATATCCTGGGGCGGATGCGCTCGCTGGCGCGGGCCGCCGAGTACGTGCGCTGCCACCACGAGCGCTTGGACGGGGCGGGGTACCCGCGCGGGGTCGCCGGCGAGGACGTGCCGCTGGGGGCGCGCATCATCGGCGTCTGCGACGCGTTCGACGCCATGACCTCCGAGCGCGCGTACCGCGGCGCCCGCGGCGTGCCCGACGCCTTGGCCGAGCTCGAACGCTGTTCGGGCACGCAGTTCGACCCGCGCGTGGTGCGGGCCCTCGACCGTTTGGTCGAGGCGGAGCGGCTGCCGCTGTCCGACGCCGAGCCGCAGGCCGTGGCGATGGGCGCCGGGCCGCAGGTGTGGCGCTACGAGGGGACGACGAGCGGGAGGGTGAGCGGGTGATGCGCTACGAGGACGCAGGCGTCTCCATCGCGCGCGGCGACGCCGCGGTGGGGCGGCTGCGTCGCTTCGTCGAGAGCACCTACACGCCGCACGTGGTGAGCCGCTTCGGCCACTTCGCCGGCATCTGCCGGCTACCCGGCGCGGGCCCGGGCGCGCCCGCGCTGGTGGCCTCCATCGACGGGGTGGGGACGAAGGTTCTGCTGGCCCGCGCCGCCGGCGCCCACGCGCTGGTGGCGGGCGACATCGTCCGTCATGGCGCCAACGACTGCCTGGTGCTGGGGGCGCGGCCGCTCTTCTTCCTCGATTACATCGCCTGGGGCAAGCTCGAGGAGGAGGCGATGCAGGAGGTGGCGCGCGGGCTGGCCGAGGCGTGCCGCGCCGAAGGGGCCGCCTTGCTCGGCGGCGAGACGGCGGAGATGCCGGGCCTGTACCGGGAGGGGGACTTCGACCTTGCCGGCTGCATGATCGGCTACGTGCAGGAGGAGCGGGTGGTGGACGGGTCGCAGGTGCGGCCCGGGGACCTCCTGGTCGCGTTGCCCTCGGCCGGGCTGCACACGAATGGCTATTCTCTGGCGCGGGCCGTCCTGCTCGAGCGCGGCGGGCTGGGGCTCGGCGACCCGCTACCGGGCACCGGAGTCAGCGTGGGCGAGGCGCTGCTCGCGCCGCACCGCTCCTACACCGCGGCCCTGCTGCCGCTGGTGGAGGGCGGCGCGGTCAGCGGCCTGGCGCACGTCACCGGCGGCGGCGTGCCCGGCAACCTGGTGCGCGTCCTGCCGGAGGGCTCGCGGGCCCGCATCGACCGTCGCTCCTGGCAGGTGCCGCCGGTGTTCCGGGCCATCCAGGAGCGGGGCGGCGTGCCGGACGAGGACATGGCGCGCGCCTTCAATCTCGGCGTCGGGTTCGTCCTGTGCGTGCGGCCGGACCGGGCGGCGGGGGTGATGGCGGAACTGGAGCAGCGGGGCGAGCGGCCCTGGATTCTGGGAGACATCGCCGCGGGAGCGCGCGGCGTGGAGTGGGCCGTCTGAGGACGGCGGGCAGCGCGTGAGCGCCGCCGCAGCGGTGTGCGGCAGGCGACGGGAAGGGAGGCAGAGGTGCCCAAGAAGCCCCTGAAGCTGGCGGTGATCGGCGTGGGAGCGGCGGCGCAGGTGGGCCACATCCCGGCGATCAAGCGACTGGACGGCGTGGAGCTCGTCGCCATCGTGGACCGCGACGAGGAGAAGGCGGGCCGCGTGGCGCAGCGCTTCGCCATCCCGCGCGTCTTTGAGAGCACCGACGCGCTGCTGCGCGAGGAGGAGCTCGACGCCGTGGTGGTGTGCACGCCCAACTACCTGCACGCCCCCATCTCGATCGCGGCGCTCGAGGCGGGCAAGCACGTGCTGGTGGAGCGGCCCCTGGCGCGCAACGCCCCCGAGGCCGAGAAGATGGCGCAGGCGGCCAAGAAGGCCGGCCGCACCCTGATGTGCGCGCTGGCGCACCGCTTCCGCGCCGACTCGCAGATGCTCAAGAAGTTCGTCGACGGGCGCGAGCTGGGGAAGGTGTTCTACACCAAGGCCGGCTGGCTGCGGCAGCGCGCCGGCTGGTCGGCCGCCGACCGCAAGGACCGCAAGCGACTGGCGGGCGGCGGCGTGCTCATGGACCTGGGGGTGCCGATCCTGGATCTGGCCCTGTGGATCCTGGGCAGTCCGACGGTCGAGGCGGTGACCGCTTCCGCGCACCACCCGGGACAGGCGGAGGTGGAGGACTCGGCCATCGCCTTCATGCGGCTCGAGGGCGGCTCGACGCTCACCCTCGAGGTGACCTGGGGCCTGCTCATGGAGAAGGACTTCGCCTACTGCAACGTCTTCGGAGAGAACGGGGCGGCGCTGTGGAACCCGCTGCGCATGCACCGCGCGATGCACGGCAACCTGGTCAACGTGACGCCGACTCTGGACACGCCCCGCAACCTCTACAAGCAAGCCGCCGAGGACCAGATCACGCATTTCGTCGACTCGATCCGCAAAGGTTCCACGCCCATCGCCTCGGTGTCCGAGGCGCTGGCGGCGATGCGCCTGGTGGACGCCATCTACAAGTCCGCCGAGAGCGGGCGGGAGGTGAGGCTCGGCTAGCCGCGGCCCCCAGCGCCTGGCGGCCGCGGCCACCGGCCTGCTCTTCGCGCTGGCCTTCCCGCCTCTGCCCGCGGGCTGGCTGGCGTGGGTCTGCCTCGTCCCCCTGGGCGCCGCCCTGGAGGCCCGAGCGCTCGCGCGGGCGGCGCCCGGCGGCCGCTCGGGTGAGCGCGGAGCCGCGCGCGCCGGCTTCGGTCTCGGCTACTTCTGCGGTTTCGTCCTCCACCTCGCCGGACTCCACTGGATCGCCTTCCTGAAGCCGATCGCCGTCACGGTCCCGGGCATCATGTACCCGGCCTGGATCGCCGCGGCGGCCTACCTTGCCCTCTATCCTGCCCTGGCCGGCGCCGTGGCGCTGAGCGCGCGCGTGCGGCTGGGCCTGCCGCTGGCGCTCGGTCTGCCCCTGGCGTGGCTCGGCGCCGAGAAGCTGCGCTCGCTCGGCGAGCTGGGTTTTCCGTGGCTCACCATCGGCTACACGCAGTGGGAGAACGGGCCGCTCCTGCAGTGGGCCGCGGTCGGCGGCGCGTTCCTCGTGGGAGCCTGGGTGCTGGCGGTCAACGGCGCGCTGCTCGCCGCGTGGCTGGCCGTGCGCCGCGGGCGGGCCGGGCGGGCCGCCGCCTGGGCGACGCTGGGCGCGGCGATCGGGATGGCCGCCTGGAGTCTCGGGGCGGCGGTGCTGACGCCCGCCGACTCCGGCGCGCGCCAGGGTCCCAAGGTGGCTCTCGTGCAGGGGAACGTGCCGGGCGAGGTCAAGTGGAGCGGCCGCCACCAGGCCCAGGTCCTGCAGGGATTCCTGGAGCAGAGCCGGGCGGCGCTCGCCGAGCGACCCACATTCATCATCTGGCCGGAGACCGCCACCGGCTCGTACCTGCGCCGCGACATCCTCGCCCTGATCGCCGTGCAAGGCTTCGTGGACTCGGCCGGCGTGCCGCTGCTCGCCGGCTATCCGGACTACCGCCGCCGCCTCGACAACGGCTACGACCTGTTCAACGCCGCGGGCGTATTCACGCCGCAAGTGGGCATCGAGGCCCAGTACGCGAAGATGCACCTCGTGCCCTTCGGGGAGCGGCTGCCCTTCCAGTGGCTGATCCCGGCTCTCGGCAAGATCGACCTCGGGCAGGCGGAGTTCCTGCCCGGAGACTCGCTCCGGCTGTTGCCGGTGGCGGGCGAGCGGGCGGCCGTGCTCATCTGCTTCGAGTCCATCTTTCCGGAAGCGCCGCGGGCGGCGCGGCGGCGCGGCGCCACGGTCCTCGTGAACATCACCAACGACGAGTGGTTCGGGCGCACCGGCGCCCTCTACCAGCACGCTGCCATGGCGGTCTTCCGGGCGGTCGAGACCCGGCTACCGCTGGCCCGCTGCGCGAACACGGGGCTCACTTTCTTCGTGGACATCCGCGGCCGCCTCTACGAGCGCGGCGGCGTCTTCACTCGCGAAACGCGGTGCGGCCGCCTCGACCGGCCGGGGCCCGAGCCGCCGTACGTGCGCTGGGGGGACTGGCCGGGGCGTGCGGCGCTGTCGCTGAGCGGCGCGCTGGCGCTGGCGGCCTGGCTGACGCGCCGCCGAGGCCGCCGCTAGAGCCGGTTTCGATATCCGGCCTGAGCCGCGCCGGGAGCCGGTGCGGCGCGGTGGCAGCCGCCGCGCCCGCGTGATAGGCTCCGTCCGAGACCGCCGCGTGTCCGGCGAGGGCAGCGGACACGGGCCGCATCCCACTTCTCTCGAGCGATCCAGGACGGACATGAGCTTGCGAGTCGCCATCGTGGGGGCCACCGGGGCGGTGGGCCGCACGTTTCTCAGCCTGTTGGAGGAGCGGCGCTTTCCGGTGGGGGGCCTGCGCCTGCTGGCTACCTCGCGCTCGGCGGGCGAGACGCTGCCCTTCGGCTCGGAGCGCATCCCGGTCGAGGAGGTGAGCGCCGAGGCGCTCGCCGGTCACGACATCGCCTTCTTCTCGGCCGGCGCCGACGCGGCGCGGCAGTGGGCCCCGGTGGCGGTGGAGCGCGGCGCCACGGTCATCGACAACTCGGCGGCCTTCCGCCAGGAGCCCGACGTGCCGCTGGTGGTGCCCGAAGTGAACGGCCACCGCCTCGCCGACCGGCCCCGACTCATCGCCAACCCGAACTGCTCCACCATCCAGCTCGTCCTGGTGGTCGCGCCCATCCACCGCAAGGTCGGGGTGCGCCGCCTGGTGGTGAGCACCTATCAGAGCGTTTCCGGCACCGGGCTCGACGCCCTCGCGGAGCTCGAGGCGCAGATCCAGGGCGCGGCCGCCGGCCGCGAGCCGGAGCCGCGCGTCTACCCGCACCGCATCGCTTACAACTGCCTGCCGCACATCGACGATTTCCTGGACAGCGGCTACACGCGCGAGGAGGTCAAGCTCATCCTCGAGTCGCGCAAGATCCTCGAGGAGCCCAACCTCGCCGTGACGGCCACGGCCGTGCGCGTGCCGGTGCGCGTCGGCCACTCCGAGGCCGTCAACCTGACGCTCAGCCGCCCGGTGAACCCGGACGAGGTGCGCCGCTGGTTGGCCGAGGCCCCGGGAGTCGTCGTTCTCGACGATCCCGCGGGCCGCGTCTATCCCACGCCGCGCGCCGCCGCAGGCCGCGACGAGGCGTTCGTCGGGCGCATCCGCCGTGACGTCTCGCAGCCGGCCGGCCTCGACCTCTGGATCTGCTGCGACAACCTGCGCAAGGGCGCCGCGCTCAACGGCATCCAGATCGCCGAGCAGCTCTTCGCCCCGGCGGCGCCGAGCGTTCCCGGCCCGGCCGGGACGCAGTGAGCGCTGCGCCGGCCGCCGCTGCCCGACCCACGCCGGCGGCGCGCGTCCCGGAGACGCGGGCCCTCGTGGCCGGGGCGGCGCTCGCCGCGCTCGGCCTGGGGCTCGCGCCGCCGGGCCCGGCGCTGGCGGCCGTCGCCGTCCTGTCCGCCGCCGCCGGGCTCTGGCTGCGCGCCGCCTGCGGGCGTCCGGCCTCGGCCCGGGACCTCGGGAGGCTCGCCATCCTGGCGGGGTTCGCCTTCGCGCTGAACGCGGTATTCACCGGCGGGCTGCCACTGCGCCTCGCCGGCCGGCCCCTGCCGGTCAGCGCCGCAGGCCTGCGCGTCGGGGCGGAGGCCGCGCTGCGGCTGGTCGCGCTCCTGCTGCTCTTCCAGGGGGTGGCGCGCGCCTTTTCGCCCTTCGTGGCGCTGGCGGGCATCGAGCGGCTGCTGCGGCCTTGTCGCCGCCCTGGGGCGGGGATGACCGGCTTCGAGGTCGTGTTGCTGGTGGCCCTGCGGCTGGCGCCAGGCCTCGAAGCGGAAGCGCACCGCCTGAGCGTACAGCGCGCCCTGCGCGGACCGTGGCCCGGGCCGGGGGCGCCGCCCGCCGAACGTCGGCGGCGCCTCGCGGTGCGCCTGCGGGAGGTGCCCGCCGTGCTCGTCCCCCTGGCGCTGCTCGTCCTGCGCCGCGCCGAGGAGTTGGCCTGGGCTCTGCCCGCCCGCTACTATGGCCTCGGCCCGCGCACTCCCGCCGGGCTGGCGCGCTGGGCCGGGCGCGACTGGGCCGCGGTGCTGGCGGGGGCCGCAGTGCTCGCCGGCGCGGCGTGGGCGAGGAGCGTGGCGTGAGGAACCTCCGCCTCGCGGTCGAGTACGACGGCACCGAGTTCAGCGGCTGGCAGGTGCAGCCGGGCTTGCGCACGGTCCAGGGCGTGCTGGAGCAGGCGCTCTCGGTGGTTCTCGGCGAGGCGGTCTCGGTGCGCGGGGCGGGGCGCACCGACGCCGGCTGCCACGCGCGCGGCCAGGTCGCCAATGCGCGCACCGCTTCGGCGGTGCCGTGCGACCGCATCCTGCGCTCGCTCGCCGGCCTCTTGCCGCAGGACGCGGCCGTGCACGAGGTGCGCGAAGTGGCGCCGACCTTCGACGCGCGGCGCGGCGCCGTCGAGCGGCGCTACGAG
>CAYLSO010000031.1:0-9202 GCA_964386525.1 uncultured bacterium
CCTCGCGCGCTGATCTGTGATCCAAGGGAGCGCTTAGGTCCTTCCATCCCAATCCGTTGGCTCCTCTTCCTGCCAACCAGGGCTATTCCCTGAACACCTCCGCCAGATGCCACTCCAGATGGGCTACGCTTGGGTGGTCCGCCGAATCCTCCGGAAGGCGAATCCGCCTCCCATGCAGCGGATAGTAGGATCTACCATTCTCGAAATCGTCCTTGAGCCGGCGGCTGACGACGAAGGCGTGCTCGGGCGTCACGCCAACGTAGCCTTTGTCGTACAGCCGGTGAATGTCACTACGGAGCAGAAGCCCATTCCCCACTTCGTGCGGCCCGCCATCCGCGAACGGCCGGATGTGCGCGGCCTCTAGCGCGGGAAGAGAGTGCTCTTCGGTCACCGCGCAGGCACGGCCGTAGGCTCCGGTTACCGCCATGCGGAAGATCCCTTGCCCGAGTCTCGGCTTGACGAGCACCGCCTCGCCGTAGCGCGGTTCTTGCGTGTCATGGGCGAGATCGCGAGCCGCTCCCTGCCCTGTGAACGCACCTGCAAGCCGGCATGCCTCCCACACGCGCTGGCCCTCGCCCCGGCTAAGATCGTAGGTCTTTCCCTGGACAGAATTCTCCGGCCACTCTGCAGGTGGGACGATCCAGCGCTCTCGCGGCAGGAAGACCGGCTCGGCCAGCATGAGGCAGCCAATCTTGTAGTCCCCCCCGCCGGCCCGGGCGGTGCCGGCATCATGACGGAGACGTTCTATGCGCTGGCGCATATCGGCGAACGTCTCGGCCCCGTTCTTTGTTTCGAAGGCATCCCACGCCAACCAGGCCGGCAGCACGTCGTGCCGGGCGAAGATTCCCCAGCCCACGATCCAGCCGCCGTGACGTTTGCGCAGCTTGAAGATGACCGGCATGCCAGGCTTGAGCTGACGGGGCGTGCGCGTGTCGGAGGGCCGCCAGAAGTTGACCTCGTCGAGGTTCTTCTGCCTGCTCAGGAAGTTGAACCAGTCGTAGTCGGTGACGGCAACGAGACCCTGCATCGAGGGGCATTCTGCGCCAATCCAGGCCCACCTGCAACAAACGGATGCCTTACCGCGCGGAAGGTGCGCGCCGCGATTCCGCCCGTTCGACAGCACTGAAGACCAACTGCGACCCTGTCCCCACAACGGCACGCGACGGTCGGCCCCGCAATCGTTGCGTACCCGCAGTGCAAGGCTATAATCCCGCAGATCTATCGCGATTGTCCCTCCTGGAGACGTGGTGCGGGGGTTCCGACATGACCGACACACGACCTGAGCAGCCGCAAGTTCAGCGTGCGAAAACGCGCGCGTTCGGATGGGCCTATGAAGGGCTAATGGCCGCGCTCGCCATCGCCACGATCTGGATGGCGGTGCTGCCACCGACACCCGAGATCCACACAGCCATATGGGCGATTTGGATCGTCTTCCTCGCCGACTACCTCGTGCGGCTCCTGTTGGCACCGAAGAAGTTCGAATTTGTCAGGCGTAACGTCGCTGACCTCCTCGCCATCCTTCCCATCGACTACTTTCGAAGCGCGCGCCTTCTTCGACTACTCCGATTGCTTCGGGTCATACGCGGCATGGAGGTGCTCTGGCGGGTGGGCGCGACGGTACGCGGCGTTCTCCGCACGAATCGCCTGGGCTACGTCATGCTGTCCACCCTAGCAATCATGGTCGCCGGCGGTTTCCTCATCAACCAGGTCGAGCCCGGAATTGCGACCATCCACGATGGCATGTGGTGGAGCCTCGTCACGGCTACGACGGTCGGTTATGGAGACATCTCGCCGAAGACCGGAGAGGGCCGCGTCATTGCCGCAGTCCTCATGCTCGTGGGCATCGGCACGATTGGCATGATCACGGGGAGCATTGCCACGTATTTCCTGGGGACGCGAGGCGCTTCGAATCCGCACGTGAGCCACATTCAGCGCCAGCTCGACCGCTGGGATGAGATGACCGTCGAGGAGCGCCGGGAGGTCGTCAGGCTGCTCGAGAGCCTTGTGTCATCGGAGGGGCGGCATCCGAGGCAGTAGCCCGGTCGAAGGACTCAACGCACCTGGTTTTGATCGGAGTGCGGGCCGGCCGGGCTGCCTTCGAGTTCTATCTTCACTGCAGTAACAGGCCTCCCGCTAGCGAGCTAACCCCGCAAGCTCCCTCATTCAGGAGACAGTTTGGAGGTAGATTCTCCCGAGGGTTGAGCTCACTTACGTGTCCCCCATGAAATGCCGACTCAGCGCGGGAGAAAGCGGCGACTCGAGCTCCCACTGATTGTGGCCCCGTGAACCTAGCCAATCCCCCTCACACCTCAAACCTCACCCCCTGCGCGAGCGGTAGCTCTTTGCTGTAGTTGATCGTCACCGTCTGCCTTCTCATATACACCTTCCACGAATCCGACCCGGCTTCCCGCCCGCCGCCGGTGTCCTTCTCTCCACCGAACGCTCCGCCGATCTCCGCTCCCGACGTCCCGATGTTCACGTTGGCGATGCCGCAGTCCGACCCGGAAGCACTCAGGAACTTCTCCGCCGCCAGCAGGTTCCGCGTGAAGATCGCCGACGAGAGCCCTTGTGGAACACCATTGTTCACAAGAATGGCCTCGTCCACATCCGCGACCTCGATCACGTACAGGATCGGCGCGAACGTCTCCTCCTGCACGATCTTCATCTCCGGCCGCGCCCTCACCAGCGTCGGCTCGACGAAGTTGCCCGGCCGGTCCAGCCGCTTCCCGCCGCACAGCACCTCGCCGCCCTCGGCCTTGGCCTGCTCGAGCGCCTTCATCATCTCCTCCACCGCGCCGGCGTCGATCAGCGGGCCCATCAGCGTGTCCGGCAAGAGCGGGTCCCCGATCCGGATCGACTTGTAGGTCCCACAGAGCCGCGCCACCATCGTCTTGGCCACGCCCTTCTGCACGACCAGCCGCCGCGGTGTGGTGCAGCGCTGCCCGGCCGTCCCCACCGCCGCGAAGGTCACCGCGCGCACCGCCAGGTCCAGGTCCGCGTCGTCCAGCACGATGATGGCGTTGTTGCCGCCCAGCTCCAGGATGGTCCGGCCGAACCGCGGCCCCACCAGCTCGGCGATCCGCTTTCCCATCCGGCACGACCCCGTCGCCGAGATCAGCGGCACCCGCCGGTCCGCCAGCAGCCTCTCGCCCACCTCGCGCGGCCCGATCACCAGGTTGAAGATCCCCGGAAAGCCCGCGTCCGCCATCACCCGGTCGCAGATGTTCTGCACCGCCACCGCCGTCAGCGGCACCTTGCTCGACGGCTTCCAGATCGCCGGGTCGCCGCACACCGCCGCGATGGCCGCGTTCCACGCCCACACCGCCACCGGGAAGTTAAACGCCGAGACCACGCCCACCGGCCCCAGCGGCTGCCACTGCTCGTACATCCGGTGCAGGGGCCGCTCGCTCGGCATCGTCATCCCGTAGAGCTGGCGCGACAGCCCGAGCGCGAAGTCGCAGATGTCGATCATCTCCTGCACTTCGCCAAGGCCCTCGGAGAGGATCTTGCCGTTCTCGAGGCTCACCAGCCGGCCGAGGTCGTCCTTGTGCGCGCGCAGCGCGTTGCCGAGCAGGCGCACCACCTCGCCGCGCTTGGGCGCCGGCACGATACGCCAAGTCTCGAAGGCGCGCTCGGCCTCGGCGGCCACGGCCTCGTAGTCGGCGGCCGACGCCTGGCGCACCGCGGCGATGGGCTCGTTGGTGGCCGGGTTCTTGGAGACCAGATCGGCGCCCTTGGTCTCGATCCAGCGGCCGGTGCCGGCGCCGTGGTTGACGGCATGGATGCCCAGGCGATGGAGCACGGCGGCCACGGAATGATCGGCGGACGGGACGGACAAGGGCTGACCTCCTGAAGGGATCCGGGTGGAAACGCGAGAGAAATCTAGCACGGCGGGGGGACGGAGTGGAGAACGCGCGCGGGGTCCCCGGGAGCGGCCGGCGGCGCCCCGGGCCGCCCGGGGGTCTTCGCGCGCCGCGGTCCCGGCGGGCCGGCCGAGCCCCTACTCCCGATAGCACCCCCGGAACCACTCCCGGTCGATGCGGATGAAGGCGGTCGTGGCCGCGGCCAGTTGCCCCCCATACGCCGGGCTGACCGCGAAGACGGCCTTGCCGGCCGCCCGCGCCGCCGCCACGGCCGGAGTGAAGTCCCCGTCGGCCGACAGCAGGTAGGCCGTGTCGTACTGGTCGCGCTCGGCCATCACCACGAGGTCTACCGCCAGCATGACGTCCACCGCTTTCTCGACAAAGACCTCCGCGGTGCGGTGGCGGCGGGCGAGGAAGAGGAGGTCGCGGTGGACCTTGGCGTCGATCGGGACTGTCAGCTTTCGGAGGTAGTGCTGAAGCTGCCGGGCAGCCGCATCCTGAACGCGGCGAGGCTCGAGGCGCCCCAGATGGCAGGTGATTCGGGCATCGGCCGCGCTGAGCCGAGCCAGGAAGCGCTGTTGCTCAGCGTAAAGCTCACCATCGGCAGTCTGCAGGACTTGCCCAACGTAGTATCGGGTTCCCACCCAGGTACGCCGCCCGACCAGCTTGCGCGAGAGCCTGGCATAGTCGAGTGTCGAGGTATTCTGGACACCGATGCGGCGCATCCCGTGGAACCAGTTGTTTCCATCCACGAAGATAGCGGCATCGCTCCGCCATCCTGCTGCCTCGCCCCGGGGGCGAGGGAAAGAAGAACCCCGGCGTCTGGGCGCGCCAGACCCCGGGGGGGTTAAGCCCGTGTCCCCGAAGGGATCTCAGGGCACATCAAGGTTCCTGCTTGGGAGCTTGCCCTGTCAATGGTGGATTTGACTCTTGCGAGGCACGGCGAATAAAGAACCCCGGCGTGTGGCGCGAGCCAGACCCCGGGGGAAACCTCGGGCCCGTGGGCACGAGAGGCACGACAATCTGCCGCGGCGGCGCGCCCCGCGCAAAGAGATCCTGACGAAGCCCGCAACGCACACCCTCGGCTTTCGCCTTGCGGCCCCGACCGGATGCGCCCCAGACTGCTTCTACGGCCGAATGGCAATCAACACAGGAATGGAGCCCGCGCTCCTATGAGTGCACCTAACCAAAGTCTGGCTCAGGCCATCAGGAAGCGCATCGTCGCCGTCGGACCCTCGACCGCGAGAGGGCAGGGTGCGCCTGGAGTCGTGGGTGCAGCCCGCGCAGCGCTCGAGCTCGTGCGGCTGGAGAGGTTCTCGACGCGCGACCAGCGCGCCTTCGATCGCGCGCTCGACGCAATCGTCGCGCGCGGCCTCCGGAAGCATGGTCGAGACAGACGGGCGTCGCGATGGCCAGCGGTCAAGCGCCTCACGCCGGAGCTGAGTGCCGAGTATCAGGCCATCGCCGCGGACCTCAGCCGCCGCATGAGGATCTCGCGGGTCCACCTGGACACATTCCTCTGGATAGAGGGAAGATAGGGAGTCGGTAATCGGCCGCAATGGCCCAGGCCGCCGTCCCAAACTCGCGCAACCCGGTCGGAACGGAGGACTGGCGACATGAACCACCCGCAGCCCGCCCCAACAGACGCCGAAACCCTCGCCGCGGTGAACCGCTTCAACGACGCCTTCAACCGGCACGACGTCGACGCCGTCATGCGCTGCATGACCGACGACTGCGTGTTCGAGAACACGCGCCCGGCGCCCGACGGGGAGCGCTTCACAGGCGCGGCCGCGGTGCGCGCCTTCTGGGAGAGCTTCTTCGCCCGCTCTCCGCAGGCCCGTTTCGAGGCCGAGGAGACCCTCGCGGCCGGGGACCGCTGCGTGGTCCGCTGGGTGTACCATTGGGTCCGGGACGGCGCGCCGGGCCATGTGCGCGGCGTCGACGTCCTCCGTGTGCGCGACGGGCGCGTAGCCGAGAAGCTGTCATACGTGAAAGGGTAGGTGGCAATGTCGGTAGTGCGTCCCCCGCGCCGCATCGCTCTCGGGCTCCTCGCCGCCCTGTGCCTCCTCGCCGCCGCCATGCCGGTGCGCGCCGCCGAGACCCTCACCGTCTTCGCCGCCGCCTCGCTCTCCGAGGGCTTCGCCGAGATCGGCCGGGCCTTCGAGAAGGTTGACCCCGGCGTGACGGTGCGCTTCAACTTCGCCGGATCCCAGCAGCTCGCCGCGCAGATCGAGCAGGGCGCCGTGGCCGACGTCCTCGCTTCGGCCGACGGGCGGTGGCTGGACTACGTGCGCGGCCTCGACCGGATCGCCGGCGAGCCGCGGCTCTTCGCCCGCAACCAGCTCGTGGTCATCGTGCCGAAGAAGAACCTGGCGCGCATCGAGCACCTGCGCGACCTGACGCGGCGCGGCGTGAAGATCGTCATCGCGGCGGAGGCCGTGCCCGTGGGCCGGTACACCGGCACGGTGCTGGTCAAGCTGGCGCGGACGAGCGGATTCCCGCCCGACTTCCCGTTCCGCGTGCGCGACAATGTCGTCTCCCAGGAAGAGAACGTGAAGGCGGTGGTGGGCAAGGTGCAGCTCGGCGAGGCCGACGCCGGCTTCGTGTACCGCACCGACGTCACGCCGGCCGTGGCGCGCAAGGTGCGGGTCTTCGAGATCCCCGAGGCTGCGAACGTGCTGGCTCAGTACCCCGTCGCCATGCTGAAGGACGCGCCGCAGCCGGTGGCCGCGCAGGCGTTCATCGCCTTCCTGCTCGGGCAGGAAGGGCAGGAGATCCTCCGCCGCCACAGGTTCCTCCCGGCGGCGGACCCCCCGGCCGCGCTTGCGAACCCGGCGACGGCGCCCCTGGACTCCGCCACGCACCGATGAGCGCGCCCGCGCTGCGCCGCGGCGCCTCGCTGCTGCTGCGCCCCGCCGTTCTGGCCGCGCTCGGCCTGCTGCTCGTCTTCCTCGCGCTGCCGTTCGTGGCGCTGCTGCTGCGCGTCACGCCGGCGCAGCTCGTGACGCGTCTCGGCGACCCGGCCGTGCTCGAAGCGCTGCGCCTCAGCCTGATCACGAGCGCCATCGCCACCGCTCTGGTGGTGTTGTTCGGCACGCCCGCCGCCTACGTGCTCGCCACGCGCGACTTTCCGGCCAAACGCCTGGTCGAGGTCCTCATCACCCTGCCGATGGTGCTGCCGCCCACGGTCGCCGGCTTCGCGCTGCTCATGGCCTTCGGCCGCGCCGGGCTGGCCGGCGCCGCCCTCGGCGCCTTCGGCATCTCGCTGCCCTTCACCACCGCGGCGGTGGTCGCCGCGCAGGTGTTCATGGCCGCGCCCTTCTACATCGCGCCGGCCCGCGCCGGGTTCGCCGGCGTGGACCGCCGCCTGCTCGACGCCGCCGCCACGCTGCGGGCCCGCGAGTCGTTCGCCTTCTTCCGCGTCATGCTGCCGCTCGCCCTGCCGTCGCTCGTCGCCGGCGTGGCGATGAGCGGTGCGCGCGCGCTCGGCGAATTCGGCGCCACCATCACCTTCGCCGGCAACCTCCCGGGCACCACCCAGACCATGCCGCTGGCCGTCTACGTGGCGCTGCAGTCCGAGCTCGACGCCGCCGTGGTGCTCTCGGTGCTGCTGCTGGCCATGTCGCTCGGACTCCTGCTCGGCCTGCGGGCCGCGCCCGCCGGCTTCTTCTGGAATCGCTCCGATGCTCGAGCTGCGGGTCGCTAAGCACCTCGCCGCCTTCGGGCTCGAGGCGGAGCTGGCGGTCGCCGACCGCACCGTGCTCGTCCTGGTGGGCGAGAGCGGCTCGGGCAAGACGACGCTGCTGCGGCTGCTGGCCGGGCTGCTGCCGCCCGACACCGGCCGCATCGCGCTCGACGGCGCGGTGCTGTTCGATTCGGCGCGGCGCGTGTCCGTGCCGCCGCACGAGCGCTCGGTCGGCTACGTGCCGCAGGACTACTCGCTCTTCCCGCACCTGAGCGTCTTCGAGAACGTGGCGTTCGGATTGCGTGCCGCCGGCGCGGCGCGCGGCGCCGAATTGCGCGAGCGGGTCGGCGCCGCACTCGAGCGCTTCGGACTCGCGACGCTCGCCCGCCGCCGGCCACACGAGCTCTCCGGCGGGCAGCAGCAGCGCGTGGCGCTGGCCCGCGCCCTGGTGCTCGAACCGCGGCTCCTGCTGCTCGACGAGCCGCTCTCGGCGCTCGACCCGCCCACCCGCCGCGGCGTGCGCGCCGAGCTGCGCCGTCTGCTCTCCGACCTGCCCTGCGTCACCGTGTACGTCACGCACAGCCCGACCGAGGCGCTCGCTTTCGGCCAGCAGATCGCCGTGCTCGAGGCCGGGTGCGTCTCCCAGTGCGGGCCGCGAGACGATCTGCTGCGCCGCCCGCGCTCGGCCTACGTCGCCGAGTTCCTCGGCGTGAACCTCTTTCAGGGGCGGGTGGCGGCGCGCGAGCCGGGCGGCCTGGCGCGTGTCGCGGTGGCGGGGGGCACCATCCTCGTCGCCGACCCGGGCGACGACGACGAGCTGCACCTGGTGCTCCACCCGCACGAGATCACGCTCTCGCTGGCGCGCCCCGAGGGCAGCGCGCGCAACGTGCTGCGGGGCGAAGTGCAAGATGTGATTCCCGAGCCGCCGGCCGGCGAGCGCGTGCGGGTGCTGATTGCGTCCGAGCCGCCGCTGGTGGCCGAGGTCACGCGCAACGCGACGGAAGCGCTAGGATTGCGGCCGGGGATGACGATCTACGCGGCGTTCAAGGCGACGGCGGTGGCGGCGACGGCTTGGAGATGAGGCGAACGATGAAGGTTGTGATCCTGGCGATAGTTCTGACTGTGCTGGCGGGTGCGACCCACGCGGTAGACACCGTCGCCGCGGCGGATGCGCCCCCCGCGCCGCTGCTCACCATCGACTGGGCGCAACTCAAGGCCGAGGGCAAGCTCACCGCCGGGGAGTTCGTCGCGCCCCGCGACAGCGGGGCCGCCGCGACCGTGCGCCTCGAGAACCCCAACGACCGGCCGAAGACCTTCACCCTGGTCACTCTCGACAAGCCGGGCATCACCAAGTCGAGCTGGGTGCTCACCGGCCGCGTGAGCTGCACCGGGATCGTCGGCAAGGGCTACGTCGAGATGCTCCACCGCTTCCCGAACGGCACCGTGCACTTCGCGCGCACCATGGCCAGCATGGGCCCCCAGGCCATGCTGCAGGGCACCGAGCCGTGGCGCGACTTCGCGACGGCATTCCGCTCCTTCAAATCGGGCCGGCCGTCGCAGATCGTGATCAGCGTGGTACTGCCCAGGCGGGGCATCGTCGAGCTGGGGCGGCTCGCGCTCTACGAGGGCGACGCGGCGGTGAACCGGGCGCTGG
>CAYLSO010000032.1:0-21485 GCA_964386525.1 uncultured bacterium
CCGCTCGACCCTGTTCGGCCTGCCCCTGCAGCAGATGTGGGCGTACGAGAACACCGGCGACTTCGCGCCGACCTACTACCTGCAGACCGACGCGCCGCTCTACTACTACTCCTTCACCGACGCCTGGATCGCCATGGCGTATAAGTCGCTCAGCCCGGCGGAGCAGGCCCGCTTCGACCCCATGATCACCGGCTTCAACCCCGCGGACATGTACGCCGCCGAGCACATCCGGCGCGTGCTGAAGACCTTCCCCGGGGTCTTCTCGGGCATCGGCGAGTTCACCATCCACAAGGAGTTCGTCTCCTCGAAGATCGCCGGCGAGACCGCCAGCCTCATGAACCCGGCGCTCGATCGCCTCTTCGATTTCGCCGGAGAGGTGGGTCTCGTCGTCATCCTGCACAACGACGTCGACATGCCCTACCCCAAGCCGGGGCAGGAGCCCTACCAGGTCGCGCAGCTGCGGGAGCTCTTCAAGCGCCACCCCAAGACCACCACCATCTGGGCCCACATGGGCCTCGGCCGGGTGGTGCGCCCGGTCAAGGATCAGCTCGGCATGATGGAGCGGGCGCTGGCCGCGCCCGAGCTGGCGCACGTCTACCTGGACATCTCGTGGGACGAGGTCGCCAAGTACGTGGTGGCGAGCCCCGAGGCCGTCCAGGCGACGGCCGACCTGATCAACCGCTACCCCGACCGCTTCCTGTTCGGCACCGACGAGGTGGCGCCTACGGACCAGGCGAAGTATCTCAAATGCTACGACCTGTACGCACCGCTGTTCGCCAAGCTGACTCCCGAAGCCAAGCAGAAGCTGCTCAAGGGGAACTACGAGCGGCTCTTCGACAAGGCCCGGCGCGACGTGCGCGCCTGGGAGCAGGCCAACCTGTAGGCAGCGTGCGGGGCCGATCGCCGAGAGACGGCGGCAGCCGGCCCCACGGACGCAACACGGAAGAGGAGGAGACTCGATGAGAAAGTCAGGAGCCCGCGGCTGGGTCGCGTGCGGGATGGTCGCGGTACTGCTGCTCACCGCCGCGCCGGTGGCCTTCGGGCAGGAGTCCGGCACGGGCGCGCGGATGGACATCTACGGCTTCGCCATGCTCGACATGGGCTACCAGACCGGGCAGAACCACCCCGACTGGTTCGACGTGCTGCGGCCCACCAAGCTGCCGGCGTACGAGGACGAGTACGGCAAGGACGGCCGCTTCTTCTCGGGCGTGCGCCAGAGCCGCCTCGGGTTCAAGAGCTGGCTGCCCACCGACCTCGGCGAGCTCAAGACGACCTTCGAGTTCGAGCTCTTCGGCGTCGGCGTGGACGCCGGGCAGACCACCTTCCGGCTGCGCCACGCGTACGGCGAGCTCGGCAAGTTCGGCGCCGGGCAGACGTGGAGCCCGTTCATGGACATCGACGTCTTCCCCAACACGCTCGAGTACTGGGGCCCCAACGGCATGGCCTTCTTCCGCAACGTGCAGGTGCGCTGGATGCCGGTCCAGGGCGACACGCGGGCGACCTTCGCCCTCGAGCGCCCGGGCGCCAGCGGCGACCAGGGCAGCTACGCGGGCGCCGAGGAGCTGGCCGACGTCAAGGGCCGCCTCCCGATGCCCGACGTGTCGGGGGAGTTCCGCCTCGGGCGGGGGTGGGGCTACGTCGAGTTGGCCGGCATCGTGCGCTACATCAAGTGGGACGACCTGGATCTGGAAGACGGCACCGACCTCTCGGACGACGCGATCGGCTGGGGCCTCAACCTGAGCTCCAACCTCAAGACCGGCGACATGGGCACGGTGCGCCTGCAGGCGCTCTACGGCGAGGGTGTCGAGAACTACATGAACGACGCCTCCGATGACGTCGGCGTGGTCGCCAACTTGGGCGACCCCACCAAGCCCTTCGTCGGCGAGGCCCTGCCCGTGCTCGGCCTGGTCGCTTTCTACGACATCAACTGGAACAGCAAGTGGAGCAGCTCGATCGGCGGCTCGATGCTCAGCATCGACAACGTCGAGGGGCAGACGGCCGACGCCTTCCACGCCGGCTACTACGCCCTCGGCAACCTGCTGCACTACCCGGCGAAGAACGTCATGGTCGGTCTCGAGGGCCAGTACGGCCGGCGCGAGAACTTCGAGGACGGCTGGGAGGTCGACGATTTCCGCGTCCAGTTCTCGGCCAAGTACAACTTCTCCTACAAGCTCGGAGGTGAATGATGAAGCGCTTCACGGATGGGCGCGCCCGTGGCGCGCTGCTGTTCGTCCTCGCCGTGGCGGTGCTCTGCGCGCCGGCGGCGTGGGCCCAGACGCCCGCCCAGATCGACGCCGCGCTGAAGGCGGCCCACAGCAAGTTCCAGAACCTGCAGGAAGGCAAGAACGCCGACTACATCCCGGCGCTGGCCAAGGTGGACCCCAAGATCTTCGGCATCGTGCTGGTGACCGTGGACGGCAAGGTCTACAGCGTCGGTGACATCACCTCCGAGGTGTCGATCCAGTCCATCTCGAAGGTCTTCACCATGGCGCGCGTCATCCAGGACTCCGGCCCCGACGCCATCCTCAACAACATGGGGGTGGACGCCACCGGGCAGGTCTTCAACTCGATCGTGGCGGTCGAGCAGTACCGGGGCTCGGAGATGAACGCCATGGTCAACCCCGGCGCCATCACCTCCACCAGCATGGTGTCGGGCGCCACCGCCGACGAGATCTGGGGCAAGATCATCGGCACCTACAACGACTACGCCGGCCGCTCGCTGTCGGTCCTCGAGGATGTCTACAAGTCGGAGGCCGAGACGAACCAGCGCAACCAGGCCATCTCCATGCTCATGTACGCCTACGACCACATCAAGGCCGAGCCGCTGCGGGCCTGTGACATCTACACCAAGGGCTGCTCCGTCGGCGTCAACGCCAAGGACCTCGCCATGATGGCGGCCACCCTCGCCAACGGCGGCACCAACCCGGTCACCGGGAAGGTGGCGCTGAAGGCCGAGTACGTGCCCGAGGTGCTGGCCGTGATGGCCACCGCCGGCCTCTACGACGATTCGGGCAAGTGGCTGTACGCCACCGGCCTGCCGGCCAAGAGCGGCGTGGGCGGCGGCATCATCGCCGTCGCGCCGGGCAAGTTCGGCATCGCCGCCATCGCGCCGCCGCTCGACGCGGCCGGCAACAGCGTGAAGGCCCAGAAGGCCATCGCCGACGTCTCGAACGCGCTCGGCGGCAATCCCTACGCCAGCCAGCCGTACGTGGCGAAGAAGAAGTAGACAGCAGCAGGCAGCGACGGACGCAGCGGGCCGGGGGCCCGGACCGGTGGTCTGCCACCGGCCGGCTCCCGGCCCTCTCTCTGCGCTGTCGCCCATGAATCCGGGAAAGCCGCCGTCATGACGACGCTCGGCCGGGGCCGACTGCCGCGCGGGGCGGCGCCGGCCCTCGCCCTGCTCGCCGGGCTCGCCGCGCCCGCAGCGGCGGTGAAGACCGACGTCGTCGGGCTGCGCAACGGCGACCGGCTCCCGGGTGAGGCCGATCCGCTCGAGCCCGGCGCCGAGCTGCGCGTGCGCCTCGCCGAGGGACTCGGCCTGCGGCTGGCCATCTGAGAACAGGCCTTCCTCGGCGCCGGCCTGTGGCACGGGGAGGCTCCCGTCCACCTGGCGGTCTTCGACGCGGTCCGGGCGTAGGGGCGGCCGCAGGAAGCCTAGGGGATACGCGGCGCCGCGGGCGTGCCGGAGGTCGCAGGCCTGCCTTGCGCCGCCTCCGCCAGCAGCTCCTCGAGCCACTCCCCGCCCGGCAGGACGCGCGCCTTCCACCCCGGCAGCAACCGGTCCAGCATCGCCGCCTGCGCCATTCCCGAGTAGTAGAAGCGGACGTCGTCGCCGGCCGAGCGCGGGATCTGGTCGATCTCGCGCGACCAGCGGGCCGCGAAGCCGGAGTAGGAGCGGAAGTCGGAGACCCGCCCGATCTCGGGCAGCGGCCGGTAGCCGGGCGACTTGGCGGCCTGCCGCCACACTTCCATCTCCACGTACTTGGCGCTGCCCTCCAGCCACTCGCGCCGGCGCTCGTAGGCGACGAGCTCGGCGCTCAGACGGAAACGCTCGCGCCGCGCGCGCCGTTGCGCGAGGAAGCGCCGGGCCAGCGCGCGGGTCTCTCCGGTGTCTGCGGCCCGCGCGCCGGTGGCCAGCAGCCGCAGCTCCTCGTGCCAGGCGCGCAGGAACTCCGGGTCGCCACCGGGATAGTCGCGCTCTGCGGCGGTGGCCCGCTCGGCCGCCGCCAGCATCTCCGGGGCGACCGCGCCTTGATAGGCGTGGAAGGCCTCGTGCGAGACCAGGCAGATGTAGCCGTCGCTGCCTCCGAGGAAGAGCTCGGTCACGAAGCGAAAAGGGAGAATCGGGCGCAGGAAGCCAGGCAGCTGCGCGCGCAGGTGGCGCGCGAAGTCGATGCGGAACCACTCCAGGGTCGACAGGCTGGCCACCCAGCGCTCCCCGATGCGCACGGTGAAGGCCTCAGGGCGGGCGCCGGTGTCCGGCAGCGCTTGGCGGTAGTACGGCGCGCCGGCGAGGGTTTCGCCCGGCACGATCTCCCAGGGACCGCCGTGGGCCGTCCCGGCGGGGACCATCGCCCAGCCCGACGGAGGCTCGGCATACCCCACCAGAAAGACGTAGCGCTCGTTGTAGGCGACCATGGGCACGTCGGCGCCCGCCCAGCCGGGCCACACCGTGTCGCCCAGCGCGCGCCGCAGATGGCGCGCCTCCGCCAGGCGCGCCTTCGTGTCGGGGGAAAGGCGGTCGAGGGGATCCGAGCGCACGGGGAGCGTGCGGTTGTCGAGGACGGCCCACGCCGCCAGTCCGGCCGCCAGCGCCAGCAGCGCCGCCCCCAGGAGAGACGCCACCCAAAAGACCCGTCTCGGAAGTCCCATGGCCCGGGGAGCATGCCACGCCCGCGCCGGAGCCGCCAGCCGGTCGGGTGTGGCTATATTGTGAACTGACATTCACATAATGGCGGGGCCGCGAAAGGCGGGCCGGTCCGCGGTGGCCCGGCCCGCGCGCAGGGCCGGCGAGGGGGAGGTGGCCCCACCGAGATTCCGCTTGCCGCGGGCTTCGCCCCGCGCCATCCTATCGACAGGATAGTGAATCACGATTCACAACGGAGCGCCGATGAGAGCCCCCAAGCTGCGCACCCAGGTCCGTCGCGAACAGATCGCCGCCGCCGCGCTGGGCGTGATCACGGCGGGGGGCATGCGAGCCCTGAGCATCGCCGCCGTGGCCCACGAGGTGGGCCTGGCGCCGTCGGCCATCTACCGGCACTACAAGAGCCGCGAGGCCGTCGTGGATGCGGCCCTCGATCTGATCCGCGACAAGCTGCTCGGCAATGTCACGGCGGTGCGTGCGGAGACGGCGAATCCGGTCGAGCGCCTGCGCCGGCTCCTGGCCCGTGACGTGCAGCTGATCAGCGAGAACCGCGCGTTTCCGCGCGTGCTCTTCTCCGAGGAAGTCTACGGCGGCCGGCCCCAGCGGCGCGCGCGGGCCTTTGCCATGATCCGCGCCTACCTCGATCAGATCGCCGAGATCTGCCGTCAGGGCCAGCTCGAGGGCCGCATCCGGCGGGACCTCGACCCGGAGACCTTCGCCATGCTGTTCATCGGCATCGTGCGGCCCGCGGCGATCCTCGGGCACCTGAGCCGGGGCCGCCTCGACCCGGCGCGCCACGCCGAGAAGTCTTGGGCCGTGCTGCGGGAGATCTTGGCGCCGAGGCCAGGCGGGCGGCGCCAGGCGCGGGCGGCGGGAAAGCGTCGGACGTGATGCGCGCCATCGAACCGGAAGCGCGGGGCCGCAGGTGGCCCGCCGCGCGGGAGGATCAGCCGTGAGCCCGAAAGTCCGTCCGCTCGTTCTCATCCTGGTCGCGCTCGTGGCGATCGTGGTCGTGGTCCTGCTGCTTCGCGGCCGAGGCGCCGGCGGGGCGCTGGTCGCCTCCGGCACGGTGGAGGCCACCGAGGCGCAGCTCGGCTTCCCGGCGAGCGGACGGATCCTCGACGTCGCCGTGCTCGAGGGCGACCCGGTGAAGCGCGGCCAGGAGCTGGCGCACCTCGACACGCTCGAGACGGCGGCCCGGCGGCGGCAGACGGCGGCGCAGGCCGAGGCGGCGCGGGCCCTGTTGCTCGAGCTGACGCGCGGCTCGCGCAGCGAGGAGATCGCCCAGGCCCAGGCGGCGCTCGACGGCGCCGACGAGCGCCTGGCCGACGCGCGGCGCGACTACGATCGAGCCAAGAGCCTGCGCGAAGGCGGCAACGTCAGCGAACAGGCTCTCGAGAAGGCGACGGTGGCGCTGCAAGTGGCGCAGAGCACGCAGGCGCAGGCCGATGAGCAGTACCGCCTGGTGCGCACCGGGCCGCGCGCCGAGCGCATCGCCGCGCAGCGCGCCCAGGTGGCGCAGGCGGTGGCGGCGGTGGCGGCCGTCGATGCGGTCCTGGGAAACTTGACCGTGCGGGCCCCCTTCGACGGCGTGGTCACGGTGAAGAACCGCGAGCCGGGCGAGATCGTGGCGGCGGGCTCGCCGGTGGTGACGGTGCTCAACCGCGATGACCGCTGGGTGCGCATCTACGTGCCCGAGAACCGCATCGGGGGCGTGCACCTCGGGCAGGCGGCGGCCATCACCTCGGACACCCCGCCGCGCAAGCCGTACGCGGGCCAGGTCGAATTCATCGCCTCGGAGGCGGAGTTCACCCCCAAGAGCGTGCAGACCCAGGAAGAGCGCGTGAAGCTCGTCTACGCGGTCAAGGTGCGCATCACCGGTGATCCGGGCTACGAGCTCAAGCCCGGCATGCCGGCCGACGTGCGCCTGGAGGCGGCGGCGAAGTGAGCCCGGACGCCGCCGCGGCCGCCGACCCCGGCGCGCCGATGGTCGAGGTGCGTGGCCTGACCCGCCGCTTCGGCGCGCTGGTGGCCGTGGACCGCCTCGACTTCACGGTGCGGCGGGGCGAGCTCTTCGGGCTGGTCGGGCCGGATGGCGCCGGCAAGACCACCACCCTGCGCATGCTGGCCGGCGTGCTGCGCCCCAGCGCCGGCGACGCCCGGCTCGACGGCGTCAGCGTGGCCCATGACCCCGAGAACGTGAAGCACCGGCTGGCCTACATGTCGCAGCGCTTCGGGCTTTACGCGGACCTCACGGTGAAGGAGAACCTCGAGTTCTACGCCGACCTCCACCGCGTGCCGCGCGCCGAGCGGCCGGCGCGGCTCGAGCGGCTGTTCCGCTTCTCGAACCTGGGACCCTTCCAGGACCGCCTGGCCGGCAAGCTCTCCGGCGGCATGAAGCAGAAGCTGGGGCTCTCCTGCGCGCTCGTCCACCAGCCCGACATCCTGCTGCTCGACGAGCCGACCTTCGGCGTCGATCCCATCTCGCGGCGCGACCTGTGGTTGATCGTGCACGAGATGGTGGCCCAGGGCGTGACCGTGGTGGTGAGCACCGCCTACATGGACGAGGCGGAGCGCTTCGACCGGCTGGCCTTCCTGCACCGCGGCCGCGTCCTGGCCCTCGACACGCCCGCCGCGCTGCAGGCGGCGCTGGCCGGCGGGATCCTGGCGCTGCGCACGGCCGACGCGCGCGCCGCGCTGGCGGCGGCGCGGGCGCTGCCGGAGGTGCGCCACGCCGTGCTCTTCGGCGAGCTGGTGCACGTGACCGTCGCCTCGGCCGAGCGCGACGCGGCGGCGGTGCGCGCCGGGCTTGCCGCGGCCGGCATCGAGACCCTGGATCTGGCGCCGGTGGAGCCGTCCCTGGAGGACGTCTTCATCGAGAACATCGCCGCGGCGGGGCTGGCGTGAGCGGCGGAGCCGCCCTGGCCGCTCCGCCCGCGCCCGCCGTAGTCGCCGCCGGCCTCACCAAGCGCTTCGGCGCCTTCACCGCCGTGGACGCGGTCACCTTCGCGGTGGCCCCGCGCGAGGTCTTCGGCTTCCTCGGCCCCAACGGCGCCGGCAAGACCACCACCATCAAGCTGCTCGCCGGGCTGTTGCTGCCCAGCGCCGGCGGCGGCTCGGTGGCCGGCTTCGACATCGCCACCGAGACCGAGAGCATCAAGCGCAGCATCGGCTACATGTCGCAGCTCTTCTCGCTCTACGGCGACCTCACGGTGGAGGAGAACCTGCAGTTCTTCTCCGGCCTCTACGGCGTGCCGCGCCAGCGCCGCGCCGAGCGCCGCGACTGGGTGCTCGAGATGGCCGGGCTCACCGATCACCGCCGCCGTCTGACCCGCGAGCTGCCCTTGGGCTGGAAGCAGCGGCTGGCGCTGGGCTCGGCCGTGCTGCACGAGCCCGCCATCCTCTTCCTCGACGAGCCCACCTCGGGCGTCGATCCCATCTCGCGGCGCGCCTTCTGGGAGCTGATCCACACGCTCGCCGGCCAGGGCACCACGGTCTTCGTCAGCACCCACTACATGGAGGAGGCGGAGAACTGCCACCGCCTGGCACTCATGAACCGCGGGCGGCTGATCGCGCTGGACGCGCCGGCGCGGCTGCGCGCGGCGATGCGCGAGCCGATCCTCGAGGTGCGCACACCCGACAGCCCGCGCGTCGCCGAGGCGCTGCGCGGCGTGCCCGGGGTGCTCGAGGCGGGCATGTTCGGGCGGGCCGTGCACGTGATGGTGGAGGACGCCGCCGCCGGGCGCCGCGCCGTGCTCGAGCGGCTCGCCGAGCGCGGCCTGCGCGTCGAGGGCATCGCCGAGGTGGCGCCCTCGCTCGAGGACCTCTTCGTCGCCCGGGTCCGCGCCGCCGGCGGCGCGGTGTCGGACTAGGGGGGCGCGGTGGCCCGGGTCAGCCGCACGCGGCTCCTCGCCATGGCGCGCAAGGAGGTGCTGCAGCTCTCCCGCGACCGGCGCAGCCTGATCCTGGCGTTCCTCATGCCGCTGCTCCTGCTGGTGCTTTACAGCTACGCCATCTCCTGGGACGTGCGCAACATCGCCACCGCGGTGGTGGACCAGGACAACAGCACCCGCAGCCGCGCCCTGCTCGACGCCTTCCGCGCCTCGGGCTACTTCACCATGGACCGCGACCTGGCGCGGGTGGCCGACGCGGAGCCGCTCATCGACCGGGGCGAGGTGCAGCTCCTGCTCGTCGTCCCGCCGGACTTCTCGCGGCGCCTGGGCAGCGGCCGGCCGGCCGAGCTGCAGGTCATCGTCGACGGCAGCGACGCCAACACCGCGACCATCGTCCTCGGCTACACGCAGGCGGTGCTGCAGGACTTCGCCTCCAACGTGCTGCTGCGCGGCGTGCGCGCCCGCCTGCCGCTGACCGCCGAAACCCGCGTGTGGTTCAACGAGGAGCTGGTCAGCCGCAACATGATCGTGCCCGGGCTGGTGGCCGTGATCATGATGATCATCGCCGCCATGCTCACCTCGCTGACCATCGCCCGCGAGTGGGAGCGCGGCACCATGGAGCAGCTCGCCGCCACGCCGGTGACGCGCCTCGAGGTGGTGATCGGCAAGCTGCTGCCCTACCTGGGCATCGGCCTGGTCGACGTGATCGTCATCTCGGTGGCGGGGGTGCTGCTCTTCCACGTGCCCTTCCGCGGCAGCGCGGCCCTCTTCCTCGTCCTCTCCACGGCCTACCTGATCGGCGTGCTGGGCCTCGGTCTGTTCATCTCGGCGGTGGCCAAGTCGCAGCTGCTGGCCACGCAGATGGGCATGATCCTCACCTTCCTGCCGTCCTTCCTGCTCTCCGGGTTCATGTTCGCCATCGACGCCATGCCCCCGGTGCTGCGGCTGCTCACCTACGTGGTGCCGGCCCGCTACTTCCTCGTGGTGACGCGCGGCATCTTCCTCAAGGGCGTCGGCGTGGATGTGCTCTTCGTCCAGGGGCTCCTGATGATCGTCTTCGGAGTCCTCGGGCTGGCGCTGGCCGTGCGCGCCTTCAAGAAGGAGCTGGAGTGATGCGCGGGCCCGGCGGCCGTGGCAGCCCGCCCGCCCGCAGCCCCGCCGGTTCGGCGCGCGAGCGGATCTTCGAGGTGGTGCGCAAGGAGTTCCGCCAGGTGCTGCGCGACCCGCGCATGTGGCGGCTGATCTTCGTCGCCCCGATCATCCAGCTCCTGGCGTTCGGCTACGCCGTCTCCACCGACGTGCGCGAGGTCTCCACCTTCGTGGTGGACCACGACCGCAGCGCCGCCTCGCGCGAGGTGGTCGAGAAGCTGACGGCCTCCGGCTACTTCTTGGTGACCGGGCGCTCGGCCCGCTCGGCGGACCTGGTGGATGCGCTGCTGCACGGCCGCGCCGTGCTCGGCGTCGAGATTCCCGCCGGCTTCGCGCGCGACCTGGGGAGCCGCGCCGACGCGCGCCTGCAGCTGCTCTTCGACGGCACCAACTCGAACCAGGCGCTGGTGGCGCGCGGCTACGCCGAGCGCATCCTGCAGAGCTACGGCCTGCGGCTGGCGCGCGAGGGCCTGGCCGGCGGCACGGCCGCGGCCGGGCTGTCCTCCGGCTCCGCCGTGGTCGACCTGCGCGAGCGCGCCTGGTTCAATCCCGACCTCAAGAGCCGCAACTACAACGTGCCGGGCGTCGTCGGCCAGCTGATCATGCTGGTGTCGCTGCTGCTCACCTCGCTGGCGGTGGTGCGCGAGCGCGAGCTCGGCACCCTCGAGCAGCTCATGGTGAGCCCGCTGCGGCCCCTCGAGCTGATCGCCGGCAAGACCATCCCGTTCGCGCTCGTCGGGCTCATGGATCTGGTGATCGTGACCGCGGTGGCCGTGATCTGGTTCCACATCCCGTTTCGGGGCAGCCTGGAGCTGCTCGTCCTGGCGAGCGTCCTCTACCTGCTGTCGGGGCTCGGCATGGGGCTCCTGATCTCCACCATCGCGGCCACGCAGCAGGAGGCCTTCATGACGACCTTCCTCATCTTCATGCCGGCCATCCTGCTGTCGGGGTTCATGTTCCCGGTGACCAGCATGCCGGCGGTCTTCGAGTGGCTCACCCTGCTGAACCCCGTGCGCCACTATCTGTTCATCGTGCGCGCGCTGTTCCTCAAGGGCGTCGGCTTCGAGGCCATCTGGCCCTCTTACCTGGCGCTGCTGCTCCTCGGCGGGGGCGTTCTGGCCTTCGCGGCGGCGCGCTTCCACAAGACGGTGGAGTAGAATGGGCCAGCCTGCCGAGGGAGGGAGACGATGAGCGAATCCGAGAAGACCCCGAAGCCCGCCCCGCCGGTCACGCCCGGCGCGCCGCCCGCGCCGCCGCACGACCTCTCCGACGAGGAGCGTGCGCGGCTGCTCGCCGCCATCCAGGCCAGCCCTTCTTACAAGATCGCCTTCGAGGACGTCGAGTTCCTCTACGACGACGACCTGCGGCCGGTGCGTCTGCAGCTCGAGCTCTTGAAACCGGAGAAATACCTCCAGAAGCACGAGATCCGCTCGACCATCGTGGTCTTCGGCAGCGCCCGGCTGCGGCCCGCCGCCGAGGCGCGGCGGCAGCTCGAGGAGATCCAGGCGCAGTTCGCCACGGGCGGCGAGACGCCCCAGTTCGAGGCCGCCCTGGCCCACGCCCAGAGGCAGGTCGAGTACTCGCGCTACTACGAGGAGGCGAGACGCTTCGGGCAGCTGTTGTCGCAGCGCTTCCAGGCGGCGCACCGCCGCGACTTCGTGGTGGTCACCGGCGGCGGGCCGGGGATCATGGAGGCCGCCAACCGCGGCGCCTTCGACGCCGGCGCGCGCAGCATCGGGTTCAACATCACGCTGCCGCACGAGCAGGCGCCCAACCCGTACATCTCGCCCGACCTGTGCTTCCAGTTCCACTACTTCGCGCTGCGCAAGATGCACTTCCTGATGCGGGCCAAGGGGCTGGTCGCCTTCCCCGGCGGCTACGGCACCTTCGACGAGCTGTTCGAGGCGCTGACGCTGATCCAGACCAAGACCATCGCCCCGATGCCGGTGGTCCTGGTGGGGCGCGGCTACTGGAGCCGGGCCGTGAACTTCGATTTCCTGGTCGCCGAGGGGATGATCGCGCCGGACGACACCGGGATCTTCCGGATGGTCGAGACCGCCGAGGAGATCATGGCGGCCATCGACGAGTTCTACGGCGGGGCGACGCCGCGGTAGGCGAAGCCGCCCGCCGGGGCGGGACCGCGCTTACGCTCCGCCCGCCGGCAAGGTAGAATTGATGGCGTTCGGGGCGCCGATCCGCCCGGGTGGGGCGGCACGCGCCCCCGTGACCGCGGCCCTGCTCGGGCCCGGGTCCGGGCCGTCCGCCCGGTCGGAGTGGGAACCATGCGTCGGCTCCTCTGCCTCGCCGTCCTTGCCATCTGCGCGCTCGCGCCCGCCGCGGCCGCCCAGGCTCCGAACCACAGTCTCCGCCTCAACCACCCCGCGCCCGCCGGCCAGTACCTGTCGGTGACCGAGAAGACGGGCCTGGAGAATCTGTCGGCCCTGACCATCGAGGCCTGGGTCTACCCCACGGTGTACGCCGGCACCCAGACGATCGTCGGCAACGACCACGCCACGAGCTTCTGGCTGGTCATGCTCGCCGACGGCAAGCTGCGTTTCTACCCGGCGGGCGCGGCCAGCTCCGTCACCTCCGCGGCCGCGCTGCCGCTCGGCCGCTGGACGCACGTCGCCGCGACCTACAGCCAGTCGCTGGGCATCGCGCGCGTCTACATCAACGGCGCCATCAGCGCCTCGCAGACGGGCCTCACCGGCACCACCGGCGCCGCGAGCGGGGACCTGCGCGTCGGCGCCGACCGCGAGGGCGCGGTCGCGGACCACTTCTGGCAGGGCTACCTGGACGAGGTCCGCCTGTGGAACCAGTCGGTGTCGGCGGCGCGCCTCGCCGACGACCGCTATCACCGCGGCGGCACCGCCGCCGACCAGGGCGGCTACTACGCGGCGCTGGTCGCCGACTGGACCTTCGACTCGCTGCCGGCGGGCGAGGCCGCCTTCCCCGACCTGCGCGGCGCCCACCCCGCCGCCCGCGTCAACGCGCCGGCGATGGAGACTGTCGTCTGCCCGCAGCTCGACTACTGCACCGCGCTGTCGCTGGGCGGCGTGACCGACTACGCGAACCTGGGCGCGGCTCCCGATCTCTCGGCCGGGGTGACGCTCGAGGCCTGGATCTACCCGACCGTCTTCTCGGGCACGCCCACCATCGTCGGCCGCGACTACGACACCGGCTCCTGGCTGGGACTCGCCAACCAAGGCAAGGTGCGTTTCTATCCCAAGGGCGGGGCCGGGGCCTACCTGGAGAGTTCCGCCGCCGTGCCGCTGGCCCGGTGGTCGCACGTGGCCGGGGTCTACCGCGACGGGCTGACGCGCGTCCTCATCGACGGCGTCGTGGATCGCACGAGCGCGGCGTTCACCGGGCCGATCGTGGACAACGGCCGGGCCTTCTACGCCGGGGCCGACAACGACCCCGGCTCGGTCAAGTTCTACTTCGTGGGCCGCCTCGACGAGGTGCGCGTGCTCGGCGGGCCGCGCTCCCCCCAGCAGATCCGCGAGACGATGTTCTATCCGACGGTCGCCGACGTCCTGCCCGACGAGGACGGCGTCCTGCGGCCGCTGGTGAACGGCCACTGCGAACCCAGCCTGCCCTCCGGCGCCACCCTCGGCGGCACGGCGCACTGGGTGCAGTCGGGGGCGCCGCTGTACGGGGACCCCGCGCCGTCCTATCGCGGCGACCTGCAGGGTTTCTACCTCGCCTACACGGGCAAGGAAGTCTCCGGCAGCGGTCCGCTCGAGATCCTGGACAGCCTGTACGTGCCGGTGTCGGCGGCAATCTCGGACGTCGACGTCTTCGTCAACCTCGAGTTCTCGAGCAGCACCGGCAGCGAGCTGGGACTCGCGGTGCAACTCCTGCCGCCGGCCGGGGGCGCCACCATCGACCTCTTCTCCAGCGGTCCCGCCTTCGGCCGCGACCTGCAGACCCGGTTCGACGACGAGAGTCCGAACGCCATCGAGGACCTGCCGCCGCCCTTCCTCGAGGGCGTGAGACCGCGCGAAGCGCTGGCCGGGCTCGACGGCGGGGGATCCGCGGGCCTCTGGCGCCTGCGGGTCGCCCCCGCGGGCGGGACGGTGCGCTGCCGGCTCAACCAGTGGGGCGTGCGGATCAACGACGCGAGCACGGTGTCGGCGCCGGCGGCCGCGGCGTCCGGCGGCGTGCGGCTGGCGCTGGCCGGGGCCAACCCGGTGCGCGACGCCGGCCGCCTCGAGTACTCGCTCCCCGCGCCGGCCGGGGTGGATCTCGCGGTGTACGACCTGCGCGGCGGGCGCGTTCTGGCGCTGGCGCGCGGTCCCCGGCCCGCCGGGACGCACCTTGCGAGCTGGAGTGCGCGCGGCCTGGCGCCGGGCGTCTACTTCGTCCGGCTCGTGGTGGACGGGGGCGCGAGGGCGCAGCTCAAGGTGGTCGTCGTCGATTAGAGGCCCGGTGTCCTCAGTGGTCCTCGGGCTCCTCGATGAGATGGAGCAGGACCGGCGCGCCCGGCGCGGCGGTCCCGGCGTCGGGGGGCACCAGCGCCAGGGCGTTGGCGCGCGCCATCGACGAGAGCACGCCCGAGCCCTGCCGCCCGGCCAGCCGGGCGCGCCAGACGCCGCCTTCCTCGGCGGCGACCACCCGCAGGAAGTGCATCCGGTCGTCCGCCTGGCGCCGCTCCCACGGGGCCTCGAGCAGCGCGCGCCGCTCGGGGCGGAACAGGCGCGGCAGCGCCATCATCCGGCGCAGCGTCGGCCGCACGTACTCCTCCATCACGATCATCGCGGCGACGGGGTTCCCCGGAATGCCGAACACGGGCACGCCTCCGAGCCGCCAGAATCCCAGCGGGCCGGCCGGCTTCTGCGCGACACGCCAAAACACGCGCTCGGCTCCCAGCGCCTCGAGGGCGTCCTTCACGCAGTCGAACTCGCCCATCGAGATGCCGCCCGTGGTGACGATCGCGTCCGCCGCCGCGGCCGCCTGGCGCAGCGCCTGCTCCAGGTCCGCGCGGCGGTCGGGCACCCGCGGGAACGCCACGCCGGCCGCGCCGAACGCCGCGGCCTGCGCGCCGACGGCGTGCAGGTTGGAGTCGCGGATCTGTCCCGGGCCCGGCCGCGCGGCGGCGTCCACCAGCTCGTCGCCGGTGGTGATCACGGCGAGCCGCGCCCGCGGGACGACGGCGACCGCGGCGCAGCCGACCTCGGCCAGCACGCCGATGTCGCCGGGGCGGAGCACGGCGCCCCGCGCCACCACGCGCTCGCCCGCCGGTACGTCCTCGCCGGCCGGCCGCACGTTCGCCCCAGGCCGCACCGGCCGGCGCACCGCGACCCGGTCCGCCGCCGCCGTGGTCCACTCCACGGGGACGATCGCGTCGGCCCCGCCGGGCACCGGAGCGCCGGTCATGATGCGCATCGCGGTCCCGGGCGTGACGTCGCCGGTGGCGACCTGTCCGGCGGGCAGGTCGGCCAGCACGCGCAGGACCGCCGGCGCGTCCTCGCGCGCGCCCGCGACGTCCGCGGCGCGCACGGCGAAACCGTCCATCCCGGAGTTGGTGAACGGCGGCACCGGGTCGGCGGCGACGACGTCCTCGGCCGCCACGCGCCCGAGCGCCTCGCCCAGCGGCACGCGCCGCGGCGGCAGCGGCGCGACGGCGTCGAGCACGCGCGCGAGCGCCTCCCGGTAGGTGATCATCGCAGGGGGGACCAGTGCCGCCAGGTCTTCGGCATGTGGGAGCCGACCGCAGCGATCGCGACGGCCGCGAGGTACGCCTCGAGGCGGACGGACGGCAGCAGCGCCCCGGCGGCGACGAGCGCCAGCTTGAGCAACGTCGCGAGCCCGGCTCCCTCGACGAGGACCGCGCCGCTCTTGTAGAGGTCGATGCCGAGCAGCGCCAGGCCGCTCGCCACGGTGAGCGCGACGGGCACGGCCAGCTCGCTTGCGGAGCGGCCGGCGGCCACGCCGCCGACCACCAGCGCCATGGCCGCGAGGTGCACGGTGCGGGCGCCGACCTGCCAGGCGCGCGCGCCCGGGAACCGTCGCGGCGGCCGCGGGAAGAGGAACCCGCGCAGCCCGCCGCCCGCCGGGGCGCTCCCGGCGCCGCGGCTCACACGCCGATGCCGGGCAGCCGCGAGACCGCCACCCGCTCCGACGTCAGCTTGCCCTGCGTGAAGTTCATCAGATAGTCGGGGCCGCCGGCCTTCGAGTCGGTTCCCGAGAGCTTGAAGCCCCCGAAGGGGTGGACGCCGACCAGGGCGCCCGTGCAGCCGCGGTTCAGGTAGAGGTTGCCGCAGTGGAACTCGCGCTTGGCGCGGTCGAGACGCTCGATGCTCGCTGAGTAGACCGCGCCGGTGAGCCCGTAGCGCGTGTCGTTGGCGACCGCGAGGGCCTGGTCGAAGTCGTCCACCTCGATGACGCCCAGCACCGGGCCGAAGATCTCCTCCTGGCCGAGGAACGAGCGCGAGGCCACGCCGTCGAAGATCGTCGGCGCGATGAAGTAGCCGGGCCGGTCGAGGGCGTCGCCGCCCAGCACGAGCCGCGCCTCGCTCCGGCCGGTCGCGATGGCCTGGAGGATGCTCCGGTGCGCCGATGCGTTGGCCACCGGTCCGGTGAAGACGCACGGGTGCTCCCAGGGGTTGGCGGCCGGGAGCTTGCGGGTCTTCTCCACGATCAGCTCGAGCAGGCGCTCCTTCACCGCCCCGTGCACGACCAGGCGCGAGCAGGCCGAGCACTTCTGCCCCTGGAAGCCGAACGCCGAGCGCACCACGCCGGTCGAGGCCGCGTCGAGGTCGGCGGTCTCGTCGACGATGACGGCGTTCTTGCCGCCCATCTCGGAGACGTAGCGCGTCAGCCACGGACGCCGCGGGTCGGGGGCGGCGGTGAGCTGGTGGATGCGCAGGCCGACGTCGGCGGAGCCGGTGAAGGAGACGAAGCGGATCGCCGGGTGGGTCACCAGCGCGTCACCGACCTCGCCGCCGGAGCCGGGCAGGAAGTTGACCACGCCGGCGGGGATGCCCGCCTCCTCCACCAGGGCCATGAGCCGCGCGGCGATCACCGGCGTGTCCGAGGACGGCTTGAGCACGATGGTGTTGCCGCAGACGACGGCGGCCATGGCCATGCCGGCGAGGATGGCGAGCGGGAAGTTCCACGGCGCGATCACCGCGCCGACCCCGAGCGGGATGTAGAAGTAGCAGTTGTCCTCGGTGCTGACCCGGGTGAGCGGGTGGTACTGGAAGTGCGTCAGCGCCAGGCGGGCGTAGTACTCGCAGAAGTCGATCGCCTCGGCGATCTCGGCGTCGGCCTCGTACCAGTCTTTGCCGATCTCCATGCCGAGCAGCGCGACGAAGGCGAAGCGGTCGCGCCGGATGAGCGCGGCCAGGCGCACCAGGGCGTCGGCGCGCTCCTCGGGCTCGGTCCGCGACCAGGCCGCGAACGCCCCCTGGGCGGCCGCGACGGCCGCCTCGAGGTGCTCGCGCCCGCAGCTGGCGACGCGCCCGACGACGCGGTCGGGCAGCGCGGGGCAGAGGGAGGCGATCGTCTTCTCCGTCTCGACGCGGCAGCCGCCGATGACGGCGGGATAGCGGGCGCCGAGCCCGCGCTCGAGCGCCTGCACGGCCGCCTCCACTCCCTTGACGTTGGCGTCGTTCGCGTAATCGCAGATCGGCTCGTTCTTGAAGCGCCTGTAGTGCATGCCACACCCTCCGCCGGGAAGACGACTCGGCATTCTAGCCAAAGGCACCCGGGGAGGGAAGGGAACGCCGGCGCTCCGCGGCGGCGCCGGCGGGCGGTGCAAAGAGCTTTTCCGGCGGCGGCGGCATGACGGCGCGTGCCGCTTGTGGCATACTGGGCGCGTTCTGCGGGGCTCGCGCCGGCTCCCGGTGGCCGCCTCGCGCCCCGACGGGCCGGACGCTACGGAGACGACATGGCGCTCATGGAACTCAAGGACATGCGGGCGGCCCACCGGGTCCTCGCGTCGCTCGACTACACCCCGGGGCGCGTGCGGCGCGGCTACGCCGACCGCACGCTGCACGTCGACCTCGGCGCGAACACGATCGAGACCCGGCCGGTGTCCCAGTACATGAAGGACTTCTTCACCGGCGGCAAGGGATTCGACCTGTACCTGATGTGGCGATCGATCCCCGGGCCGATCGCGTGGGACGACCCCCGCAACGGGCTCTACTTCTCGGCCGGGCCGCTCGGCGGCACGCCGTACTTCTCCGGTTCCGGCAAGTGCCTGGTCACCGGGATCTCGCCGACCACCGGTTCGGTCATGGACTGCAACGTCGGCGGGCACTTCGGCCCGCTGCTCAAATTCGCCGGCTTCGACGCGCTCGAGGTGCGGGGCAAGGCGAAGGAGTTCGTGCTGCTCGTGATCGACGGGGACTCGCACCGGGTCACCATCGAGACCGCGCCGCACGAGGCGCTCGACTCCTACGACGTGGCCAGCCAGCTCCACCACATGTACGCGCGCACGCCCGGCGAGCTGCAGAACATCTCGGTCGTGTCGGCGGGGCGGGGGGCGCTGCACACGCTGATCGGCTGCATCAACGTCTCGTTCTACGACTGGAAGCGCCAGGAGCCGCGTCTGAAGCAGGCCGGCCGCGGCGGTCTGGGCAGCGTGATGATGGACAAGCAGCTCAAGGCGATCGTGGCGCGGTGCGCGAAGAACCGCCCGCGCTGGACCATGTCGGTCCGGGAACCCTGAGGGGAGGTGGCGCCGTGCCGTCGGTGATCGTTCCGGACGGGCTCGAGGTGGACGCCATCGTGGAGCGCTGGGGCGCCGATCCCGAGTTCGCCATCGAGATGCTGCAGGACGTGCAGAAGCACTACCGCCACCTGCCCCGGGCGGCGCTCGAGCGCGTCGCCGAGCGCACCGGGGCCGATATGGGGCGGCTCTACCACATCGCCACCTTCTTCAGGGCCTTCTCGCTCGAGCCGCGCGGCGAGACCACCATCCAGGTCTGCACCGGCACCGCCTGCCACGTGCAGGGCGCGGCCCGCGTGCTCGACGCCTTCGGGCGCGCGCTGGGCGTGCCGCCGGGCGGGACCACGCCGGACCTCAAGTACAGCCTCGAGGGTGTGCGCTGCCTGGGCTGCTGCGGGCTGGCGCCGGTGGTGACCTTCGGCGCCGAGCTGGTCGGCGGCGTGGATTCCTCGAAGGTCGGCAAGCTGATGCGCCGGCACCGCAAGACGGGCTCGGCCATCGCTCCGACGCCGGGCGCGGCGACGGAGGCCGCCGATGCCTAGGCTCACGCTCGCGAACCTCGACGCGGTGGCGAAGCAGGCCGAGGCGCGCCACCGGGGCTGGAGATCCATGCTCATGGTGTGCGCCGGCACGGGCTGTGTTTCGGCCAAGTCGCTGCCGCTGCGCGACGCCATGCGCCAGGAGCTGGAACGCCGCGGGCTCCAGGACGAGATCCGGGTCGTGGCCACGGGCTGCAACGGCTTCTGCGCCCACGGCCCGATCTGCGTGGTGCAACCCGAGGGCGTGTTCTACGAGCGCCTGAAGGCCGAGGCCGTGCCCGAACTCATCGAGTCGCACTTCGTGAAGCAGCAGCCGCTGGCCGAGTACCTGTACCGCGCCGACGGCGGCGAGAAGACCGTGCCGCTCGAGAAGGACATCGAGTTCTTCGCCAAGCAGCAGTGCATCGCGCTCCGGAACCGCGGCCAAATCGACCCCGAGGACATCGAGGACGCGATCCGCACCGGGGCCTACCGGGCGCTGCGCGACGTCCTGCGGCAGGACCTGAGCGGCGACGCGCTGGTCGCGCTGCTGGTGCGCTCGGGGCTGCGCGGGCGCGGCGGCGGCGGGTTCCCCACCGGCGTGAAGTGGCAGAGCTGCCGGGCGGCGGCGCGCGCGCAGGGCGTGCGGCCGATCGTCGTCTGCAACGGCGACGAGGGCGACCCGGGCGCCTTCATGGACCGCAGCATCGTCGAGGCCGACCCGCACGCGGTGATCGAGGGCATGCTGATCGGCGCGCGGGCGCTGGGCGCCACCGAGGGCTTCGTCTACATCCGCCACGAGTACCCGCTGGCGCTGCAGCGCCTGATGCGGGCGCTCGCACAGGCCCGCGAGTGGGGCGTGCTGGGCCGGGACATCCTGGGCACGGGGATGGAGTTCGACATCACCATCCACCGCGGCGCCGGGGCCTTCGTCTGCGGCGAGTCCACCGCGCTCATGGCCTCGATGGCGGGCCGCGCCGGCGAGCCGCGCGCCAAGTACGTGCACACGGTGGAGCACGGCTTCCGCGACCTGCCGACGGTGCTCAACAACGTCGAGACCTGGGCCAACGTGGCGCAGATCGTGCGCCACGGGCCCGAGTGGTTCGCCGCGATCGGCACCGGCGACGTCTCGAAGTCGCCGTGGGGGGGCAGCAGCGGCACCAAGGTCTTCTCGCTGGTGGGCAACGTCCGCAACTCGGGGCTGGTCGAGGTGCCGATGGGCATCACGCTGCGCGAGATCGTCTTCGACATCGGCGGCGGCATCCCGGGCGGGCGGTGCTTCAAGGCGGTGCAGACCGGCGGGCCGTCGGGCGGCTGCCTGCCCGAGTCGAAGCTCGATCTGGCGGTGGACTTCGACACGCTGGTCGAGGCCGGCTCGATGATGGGCTCGGGCGGCATGATCGTGATGGACGACCACACCTGCATGGTGGACGTGGCCCGCTACTTCGTGGACTTCCTCTGCGACGAGTCCTGCGGCAAGTGCACGCCGTGCCGCGAGGGCCTGGTGAACCTGCGCGAGGTGCTGACCCGCATCACGGCGGGCGAGGGGCGCGCGGGCGACTTCGCGCTGCTCGAGGACCTCGGCGCGGTGCTGGCCGACGGCTCGCTGTGCGGGCTGGGGCAGACCGCGGCCAACCCGGTGCTCTCGACGCTGCGCTACTTCCGCGCCGAGTACGAGGCCCACATCCGCGAGCGGCGCTGCCCGGCCGGCGTGTGCAAGGCGCTGATCCGGTACAGCATCACGGAAGACTGCACCGGCTGCGCCGCCTGCGTGAAGGTCTGTCCGACCGACGCGATCACCGGCGAGCGCCGGCAGCTCCACACGATCGAGCAAAGCCAGTGCATCCAGTGCGGCACCTGCATGGACGTCTGCAAGGACGGAGCGGTGGTGGTCCGATGAGCGCCGACCAGGGAACCGCGAAGCTCCAGGTCACGATCGACGGCCGACCGGTCGAGGTCGAGCCGGGCACCACCATCCTCGCCGCCGCGAAGCAGGCCGGGATCGAGATCCCGGCGCTGTGCCACAGCCCGCTGGTGGAGGCCTACGGCGTCTGCCGGGTCTGCAGCGTCGAGGTCACCACCGGCAAGCGCGCGCGCGTCGTCACCGCCTGCAACTACCCCCTGAAGCAGGCCTGCGAGGTCTCCACCCGCAGCGAGCGCACGCTGCGCACCCGCCGGCTGGTGCTCGAGATGATGCTGGCGCGCTGGCCGAACGTGAAGGTCGTGCAGGACCTGGCGCGCGACGCGGGCCTGGACGGGCCGCGCTTCGCGCACCCGCGGCGCAACGGGGACCCGCACGCCTGCATCCTGTGCGGCCTGTGCGTGCGCCTGTGCCACGAGGGCGTCTGGCACAACGTGCTGGCCTTCGAGGGCCGCGGCGAGTC
>CAYLSO010000033.1:0-14703 GCA_964386525.1 uncultured bacterium
TACCACGCGGGGCGCCGGCTGCCGTCGGCCACATCGAGGCCGACGAGAAACGCCAGCCGCGTGTCCTCGGCCATGCCGGAGAGGTCCCAGTCCGGGCGGATCTCGTCGCTGGGCTGGTGGTAATGAAGACGGCGGAACTCCGCCTCCTTCTGCTTGCCCCAGCCGGCCGGCCGGCCGATGAAGGCCTGCCCCGACTTGAAGTAGAGCGCCGGGACGCCGCCGCGGGCGAAGCTCAGCTGGTCGGAACGGTAGTAGTAACCCTTGTCGGGCTCGGGCTCGGCCACCACCTTGCGCCCCTGGGTCCTGGCGGCCGCCACGAGGCGGTCCTCCAGGTCGGACTTCCCGTTGCCGATGACCGCCACGTCCGAAGCGCGGCCGAGCGTGCTGCCGCCGTCGAAGTTGATGTCGGCGGCGATGCGCCCGAGCGGGACCGTGGGGTGGGCCACGTAGTACCGCGAGCCGACGAGACCCTGCTCCTCGCCGGCGACGAACAGCGCCATCACGCTGCGCTTGGGCCGCGGCTGCATGGCCGCGAAGGCCTCGGCCACCGCCAGCACCTGCGCGCACCCCGTGGCATTGTCGGCGGCCCCGTTGTAGATGCGGTCCCCGGCGGAGTCGGGCTCGCCGATGCCCAGGTGGTCGTGGTGCGTGGAGTAGACGACCACCTCGTCGCGCAGCCGCGGGTCGCTGCCGGGCAGGATCCCGACGACGTTGCCCGTCTGGATCGTGTCGTTCGCCACGTCGAAGGCGAGCGAGGTCGTCACGCCCAGCGGCACCGGCTCGAATTTGCGCCGCCGCGCCGCGGCGATCAGCGTGTCCAGGTCCTGGCCGCCCAGCGCGCACAGCCGGCGCACGGCCGGCTCCGTCAGCCAGCTCTTGAGCTGGAGCCGCGCCTCACCCGCGGCCGGCGGCTCGAACTGGGTCCCGGACCACGAGCGGTCCACCACATTCCAACCGTAGCCCGCGGATTCCTCGGTATGGAGGACGATGGCGGCGGCCGCCCCCTGGCGCGCCGCCGACTCGAACTTGTAGTCCCAGCGCCCGTAGTAGAGGCGCTTCTCGCCCGCAAAGAGCGCCGGGTCCCAGTCGGGGTCGCTGTTCAGCACGAGAAGGATCTTGCCCTCGAGGTCGGCGCCCTTGAAGTCGTCCCACTGGAACTCGGGCGCCTGGATGCCGTAGCCGACGAAGACCACCTCGGCGTTCGCGACGGCGACGCGCGGCACCTGCGCCCCGCTGCCGCCGATGAAGTCCTCGCGCCACCGGAACGCCGCCTGGCCGCCGGGGCCCTTGAACAGCCACTCGTCGAAGTTCTTCACCGTCAGGCCGACCAGGGTGATCGGCTGCTCCCACGAGTCGTCGGGGCCGCCGGGCTCGAAGCCGATGGCCTCGAGCCGCCGCGCGAGGTAGGCGCGCGCCATGCGGTCGCCCTCGGTGCCGGGTCCGCGGCCACCCATCGAATCGGCGGCCAGCGCCTCGACGTCGTGGAGCATGGGCGCGGCGGCGATGCGCGCCTGCGCGCCCTGGGAGGACGGAGGCGTGGCGGTGCAGTCGGCAAGGGCAACGACGGCGAGTACGAAAGCGACGCAGGCGAGGACCTGCCGAAGCGGCGATGGCATGGGGCCTCCGGGAATCGGGGTGCGGGTCCGGGTGGAGGATGTCCCCTTCGGCTCGCCATGGCAACCGCTGCCCAACCAAAGAAGGTGGGAACGCTTCGTTCCCACCTTCCCGTGCTGGCCCCGGCGCACGCGCCGGGCGCGCCTGTGTGGTCTAACCTACCGCTTGTGCACCGCGAGCGGCCGCTCCGGGGTGAGGAAGCTCGGCGCCCCCGGGGCGCTCTCCATGTACTGGATCGCGGACTTCAGGAGCCCGAGGATGTACTTGGCGTTGTGCACCCCGTGGCTGCGGTCCTCCGTCGCCATCAGGTAGTTCCACACCGCGCCGGCGGAGTCGGCCGAAGTGGTGACCTCCAGCGCCCTCAGGGTCCCCGGCGACTCCGGATTCGGCTCCATGAGGCCCGCGTCCTCCAGCAGGGTCCCGAGCTGCGCCGCATACATGTCGACGCTGTCCTGCACGGCTCCGACCTCGTTGAAGTCCTCGATCTCGCCGTGGCAATCCGCGCAGGCCGCCACGTTGCGGACCTCTTCACTGCCCAGGTCCGCCTCCATGTTGAAGGAGTGCCCGCCGACCACGTACCCGACGCCCGTCTTGAAGTGGCAGTCGAGGCAGCCGTCCTCGGTCGCCACCCGGTGATTGGTCTGCTCGTAGGTGTAGCCGGCGTACTCGTAGCCGTTCGAGCCGAGCAGCATGTCGCCCTGCACCCCGTGGTGCGGTCCGAAGCGCGTGGTCATGGTCACCGGGTTGGTCACGTAGGTCTTGACGTTGCGCCGCGACTGGTGGCAGAGCACGCAGATGTTGGCGGCCCCGAGGTCGAAGGTCGTGCCGTCCTGCAGCGTGGCGATCGAGTTCCAGCGCAGGCGGAAGTCGCCGTTGCTGTGCGGCGCGTGGCAGGTGAAGCAGTGGATGGCCGTGGGGTTGTCGACCGTGGCGGAGCCGGGAAGCGGCGTCCCCGTCGCCCGCGCCACGAAGCCCTCGCTGGTGTGGCATCCCTTGCAGCTGCTGCCGTTCTCGTTGAGGGTGCCGCCGCTGGCGTGTTTCGAGCTCTCCCACTGGCCCGCGGCCGCCACCAGGAACGTGGTGGTGTCGCTGTGACACTCGAAGCAGCCCTGCGGGCCTTGCGCCACCTGTTCGGTGACGTTGATGTCACGCGAGCACGAGACCATTCCGAACCCCAGCGCCACGACCGCCACGAGCACCAGGACTTTTCTGAACACCTCCATCGCCGTCTCCTCCTTGCGCAGGGTCGTAGACATCCTCCGTCTCCTACTTCAGGCGGAAGTCGTACGCCAGGTTGATCTGCACCACGTTCGCGGTGTAGTAGCGATCCAGCAGGATGTAGTCGTCGTAGCTGTAGCCGTTGTACTTGACCTCGACCCGGTAGTGGTCGAGCAGGGTGTAGGCTCCCTCCGCGAAGAACATCCCCTTCTCGATGTCGAGGTCGCGGCTGATGTCCAGGTAGGTGAAGCCGGTCGCCAGCCGCAGGTTCTTGACGCGCTCGAACTCGAGCCGGCCGGTGACGATGTTGCTGCAGGAGCTGAAACCGCCGGCCAGGTCCGTGTAGTCGTCGGTGGCGTAGCTGTAGTCCGCGGAGACCGTGCCCCAGCCCGCGTAGGTGTAGCGCCCGAAGGCGCCCGCCACCTCGCCGTCGGCCTGCACGGCGATGTCGGGAAACTCGCGCTCGCGCTTGGCGTAGTCGCCGCCGAAGACGAGGCCGTCGAGCGGCCGCACATCCAGCTTGGCCCGGGTCTGCGTGGCCTCGAGGTCCTTGAGCAGCGTCAGCTCCTCCTGGTCCTTCTTGACGCGGCTGGCGTAGTCCACCTTGGCGCTGACGTACTTGCCGTAGTGGAACTCGGTGCCGGCGTTCCAGCTGTCGTAGCTGGTCAGGGTGCGGTCGTCGTCGTTGATCTCGTAGCCGTAGCCGCCGTTGAAGCGTCCGTACTTGTAGAAGTACGCCGCCTCAAGATCGTTCTGGAAGCGGTCGGTGCGCAGGCGCGTCGCCGCATCGTCGACCTGGCTCGCGTCGAAGAGGTACTTGAGCTGGAAGGCCGAGACCGGCTGCACGACGGCCGTGTACTGGAAGCTCATCAGCCGGTAGTCGAGGCCGCTGCCGGAGAGCTTGCGCACCCCGATGGCGCCGCGCACCAGGTTGTTCCACTTGTCGTAGAACGGCATCGGCGCGTAGAGCCGGCCCGACCACACGTAGCCGGCCCGGTTGGCCACCGGGTTGAGCGCGTCGTCGTACTCGGACTTGCGGAACGAGATCGCCGCTCCGCGCCCGTTCTCCCGGAACTCGGCATTCACCTGACCGGTCCACAGCGAGTTGTCGTACCCGGTCCCCAGCCCGCTCACCGTCCCCGCCGGATACGACAGGCGATCGCCGTCCCGCTCGAGGTAGTTGAAGTACCCCGAAAGGCTGAAGCGCCTCACCGGCGTGAGCTCCGCCCCCACCTTCCAGTCCTTGCGCCGGGAGTCCATGCCCCCGTCCGGCGAGAAGATCTGCCGGTGCTGGTCGTAGCCCGCCGTCAGCTTGAGTGCGCCCGGCACGCGGTAGACCAGATCCCCCTTGCGCGAGTCCAGGTTGAGGTCCTGGAGGTCGAGCTTCAGGTAGTTGCTCGAGTTCAGCAGCCCGTCGAGGCGGATCTGGGCGAGGTTGAACCCGTCGTAGATGTTGTAGGTCTCCTGGACGGCGGAGCGGTCACCGATCTCGTCGAGGATGATGCCGCCCAGCTTCAGGGTTCCGTCCACTGCGCCCGCCGCCGGTGTGGCCGCGGCGAGCCCGACGACGAGCAGGACCAGCACGGCCGCAATCGTTCTCGTTCGCATTCGGGTCCCGTCCTAGAGCTGGTGACAGCCGACGTTGAAGCAGCCCTGTCCCTCGAGCGACTCGCTGAGGAAGAGGCGGCTGGTGTACGAACCGTGGATGTCGCTGTGGCAGTCGTTACAGGGCACGCCCGACAACTGCGTGCCGTGCATCGAGTTCGAGTTATGGCGCGGCACCGAGTGGCACTGCGAGCACAGCTGGTAGTGCGGCGGCGCGTAGGGCTGGCGCAGCATGCGCGGGTTGTCCGACCCGTGCGCCTCGTGGCAGGCCAGGCACCCGCCCTCCTGCGTGGAGAAGTCGAGGGCGGCGGGGTGCTCGTAGACGAACGGCCCCGCGAACTCGCCGTGGCACTTCATGCACATGTTGGTCCCGTTCAGCGACAGCTCGCGGCTGGTCTCGTCGAGCGTCAGGTGGCACTCGCTGCACTTGACGATGCCGTCGTTGACCGGGTGGCGGTACGACCGGGCGAACTGCCCTTCGACCTTGGGGTGGCAGCTCCAGCAGAGGCGCTTCTCGTCCTGCTTGAGCAGGGCCGCCGGCTTGGACTTGTGCACGCTGTGGCAGCCGCTGCAGTTGACGTCGTGGCGCGGGTGGACGTTCTTCTCGACCATGTTCTGCTGGTGCGAGTTCTGGTGGCAGCTCGCGCACACCCGCGCCTGGGCCCGGGCGTCGAGCTCGGACGGGTTGGTCATCGGGAACTTGGCGGGGTCTTCCTCCCAGTGGCGGCGGTCCCCGGCGTGGCAGTCGGTGCACGCCAGGCCCTTGCCGGCCGCGCCGGGCTTCAACCGGTGGGCGGTGGCGGCGAGCGTGGCGTCCTGGCCCCCGTGGCACCCGAGACACGTCTCGCTGTCGCGCGGCGTGTCCTGCGCGGAGAGTTCCCCCCAGAGCCCGACCGCGGCGGCTGCCAGCAGGATTCCCGCGATCAGGAACGGGACGGCGTACCGGCCTGGAATGATGCGTGACATGGGCAACGCAGCTCCCTCCGAAGAAAGGGTGGGGTGGGAACTCTCCGGCCGGGGGCGGACCACTCGCTGCCGCCCGCGGGCAGGGGCATGGCGACGGCGTCTTCACCCGCACTCGCAGCCGCGAAGAACGCCATCTCTCCGAGTTTCCCCTACGACCTCTTGGCCGACAGGACGGCGCGCGCGGCGAAAGCCAGACGAAGGAGCAGCGCGCTCGAACTGCGGGGCATACGGCCTTCAGTTACTTCCCGTCGCCTAAAATACAAATACCGGGGGCGCCTGTCTCTGTAATTGTGCGGAATCTGCAAACAGCATCGCCCACGTCACGGAGCCGGCGTCGCGCTCTGAGTTTCCTTTGGGCAACTTCGGTTGCCGGGCGGGGGGACCGACACGGCCCATCTCCGCCCGCTCAGGGCACCTGCAGCGATTCCAGCAGCGGGACCGCCCCAGGGCCGGACCGGTCCGCGACGCGTACTTCCCCGTCGCGCACCAGGAACCGCCTGAACTCCGGCGCGACCGGCGCGAATCCGGCCGGCGGGTAGCGCCCGGTCCACGAGTGGCTCGGATGGAACAACCCGATGAGGTCGTTGAGCAGCGCGGTGGCCACCGGGAGGTGGCCGCTGCCCCGGCCGAGCTGCACCAGCTCGCCCGTCTCCTCGCCGGTCAACACGATGATGTTGTCCACCCCGCGCACCGCGCCGAGATGGCTCTCGGCCGGAACCGCCGCGGGCAGCACCCCGGCCACCGGCGGGCCGCCGTCGGAGCGCACGAAGATCCCGACCGGCTTGACGCGCAGGCCGAGCCGCGGCGCCTGGCGCACGAGCACCGGATCGAGATCCGCGATGCCCCGGACCGCCAGCTGCTCGATGCCGAAGCGCAGCCCCAGGGTGCGCGCCGCCAGGATGAGCAGCTTCTGCGCGGCATCCCAGCCGCTCACGTCGAGGAACGGATCCTGCTCGGTGACCTCGAGCGACCGGGCGTGCGCCAGGGCGCCGGCGAAGGACTCCCCGCCCTCCACCCGCTCGAGCACCAGGTTGCAGGTGCTGGAGAGCACCGCCTGGATGGTGTGGAACTGTTCGCGCACCAGCGGCCGCTCGACGGCGTAGAGCAGCGGCCAGCCGGCGGCGACGGCGTTGTGGTAGGCGAGCCGCACGTCGTGGGCCAGCGCCAGCCTCTCGAGGTCCGGGCCGTGGCGCTGCACCAGCACCTTGTTGACCGTGACCACCGGGCGCTTGCGGCGCAGGGCGGCCTCGACGAGCGTGTGCGTGTCGCCGCCGCGGGTGATCTCGAGGACCACGTCCACGTCCGGGCGCGCCACCAGGCGCTCGGGCTCGGTGGTGGTCTCCAGCCCGGTGAAGGCCGGGTCGGCCAGCTTGTCGGGATCGACGTCGGCGACCGCCGCGACCTCGAAACGCAGGCCGTACTCCAGGGCGAGCTGCTCGCGCCGCTCGGCCAGGAGCGCCAGGAACAGGCGGGCGACCCGGCCGGCGCCGAGCAATCCGAGACGCACGGCGCGTACCTGCCGCTGCGTCGGCGTCGGCACGGCGCGCGGCCGGCGCGCGTGGGCGTCGCGCAGAATCTCCGTCAACTGCGCCGTCTCGAGCAGGAAACCGTCGTGCCCGTGCGGCGAGCGGATCTCGGCGTACTCGACCGGCTTGCCCAGGTGGTTGAGGATGTCGGCGCCGAGATGCACCTCGGCGGCGGGATACAGGTTGTCGGAGGAGATCCCGACGACCAGCGTGCGGCAGCGCACGCGCTCCAGCGCGGTCACCAGGTTGCCGCGGCCCGCGCTGGCGTCGAACAGGTCCATGGCGCGGCTGAGCAGGATGTACGAGTACGGGTCGAAACGCCGCGCCATCTTCTGGCCCTGGTGCCGGAGCCACGACTCGACGTTGAACACGCCGCGCTCGCCGAGCGTGGCGCCCGGCGGCTGGAACCACTCGCGGCCGAAGCGCTCGTCGAGGCCGACGGGCGAGCGGTAGCTCAGCATGCCGATGCCGCGCGACACCATCTGGCCCCAGGTGGCGCTCGCCTGATTGCCGGTGAGGTCCAGCTCGACGCCGCGGCGCTGCAGCCAGTTGAGCCCGATCTGGTGCGCCGTGCTGCGCAGGGGCGCGGCGACGACGACCACCAGCCGCGGCAGCTCACCGCCTTCGATGGCCCACTCCCAGGCGATCATGCCGCCCATGCTCGGCCCGATGACCATGAAGAGGCTCTCGATCCCCAGGGCGCGCACGAAGTGGCGCTGCAGGCGCATGAGGTCGAGCGGCGTGAGCAAGGGGAAGCGCTCGAGGTAGGGCTGGCCGTCGCCCGCCGGGAAGCGCGGCCCGGTGGAGCCGTAGCAGCTGCCCACGAGGTTCGGGCAGACGACGAAGAGGCGGTCGGTGTCGAGGGCGCGGCCGGGGCCGATGAGCTTCTCCCACCAGCCGAGCGGCTCGTCGCGCCAATCGCCGGTGGCGTGGCTGTCGGCAGTCAGGCTGTGGACCACGAGCACGGCGTTGTCGCGCGCCGCGTTCAGCTCGCCCCAGCTCTCGTAGGCGATCTGCACGCGCTCGAGCCGGCCGCCGAGGGCGGCGGGAAAGCCGTCGGGCAGGTCGAGATGGACCACCCGGCCGAGGGTGGCGGTGGGCGAGTCCCACCAGAGGTCGCGGTGCTCGTCGCCGCTGCCGTCGTGCATGTCGCGGACGCTCGGGTGCGGAGCGGGCCCTAGCCCTGCGCCGCGCCCGCCACTCTCCCCGGGTACGCGACCAGCGCCGCCGCCAGGCACGCCAGCGCGCGGCGCAGCTTCGCCTCCTCGAGCACGTAGGCGATCCGCGCCTCGTCGCGGCCGAGGCCCGGCGTGGCGTAGAAGCCGTCGGCCGGCGCCAGCATCACCGTCTCGCCGTCCAGCGCGAAGTCCTTGAGCAGGAACTCGGCGAAGGCGTTGGCGTCGCCCACCGGCAGCCGGATGCACATGTAGAAGGCGCCTTCCGGCTTGCGCACCAGCACACCGGGCATGGCGGACAGCGCCCCGTAGGTGACGTCGCGTCGCTTCTGGTACTCGGCGATGACCCCCCGGATGTAGCTCGGCGGCACCTCGGTGAGCGCCGTGCAGGCGTACTGCGCCAGGGTCGGCGGGCACAGCCGGGCCTGCCCGAAGCGCAGGACCGCGTCCATGAAGACGCGGTTGCGGCTGACGATGTTGCCGACCCGCGCCCCGCACAGCGAGTAGCGCTTCGACACCGAGTCCACGACCACCACCTGCTGGTCCATGCCGGACAGCGTCAGCACCGAGCGGTGCGTGCGGCCGTCGTAGACGAACTCGCGGTAGACCTCGTCGGCGATGAGCCCCAGCCCGCGCTCGCGGCAGACCGCGGCCAGGAGGTCGATCTCCGCGTCCGTGTAGACGGTGCCGGTGGGGTTGTTGGGCGAGCAGATGAGGACGGCGCGCGTGCGCGGGCCGATCTTCGCTTCGATGGCGGCCCGGGACGGCAGGTGGTAGCCGTCCTCGGCGCGCGTCGTCACCGGCACGAGCTCGACGCCGAGCATGGCCGCGAAGCCGTTATAGTTGGTGTAGAACGGCTCGAAGACCAGCACCTGGTCGCCGGGATCGCACAGCGCTCCGAGCGTGAACAGGATGGCCTCGCTGCCCGCCGTGGTGACGAAGATCTCCTCGGGCACCAGCTCGACACCCGCCTGGCGATAGTACCAGCGCAGCGCCTCGACGAACTCCGGCAGCCCCTGCGACGGCCCGTAGGGCACGAAGGCCTCGCTGTAGGTGCGCAGGCGCTCGAAGATCTCCTTCGGCGTGGGGATGTCGGGCTGCCCGATGTTGAGCGGGTAGACCGTCTTCCCGGCCTGGCGGGCCGCGACGGCGAAGGGCGCGAGGCGGCGGATCGGCGAGGCGGGCATGAGCCGGGCGCGCTGCGACAGCGACGGGGTGCTGGGCATCGGATCCTCCGTAGGAACAACCCGGCGCGCGTGGGTCGCCGCGACGAGGAGCGCGGCACGCGGCGGCGCGGGTTCGGCCGCGAGGAATCTACCGCAACACGGCAGCGCGCCCAAGGGCCGAGACTTCCCCTACCGCCTTGGCGCCCTTCGTGGCACCATGCGGCGCATCACCCCACAAGGAGGTCCGTCTTGCGCCACGCCACCCTGCTCTGCGCCCTGGCGTTCGCGACCCTCGGCGCGCTCGCCGCGCCGCCCGCCGCCCCCGCCGCGGCCATCCCTTCCCCGAGCCGATTCCTGAAGATGGACGTCGGCGCCGACCGCGTCGTCGCCGACTACCGCCAGATCCGCGCCTACTTCGCCGAGCTCGACCGGCTCTCCCCGCGCGTCGAGGTCCAGAACCTCGGCAAGACCACGCTCGGCGAGGACCTCATCCAGGCGGTGATCTCCTCGGAGGCGAACCTGGCGCGCCTGCCGCGCCTCAAGGAGATCGCGAGGCGGCTGGCCGACCCGCGCGGGCTGGCCGACGCCGACGTCGCCGCTCTCGCGCGCGAGGGGCGGGCCTTCGTGCTCGTCACCTGCAACATCCACTCCACCGAGGTCGGCGCCGCGCAGATGAGCTTGGAGTGGGCGCACGCCCTGGCCGCGGCCGAGGACCCCGAGACCTTGCGCCGGCTCGACCAGGTCGTGCTGCTGCTGGTGCCGTCGCTCAACCCCGACGGGCTCAACCTGGAGACCGACTGGTACCGCAAGTACCTCGGCACGCGCTACGAGGGCGGGCGCATGCCGTGGCTCTACCACCCCTACGTCGGCCACGACGACAACCGCGATTGGTTCATGCTCACGCAACAGGAATCGCAGGCCATGTCGCGGGCCGTCTACCACGAGTGGTTCCCGCAGGTGTGGCTCGACGAGCACCAGATGTTCACCACCGGGCCGCGCATCTTCATGCCCCCCTACTCGGAGCCTGTGGACCCCGACATCCATCCGCTGGTGTGGCGCGAGGTCAACCTGATCGGCGCGCAGATGGCGCTGCGCCTAGAGCAGGCGGGCAAGACGGGGGCGATCTACGGCTACGCCTTCGACGCCTACTGGCCGGGCGGCACCAAGAACACGGCGTGGTTCAAGAACATCGCCGGTCTGCTCACCGAGGTGGCCTCGGCCCGCTTCGCCACGCCGATGTACATCGACCCGACGGAGCTGACCGGCGGCGGCCGCAAGGGGCTGATCGGCTACGACGCGCAGACCAACTTCCCCAGCCCCTGGCCGGGCGGCTGGTGGCGGCTGCGCGACATCATGGACTACGAGCGCGTCGTCTCCGACGCGCTGCTCGAGGTCTGCGCCGACCGGCGCGAGGACGTGCTGCTCGACATGGCGGCGCGTTCGCGGGCTTCGATCGCCGCGGCCGCCCCCGGCGAGGCCTACCGCCTGCCGCGCGCCCAGCGCGACTGGGCCACCGCGCTCAAGCTGGCCGCGCTGCTCGCCGAGCACAACGTCGAGGTCTTCGAGGGCGCGGGCGGCGACCTCTGGGTGCCGCTGGCACAGCCCTACGGCACCTTCGTGCGCGAGATGCTCGAGCCGCAGCGCTATCCCGAGATCAAGCTCGTCCCCGGCAAGGAGATCGTGCGCCCCTACGACGTGGCGGCGTGGTCGCTGCCTCTGATGATGGGTGTGGCGGTCGAGCGCGGCACGCTGCCGGCCGATACGCAGCGGTTCGCGCCGACGGCCGCGGCGCGCGCGGCGCCTTCGGGGGCGGCGGCATTGCTGCCCGGCACGGAGTCGGCGCGGGCGCTGAACGCCGCGCTGCGAGGCAGCGGGCGCGTGCGGGTGGCGCGCGGGGCGATCGCGGAGGGCGGGGTCACGTGGCCGGCGGGCACGGCGTTTCTCGACGCCCCGGCGGCCGCGGCCGCGTCCCAAGCGCTGAGCCCGGGGCTGAAGCTGGCGCCGGTCTCCGCGATGCCGGCCTCCGCCGTCCCGCTCGCGGCCCCCCGGGTCGGCATCTACAAGCCCTGGACCGCCTCCATGGACGAGGGCTGGACGCGCTTCGTGCTCGAGCGGTACGGCTTCGGCCCTCGGACCCTCGACAACGCCACGGTGCGCAAGGGCGCCCTGCGCGCCACATTCGACGCCATCGTGCTGCCCGACGTCTCCAAGGAGATCATCGCCGCCGGCAAGCCGAAGCGCGACGAGGGCGCCATGGCCTACTTCGTGGAGCTGCCGCCGGAGTACCGGGGCGGGCTCGACACCGCCGGGGCCAAGGCGCTGCGCGAGTTCGTCGAGGCCGGCGGCACGCTGGTGGCGCTGGCGGGGTCGTGCGATTACGTCATCGAGCAGTTCAACGTCCCGGTGGTGAACACGCTGGCGCGCGCCACCGGCGAGCAGTTCAGCTGCCCGGGCTCGCTGCTGCGCGCCGAGGTGCGGCCCGGCCACCCGGTCACCTGGGGCTTGCCGGACGAGCTGCCGCTGTTCGTGGACAAGCCCATCGCTTTCCAGACCGCGCCGCCGGCCCCCGAGCTCGACCGCTGGGTGCTGGCCGTCTATCCCGACGACCCGCGGCAGGTGCTGCAGTCGGGCTGGATCCGCGGCGAGGACATGCTGACGCGGCGCGCCGCCGCGGTGGCGCTCACCTACGGCAAGGGCAAGCTCGTGCTGCTCGGCTTCCGCGCGCAGAACCGCGCGCAGACCAACGCCACCTATCCGTTCCTGTTCAACGCGCTGTACTGGTCGGTGATGAAGGGCTAGCGGGGCGATCGCGGAGACGAACGCAGCGCCGGAGGGATCGCCCCGCCGGCGCTGCGCCGTGCAATCGGTTCCGCGGCCGCCCGGGCCGGCTCAGGCCGCCTTGAGGCGTCCGACCACCACCGTGATGTTGTCGGGCCCGCCGCGGGTGCGCGCCAACTCCACGAGGCCGCGGCAGGCGTTGCCCGGCGACTCCTCGTTCACCAGCCGGCAGATCTCGTCGTCCTCGACCATCCCCGAGAGCCCGTCCGAGCAGAGCACGACGGAGTCGCCGTCCTCGAGGCGGACGAGGCGGCCGCTGACGTCCACCTGGACGTCGGGCTGGTTGCCCAGGCAGCGGGTCAGCACGTGCCGCGCGTTCTCCGGCACGCGCGTCTCATCCTGGCCCATCCCGGCCAGCTCGGCGGCGAGCGTGTGGTCGTCGGTGATCTTCTCGATCGAGTTGGGCCGCACGACGTAGGCGCGGCTGTCCCCCACGTGGCCCACCACCAGGCTGTGCCCGGTGACGCCGACGGCCGTGCACGTGGTCCCCATGCCGCTGGCCCCCGGCTCGGCGGTCGAGTGCTCGTGCACCGAGCGGTTCGCCCGCTGGATGGCGGTGCGGATGGACTCTTGCGCCCGGCGGCGGCCGCGGTCCGCCAGGTAGTGCTCGCCGACCACGTCCACCGCCATGCGGCTCGCCACCTCTCCGGCGGCGGCGCCGCCCATGCCGTCGGCGATGACCATGAGGCAGCCCTTGCGCGGGGCCTGCGCCTCGAACACGCCGAAGCTGTCCTCGTTGTTGCCGCGCACGCAGCCGAGGTCGGACATCGCGGCGACGACCAACTCGCGGCCGCCGGCGTCATCGAGGGGGATCGCCCTCTCCAGGAAGACGGGTTCCGGCTCGGCTGCCGGGCGGACCGGCGGCGACCCGCTGTCGTTCGCGGCCGGCGCGCCGCCGGCCTCGGCCCCGCGCTTCTCGGGCACGGGCGCTTCGGCCCGGGTCCGCCGCAGGTGCTCCTCGATGGCGCGCGAGTTGCCCTGGCCGTCGGCGTACGCGGCGAGCATCTGGGGCTCGAACTCCTCGAAGAGCTGGCCGCGCGCATAGAGGTGGATGAGCGCTTCCACCACGTCCGGGAAGAACTGCGAGCCGGAGTGCCGCAGGAGCTCCTCGAAGGCCGCGTCGGGAGAGAGGCCGCGCCGGTACGGGCGGTCCGAGGTCAGGGCGTCGAAGGCGGCCACCGCCATGATGATCCGGCTGCCGGCCGGGATCTCGCCCGCCGCCAGGCCGCACGGGTAGCCCTTGCCGTCGGGCTGCTCGTGGTGCGCGTGCACGACCTCGGCGGCTCCGGGGAAGAAGTGGATCCGCGAGAGGATCTCCCAGCCCACCCGCGGGTGGGTGCGCAGCGCGGCCTGTTCCCGCTCGGTGAGGCGGCCGGGCTTGAACAGGATGTCCCGCTTGATCGCCGTGCGGCCGATGTCGTGCAGGAGAGCGGCGTATTCGAGCTCCTCCAGGTCGCGGTTCGAGAGCCCGAGATGCCGCCCCACGCGCAGACTCATCTTGGAGATGCGGTAGGAGAGGCCCCAGGTGAACGGATCGGCGGCGTCGATGGCCGACATCAGCGTGCGGACGGTCTCCAGGTGGGCGGTCTTCGATTCGTGCCACAGCCGCGAGCTGTAGCGGGCGAAGAGCAACGGGATGAGGAACAGCGCGACGCCGACCGGGCCGATCCGCACCTGCGTCACCGCCAGGAGCACGCCGAACGGCAGCACCACGGCCTCCATCCCGGAGACCATGAACAGCCTCGCCCACCACGACGTGGTCGCCACGCGGCGCGCCCCGAGCCACCCCTGGACGGCAGCCAGAAGGGACTTGACCACCAGATAGGTGGCGCCCGCCGCCAGGACGGGGAGCACCTGGCCGCCGGAGTCGAGCACCCCGGCGCCCAGGCGCCCGCCCAGGTCCACATAGACGATGCCCGACGCGCCGACGGCGAGGATCGACTGCCCCAGCTTCGCCAGGCTTCCCGCCAGCGGATTCCACTTGCTCACCGCGTTGGACATGAGGCGCGCCAGAACGGCGATCCAGCACCCGGCCAGCGGCCCGAACAGCAGCATGCCGGCGAACTCGAGCGCCGGCGACAGATTGACGGAGACCTGGGCGCGGGGCAGCGGGATCGGAGAGATGGCCGCGACGACGACCATCGCCAGCCAGAGGACGACGGTGCTGGCGGACGACTGCGCCAGCTCCACGTCCGGGTAGCGGGCTCCCAGATAGATCAGGAAGCCGATGGCGACGGCCATCACGAGCCCGGGATACCCGGAGCCCGCGATCCAGGATTGTCTGGCTGGGTGCTTCAAGGGGTTCCTCCCGCCCGGCCGCGACTCACGGTCCGGGCCTCCTTTGCCTATCGCGCCGCGCCCCGCTCTCCGGCGACCAGATGCTCGAATTGAGCCTTGTCGAAGGCGCGCGCGTGCGCTTCCTCGCCGGTGATGGTCCCCTCCCGGACGAGGTCACGCAGGGCCCCGTCGAGGCTCTGCATGCCCGCCGCGCCCCCCGTCTGGATGGCCGAGTCGAGCTTGTGGCTGTTGCCGGTGCGGATCATGCTGGCCACCGCGTGGGTGTTGATCACCACCTCGGCGACCGCGATCCGCCCC
>CAYLSO010000034.1:0-6538 GCA_964386525.1 uncultured bacterium
GGCTCCGGCCCGGCGGATGGCTCCGGGGCAACCGCCGGCGCCGGCGCAGCGGACGGCTCCGGGGCAACCGCCGCCGCCGGCGCGGCGGATGGCTCCGGGGCAACCGCCGCCAGCGCGGCTGCGAGCGGGGCGGGCGCGGGCGCCGCCGGAGCGGTCGGGCGGACCACTCTGACGCGCCCGGTCTCCGGCGTGGAGGCAGAAGGAGGCGCGGCGAGCGGAGGCGCGGCGGACGGAGGCGGGGCGGGTGCCAGCACGGCGGCGCGCCGCGCCGCCGCCGGTGCTTCCTTCTTGTCCACGAAACGCACAGTCACCGGGCGGCCGTAGGCGGTTTTCAGGATCTCGCCGAGCAGCTCGCGGTTCTCGCGCGCCTCGAGCAGGCTGCGATGCACCTCGTCGGCGGCCAGGGAGAGCCGGTTGCCGTCCCACCCCACGCGCCGGCTCTCCTCGAGGAAGACGCCGACCATGAGTTTGCGGTCCTTGACGCGGGCGACCACCGCCTCCCACACGCCGGGCGGGTCGCTGTCTACGCCATCCGGGTCGATCCCGACGCCATCCGGGTCGATCCTGGCGCCAGCCGGGTCGTCCTCGCTGCCGGCCTCGAGTACGGCCACCGCCACCTCGACGGCCGCCGCTCGTGAGACGGCCGCCTCGACCGCGGCCGCCTCGGCCGCGGCCGGCTCGCCGCCCGGCCCCTCGGCCACAGCCGCCCCGTTTCCCGCCCCTGCGATGTGCACGTCCGGCCCGTAGACGTCGAGCCCCTTCTTGACCGGCTTGGCCGGGCCGCGCGTCGCCGGCGGAGCGGCCGGAGGAACCGGCCCGCGCGACCGGCCACCACCACCGCCCCCACCGCCCCCGCCACCGCCCGACGGCCCCGGCCCGCGCCCCGGACCCTCCAGCACGCCGAGCTTGTCGAGGATCGCGGCCAGCCGCACACCCGGCTCGAGGCACGCCATCTCGACCACGGCGGCTTCCAGGTGCGTGAGCGGCTGCGCGCTCTCGCGCATCGCCCCCAGCGCCTCGCTCACGATGCGCATGAGGCGCAGCAGGTCCGGCGTGTCGTGCCCGGCGCCCTGCGCCAGGAAGCGGTCGCGCTCGCCGTGCGTGGCGGCCAGCAGGTCCTCGGCGGCCGGATCGACGCGCAGCACCAGGATGCTGCGCAGGTGCTCGAGCAGGCCATCGGCCAGGTCGCGCGGCTCGGCCCCGTCGCGGTAGGCGGCGTGCAGGGCGGCCAAGGCGCCCTCGGGATTGCGCCCGAGGATGGTGTCGCCGAGCGCGAAGAACACCTCGCGGCTCACCAGCCCCAGCACCTCGTTGACCGCGGCCTCGTCCACCCGGGTCACCCCGGTGGACAGGATCTGGTCGAGCGCGCTCACCGCGTCGCGCATCGAGCCCTCGCTCTTGCGTGCCAGCAGGAAGGCGGCCGCGTCGGTGACCTCCACCTTCTCGCCGCGCGCGCTCTCGCGCCCGGTGATCTGCTTGAGCCGCTCGACCACCGCCGGCAGCGGCAGGCGGCCGAAGTCGTAGCGCTGGCAGCGCGAGCGGATGGTGTCGGGCAGCTTGAGCAGATCGGTGGTGGCGAAGACGAAGACGGCGTGCGCCGGCGGCTCCTCGAGCGTCTTGAGCAGGGCGGCGAAGGCGTCGGCCGAGAGCTGGTGCACCTCGTCGATGATGATGATCTTGTAGCGCCCGCCGGCCGGAGTGAAGCGCACCTTCTCGCGCAGCTGCTGCACATCGGCGATCCCGCGGTTGCTGGCGCCGTCGATCTCCTGCACGTCGAGCGCGACGCCGGCCGTGATGTCGCGGCAGGTGTCGCAGGCGTTGCACGGCACGCCGTCGGTGACGTTGGGGCAGTTGAGGACCTTGGCCAGGATGCGCGCCGTGGTGGTCTTGCCGACGCCGCGCGGGCCGCTGAACAGGTAGGCGTGGTGGACGCGACCGTGCGCCAGGGCGCGCGCCAGGACGGCGGTGACGTGGTGCTGGCCCTTCACTTCGTCGAAGCGCTGCGGGCGGTACTCGAGGGCGAGGGCGCGGTGTTCCATCACTCTTCCGTCATCGGCCCCGCCCAGCGGGACCGGCGCCGGGGCGCCCGCAGGCGTCCCGGGTATCGCGTGCGGCGGGCTGCCGCACGCGCCGGGGGCGCCAAGACGACCAGGGAACCCGCGGCACTCCGAAGGGATTGCTTACCGCTGCTACCTTCCGGTCCTGACGGGGTTCACAAACTCCGGTCGCGCGGGACCTGGCCGTCCTGCCGCCCCTCGCTGCGCACCGAACGCCGGCCGCAAACGTTCCGGGCGGACCGCTGCGGCCCGCCACGGTGGGTTGGTGGAGATGAGCGGATTCGAACCGCCGACCCCCTCGTTGCGAACGAGGTGCTCTCCCAGCTGAGCTACATCCCCACCTTCGAGATCTGCGGAAGAAGCCCGGAGTGCGTCGCCGCGCGGGCCGCGCCGCGAAGGCCCCGGCCCCGCTCCTCCCGTACGACTGGCGGAGAGAGAGGGATTTGAACCCTCGAGGCGGTTTTAGCGCCTACACGATTTCCAGTCGTGCTCCTTCGACCACTCGGACATCTCTCCGCTGGCCGCGGCTCACGTCACGCGCGGGTCACGGCCGAGGCGCAGTGTACCCGCCCGGGGCCGGCCGAGGCAAGGGTGTGCCGGAGGCTCTCTTGCGGGCGCATGGCGCGCCCCGGCGGCCCGGCGGGACGGCGTCCCGGTGGGCCCGCCAAAGTGCTAGTCTGAGGGTCCGACAGGATCCCCGGGAGGTCGGATGGCGCTCGGCTGGAGAGACCGCGAAGAGCAGTGGCAGCGCTTCCACGACTGGGAGGCGGCGCAGCTTCGAGACCTTGCCGAAGACCTCTCCTCCGCCTTGGCCTGGATGTGGGCGGCGTGGGAGACGGCGCGGCGGGAGGATCCCGCATGGCAATCCGAGAGGTCCGCCGAGGAACACTGGCGGCACCTCTCCGAGATTCGCACCGCCCTGGCACGCGCGAGACGCTCCCGATGAACGGGATCGAGACCGCCCTCGTCCGCCTGTCGGCCTTCCTGGCGAGCGTCTCCGGCCACTACCGCGTCCTGCCGCCGGACCCGCCGGCCTTCGCGCAGCGGACGAGTGTCATCCCGGTCCGCGACCCTGACGGCCTGCGCGTGGACCTGATCCTCGCCGGTCTGCCTTATGAAGAAGAGGCCATCGCGCGGGCCGTGGCCTTTCCGATGGGTGGCCGACCGGTGAAGATCCGCACGGCGGAAGACCTGGCCCTGCACAAGATCGTCTCCTCCCGGCCGCGCGATCGCGAGGACGTCGCGGGGATGATCACCCGCCAGGGAGCGCGGCTGGACCGGGGCTACCCGGATCCCCGCGTGACGGAGATGGCGACGGACCTGGAGCGACCGGAGATCCTGGCCTTCTACCGCGACTGCCTGCGGGGGGCGGGCGCGACCTAGAAAGCCGGGCGGCCCCATCGCGTTCGCACCCCGCTGTCGAGCGAGAGGACATGGGCGAGACCAGAGTCGATCTCTACCACCTGCTGGAAGACCTCCGGGACGCCTACCCCGGCTCCCTCGAAGAGACCATCCTCACGGAGATCGTCGCCAATTCCCTCGACTCGGGAGCCGACCGGATCGCCTTCACCACCGACGGGGCGACCGCCACGCTTACCGTGACCGACAATGGCCGCGGCATGCAGCGGCGCGACCTGGCCCGCTATCACGACATCGCTGCCAGCTCCAAGACGCGGGGCGAAGGGATCGGCTTCGCCGGGGTCGGCATCAAGCTCGCACTGCTGTTGTGCGAAGAGGTCGTGACCGAAACCCGCCGGGGCAAGACGCACGTGGCCACGCGCTGGCACCTGGCCTCGCGCCACCGGGCCCCGTGGAAGTGGATCGAGCCGCCGGACGCGGTCGCCGAACGCGGCACGGCGGTGCGCTTGCGCCAGGCCAACGCGCTCTCGCCGCTGCTCGACGCCGGTTTCATCGAGACCGCGGTGCGGCGCCACTTCGAGCCGCTCTTCGACGCGCGCTTCGACGAGTTGCTCGCCACCCACTATCCGCGGGGCGTGACCTTCTCCGTGAACGGCACCGCGCTCGTCCGGCGCGTGGACGCGGCGGGCGAGGAGGCGCCGATCGCCATCCGGCTGGCGCACAAGCGCAAGCCGTCCGCGCTGGGGTATCTGGCCCGCAGCCCATATCCGCTGCCCGAGGACCGGCGCGGCGTGGCCGTCAGCACCTACGGCAAGATCATCAAGCGCGGCTGGGACTGGCTGGGAGTCACTCCCCAGACGCCGGAACGCTGCGGTGGGCTGATCGAAGCGCCGGGTCTCGCCTCCACCCTGACGCTCAACAAGGCCGACTTCATCCGCACCGGGCCGCGCGGCGCCGCCTATCTCGCGTACCGCAAGGCCGCGCAGGAGGCGGTGACCCAGCAACTGGCGGCGTGGGGCGACGCCCGCGATGCCGACGAGTCGGCGCACCGCCGGGTGGCGCGACCGGTGGAGCGCGATCTCGAACGCGTGCTGGTCGATTTGGCCGCCGACTTCCCGCTGCTGGCCGCGCTCGTCGAACGGCGAACCGGCGGGCAGCGCAAGCTGCCGATGGGGTCGGGAGCCGGCGAGACGGAAGCGCGCGGGCTCGTGGCCGCTGCCATCGCGAAGGCGAGCGGCTCGGCCGAGCCCGGGTCGCCCGTGCCGCCAGAGACGACCGACGCGGGCGACTCCGGCTCCCCGCCCGGAGAGAGCGCACCGCCGCCAGCCGTCGACCGCGACTCGCCCCCGGGCCCGCTCCTCCCCGATGGCCGCGGGCCGCGCCGGCCGGGCCGCTACGGTCTGGCCATCCAGTTCGAGAGCCGCCCCGACGACATCGAGCTCGGGCGCCTCATCGAATCCACGGTCTGGGTGAACGAAGCGCATCCCGCCTACCGGCGCGCGGTTGAGTCGCGCTCGGAGGGCTACCACGTCGCCCTCGCGGTGGCCCTTGCCCTGGCGCCCCTGGCCGTCACCCCGCCCGAGGAGCATGGCTTCGTCACCAGCTTCCTCGCCGCCTGGGGCGAGCTGCTGGGACGGCCGCCAGGCTCGCGGCGGCGGGCGCCGCGGCCGGTTCCTCCGAGCCGCCGCTAGCCCGCGGGGCGATCCCTACTTTCGGGTTGCCGCGCTCCGCCCCGACTGTTAGCCTGTCGGCGCTTGATCGGTCCGCGTAGGCGGGCGCCCGCAGCCTCGGGCGTCGCGCACCGTGGGCCGCGGCCCCCGCCGAGCTCAGGAGGCAGTTGCCAGGGATGGCTCCCTTCGCGCCATGCCCCGGCAGCCCTCGCGACGAACGCAGGACGGACTCTGTCGTCACCGCACTCGGAACGCGGTTTCCGGGGAAGGGAGCTCAAGGATGAAGGCGCTGCTTCGCAATCTCATCGCCGGTGAGGACGCTCAGGATCTGATCGAGTACGCGCTGCTGACGTCGCTGCTCTCGATCGTCTCGATCGTGGCGCTGACCACCCTCGGCCAGCAGGTGCGGGACCTGTTCACCCTGCTGCGGCTGAGGGCCTTCCCGGCCAGGATCTAGGCCGCACCCCCGCGGGGCAGCGACTAGCCTGCCGCCCGCGGTCCGCCCGCCCACACCCGCTTGACCAGCCGGGAGCCGTCCTCGAGCAGCGTGTAGAGGCACGGCACCAGGATCAGGGTCAAGAGCGTCGAGGCCACCAGCCCGCCGATCACCGTCCGCGCCAGCGGGAAGTAGAGGATGTCCCCCACCCGGTTCTGCCCGAAGGCCAGCGGCATCAGCCCCAGCACCGTGGTCAGCGTGGTCATGAGGATCGGCCGCATGCGGTTGCGCGCGCCCTGCAGGATGGCCTCGCGCCGGTCCAGCCCGCGCTCGCGCAGCTGGTGGATGTGGTAGATGAGCACGATGCCGTTGTTGACCACGATGCCCATCAGGATGAGCAGCCCGATCTGCGCCATCAGGTTGAACGGCGAGCCGCTGAGGAAGCAGATCCACGCCACGCCCACGAACGCGAAGGGCAGCGCCAGCATGATGGCGAACGGGTGCAGCAGCGACTCGAAGAGGCTGGCCATCACCAGGTAGACGAGCACCAGCGCCAGCACCAGGTTGATGAGCATCTCCTTCTGCGTCTCGCTCTCCTCCTCGAAACCCTGGCCGAACGACCACGAGTAGCCGAGCGGGAAGCCCATCGTGTCGAGCGACCCGGCCACCGCCTTGCGCATCTCGCCGCCCTTCTTGGAGTCGTAGGTGCCGGTGACCGAGAGCACCGAGCGGCGCTGCTGGCGCTCGACGCTGGCCGGCGTGCGCACGCGGCGGAAGTCGGCCACCGCCCCCAGGGGCACCACCTCGCCGCCGGCGGACAGGATGGGCATGTCCTTGAGCTGCTCGAGGCTCGAGCGGTCCTCCTCGGCCAGCCGCGCCTGCACCTCGACCTCGCCCTCGGGGCCGCGGTAGCGCGACAGCGGCCGCCCGCGGAAGAACATGGCCACCGCGGTGCCCACCTGCGCGGTGGAGAGGCCGTAGCGGGCCGAGCGGTCGCGGTCCACCACGACCTCGAC
>CAYLSO010000035.1:0-19710 GCA_964386525.1 uncultured bacterium
CGCCCTGGCGCCCGTGCCGGGCGCGGCGCAGGCCGCCGAGCCCGACACCCTCACGGTGGTCACGCTCAACCTCTGGCACGACCAGGCCGACTGGCCGCGACGGCTGGCGAAGATCGTGGAGGGGCTGCGCGCGCTGCGCCCCGATGTCGTCTGCCTGCAGGAGGTGCTCCAGCACGCCACGCTTCCGAACCAAGCCCGCGCACTGGCCGACAGCCTCGGCTTCCAGGCTCACTTCACTTCCGTGGACAGCGACACCAGCGTCCGCCGCTACGGCAACGCGATCCTCACCCGGCACCGGGTGCTGCACGCGGGCGGCAAGGCGCTCGATCCGCGCGACGACTACCGCACGGTCGCCCACCTGCGCATCGACTTCATGGGCCGGCCGCTCGACGTCTACGACACGCATCTCCACCACACGTTCGAGGGCGCGGCCATCCGGGCCACGCAGATCCGCGATCTCCTCGGCTTCATCGCCGCCACGCGCGGCGGGGAAGCCGTCGTGCTGGCGGGCGACTTCAACGCCGCGCCGGAGTCTCCGGAGATGCGGCTTCTGGAGGGTCGGTTTCTCGATGTCTTCGCGGCCGCGAACCCCGGGGCGGGCGGCGAGCCGACGGCGACGCTGAACCGGGCGCTCGGCCATCCGCCCCTCCGCATCGATTACATCTTCGTCTCTCGCCAGGGCGCGCTGTCCCTCACGCCGCGGTCGGCCGACGTCATCTTCCGGGATCCGGGCCGGGACGGAATATGGGCGTCCGATCACTTCGGCGTCGTCGCCCGTCTCGTCGTCGGGCGCTAGCCCGGGGGGCGCACTGCGGCGCGGCGGGTGCTTGACACCCGCGTCGGTGAATTCATAACCTCGGGGCGCCGATAACGACAGAAGAGCCGGAGACGCGCGTCTCCGGCACGATTTGCTGCCCGGTGGTGTAACGGTAGCACGGCTGGCTCTGGACCAGTTAGTCGAGGTTCGAATCCTTGCCGGGCAGCCATCTTCAACGCGGGCCGTCGGAGTCTGCTCCGGCGGCCTGCGTGCTTGACGGCGGCGGGGACCCTGCTATCGTCCCACGCGTACCAGGACCGTCGGCTGGCCGGATGGACGGGAAACGCGGCCAGCCAGCTACCGTCCAGTGGAGGTGCCCATGAGACGTGCCCTGTGGCTCGCCGCGATCCTCGTGGCGCTCGCACCCACCCTCGCCACGGCGGGGGGGCGCATCGGCGTCGGGGTCTTCGGCGGCGCCAGCTTCCCGATCGTCCAGGACGACGTCGGCACCGGGTCCACCTACGGAGCCCGGGTGCCCGTCGAGGTGCTGCCGCTGATCACCATCGAGCCCTACTTCGCCGGCTCCGCCATGGGCGAAGGCGAGGCGACGCTCGACGGGGAGACCTACACGCGCGACGGCTTCGACATGACCGCGTTCGGGGGCAACGTGATGCTCGGGTCCCCCAGCAGCCCCGGCTTCCAGCTGCTGCCGTACGTCGGCATCGGCTACAACCACCTGACGCGCGCCGGCAGCGCCGACATCGACGAGGTCGGATTCAACTTCGGCCTCGGAGTCGGCTTCGCCGTGCTGCAGAAGCTCTCGCTGCAGGCGCGCGGCGAGCTCAACATGGTGGTCACCGGTGACACCTCGCGCAAGTTCGGCAACTTGACGGTCGGGGTGAACTACAACCTGCTGAAGTTCTAGCGAGGGGAGGGCGCCATGAAGATCCTGCGAACGATTCCCGTGCTGCTGGCGCTGGCCGCCTCGGGCTGCATCCTGACCTCGGGCCAGTTCATGGTCTCCTACGACCTGGGCACGGTGAATATAACCAGCCCGAGCGCCGTGGTCGGCGTGCAGGTCGATCTCAACGAGGAAGACGACTACAACGAGCACAAGGAAGACATCAAGGCGCTCGCCGATGAGGCGCTGCTCGGCTACGTCAAGAACAACAAGGCCGAGCCGCTCAAGGTGCAGATCTGGCTGACCCCGACGCTGACCACCTACACGACCGACGCCGACGTGCGCGCCAACGGCGTGCTGGCCTGGGGGCCGCTGGACCTCGGGCCGCAGGAGCAGTTGCGGGTCAGCTGGGACCGGTCGGCCGAGCTGCTGACCGCCGAGGGCAAGCAGCTCCTCGAGCAGGAGGTCAAGGGCGACGGCTCGTTCACCGTGTACATCATGGGGGCGTCCGGGGACTACAGCCTGACGGTGACCAGCGGCAAGTTGCTGGCCATCATCGACGCGGGGATCTAGGAAGGGCCGCGCGTCGCTGGGCGCTCCACGGGGCGGCGGGGCCGCCGCGGTCTTGACGCCCGCGGCGGCCTCGATATAATCGCGCAAAACCGCCGAGGTGGCGCTATCGTCTAGGGGTGAGGACGGGTGGTTCTCAGCCATCAAACCGGGGTTCGAATCCCCGTAGCGCTACCAAAGTGAAGCAAGCCCGCCGGCGAGGTCAGCCGCGCGGGCTTTGCTGCTTCTCGGGGCACCGCGCGGGCGCTGCGCGGCCCGAAGGCACCCAAGGCCGATCTCCCTAGGGAAGTTCCCGCCGAGCGCAGTGGCTTAACCGGGCGGCGGCCTCGAGGGCGGTTACGGCGCACAGGGCGATGGTGACCAGCAAAGCAGCGGTGCTGGCCCCGCTCGACCCCGCGAGCATCCGGACGGCGCTGCCGGCCGCGGCGAGCACGGCCAACCGCGCGATCTCGCGCCCCGCTCCCGCGGAGACGCCGGCGCGGGCGAGGTCGCTGGCGAGGACGAGGCGCGCCAGTTCCAGCGCGGCCAGTGCGGCCACGGCCAAGGAGAGCGGGGGGCCGCACGCGAGCAGCGGCGCCCACACGATGGGAATCACGAGGGTCGTGCCCGCGAGCCGGAGCAACTCCAAGGGGCGCTGGGAGAGCCCTGCGGCGATCTCGGGCCGCGCCTTCCATGCGTAGACGGCCGCGGTCGCCAGGGTCACCGACAGAATCAGCGCAGTCGCGTACCGCATCGTGTCCCGGGCCGGAAGGAGGAGGTGGACGGCGAGCAGTGACCCCACGAGTCCCAGGCCCCACAGGGAGCGCCAGTCGCCGCGGCGGTGCCGGTGCCACGCGCCGAAGAGGTGCGCCGCGGCGCCCGCAAGGGCGGCGACCAGGAGCCCGGCGATCCACCACCGGCCCGCGGGGATCCACAGGAGCAGGAGCAGGCCCGCCCCGTACATCTGCACCGTCGTGCGGAGCTTTCCCGCCGCGCCGGTTCGCGCGGTCACCGCGGGGAGATCACGCAGGCCGAGCACCAGATACTCGCGGGTGAGGATCAGGATGGCGGCCGGCAGGGAGATGATTCCGAGGTCTGCAAAGACCGAGTAGACCGTCGCGAGGAAGGCCCGGTCGGCGACGATGTCGAGGGCTTCGCCGATCCGCGTCGGACCGTAGCGGCGCGCCAGCGGCCCGTCTAGCACGTCGGTGAGCCCGAGCAGCACGAAGGCGGCGAGCGCGGCGGCGCGCCAGGCGGTCGTCTCCTGGTAGAGCATCGCGATCGGGACCGGGAGCAGAAGGAGCCGCGAGAGAGTCAGGTGATCGGCGCGGATCATCGCGTGTCTCCGGGGGCGGCTCGGGGCTCGGTCATCGCCACGCCAGTCCCGAGGCGAAGTAGAGCCACGGTGCGGCGAGGCAGAGACCGTCGACGCAGTCGAGCATCCCGCCGAGACCGGGGAGGACACCGCCGCTGTCCTTGACCGCGCACAGGCGCTTCAGCCGCGACTCGAGGAGATCGCCGGCCTGCGAGAGCGACTGCGTGGTCGGGGCGAGCCAGGCCAGCGTGGCGAGCGGCAGCGCGGCGCGGTCGGTGCTCCACACCGCCAGCCCGAGCCCCGTGCCCAGGAGGAGGGCGCCGAGCGCGCCCTCCACCGTCTTGCGGGGACTCACCCGGGGAGCGAGCGGCCGCCTTCCCCACAGCCGCCCCGCCAGGTAGCCGCCGACATCGCCACCCCAGCTCACCGCGAGCGCGAGCCATACCCAGTAGCTCGCGTGCTCGCCTCCGGACCGCTGCAGCAGGAGGAGGAAGGCCGGGAGCGCCCCGAAATAGAGCGCCCCGCGAAGCGCGACGGCCGGGCCGGCGCCGACACCCGTGCCGGAGCGGCGTGCCGGCACCATCCCCAGGACCATCCAGGCGGCCGCGCCGACGGCGAGCCCGGCCGCGGCAAGCGGCCAGGGGGCCAGGAGCATTGCCACCCCGCCTGCGCCCACGGCTCCGAGACCGCCGGCGAGGCGGCCGCGCGCCCGCCCACTCGGCACGGTGATCGAGCGGTACTCGTATCCGGCCGCGAACAGCGCCACGCCGGCGGCGGCGGCGAGCCCGTATTCGGTGGTGATGAGGTACGCGAGCGCCGACATCCCCACCGCGGTGGTCATCAGCCGCCGGGCCAGGCCGGGCAAAAGGGCGGCCCGCGGCGTGGGCGGCGACCCGGCGATCATGGTCGGCCGGCCGCACCGGCCGGCGCGGCGAAGACGCGGCGAGCCGGGGTCGGCACGGCCGGGAAGAGCAGCCCCGAGGCCGCACGCAATGCCTGATGCGTGAGGCCCCGCCGGTGTCGCAGATAGATCCACCGGGGATCGGGGAGGCCACCCAGGCGGGACTTGAGGGCGTAGCCGGTCTGGCCCAGCTCGAGCCGGGCGGCGCCACAGCGGATCGCTTCGGCCACCACTTCCGCGACCAGGTTCTGGTAGGCGCGGTCGGCGCGGTTGCGCGCGTAGTCGATACCGGCCAGCAGGAAGGTGAGCACGCGCGGAGCGTAGATCAGGATCGCCGCGGCCTCGAGCCTCCCGTCCCGTTCGAGGAGCAGGGCGCGCGCGCCGGATCCGAACTCGGCGTTGAGGCGCTCGAAGAAGGCGAGCGGCAGGCGCTCCAGCTGGAACTCGGCCCGCTCCATCACCTGCTCGTAGAGGGCGTGGATCCCGGGGCACTCGGCGGCCCAGTCCTCGACGATTCGGAAGGTGAGGCCACGCGTGCTCCGTGCGGCGAGGCTGGCGCGCACTTGCCGGCGGTAGCCTGAACGCATGGCCGCGAGGTACGCGTCGAAGTCCGGCCACTCGATCGGCAGGTACGAGGCGGGCAGGCTGGGCGCGCGGAAGTAGCCGTAGCTCCGCAGACCGTCGAGCGGCGCGCACTCGGCCTCGGTGTGCTCCTTGAAGCAGAGCAGTCCCGCGCCCTGCGCCTGGGCGAACTCCTCCATGGCGCCCGTGACGAGCGGCAGCACGCGGCCGGGATTCGCATCGGGCGCCAGGCGGAGGCACGAGCCTCCGAGGGAGACGGGGAGCCCACAAAACAGGACGCGCAGGCGCAGGAAAGGGGGATGGATCGCGCGGCCCACTCGCGCCACGGCGCGCACGGCGCGCGGGGCGAGCAAGTCGAGCGCGACCGTCAGGCAAGTCAGGGCCGCCGTCGCCGCTAAGCGTCCGCCGTCGTCCACCAGCAAGTAGCGGTAGGTCGCGTCGGCGATGCCCGCGTGGCGGCAGGTCCGCAGGAAGCGAAAGGCCGCGTGCAGGTCCCCGGGCTCCAAGAGCGAATCCCACTCCCCGGGATCGATCTCGTCCAGGTCGTCGAAGACGCGGCAGGAGGGACCGCTCACGCCCGCACCGCGCCGAACGCGCGCAGCGCCTCCTCGAGGTCTTCCGAGGTGTGGGCGGCGGTAGCGCAGAGGCGCAGGCGCGCGCTGCCCGGGGGCACTGCCGGGGGGACGATGGCCGTCGTGAACACGCCCGCGTCGAGGAGACGGCGGGCGAGGCGATAGGCCTCGACGTCGTCCCCGACGATCACCGGCACCAGAGCCGTGCTCGAGCGGCCGATGTCCCAGCCCTGGGCTGCGAGCCCCTCCCGGAGCCGGTCGGCGTTGCGCCGCAGCCGTGCGATTCGCTGCGGCTCGCGCGCCATGACCGCCAGGGCCGCCCGCGCGGCGGCGGTCGACGCGGGACAGAGAGCGGCCGAGAACATGAACGGCGCGACGCCGTGCTGGAGGTAGATGACCAGCTCGCGCGACCCGGCGATGTATCCGCCGGTTGCCGGGATGGTCTTCGACAGCGATCCGGTCCAGATCTCGGCGCAGGAACCGGGCAGGCCGAAGTGCTCGTTGAGGCCGCGGCCGGTGGCCCCCAGCAGGCCGAGCGTGTGGGCCTCGTCGACGAGCAGGAAAGCCGCGTGCTCCTCCTTGAGCGCGACGATCTCGGGGAGCGGGCAGACGTCGCCGTCCATCGAGTAGACGCCCTCGACGGCGATCAGTCGGCGGCGAACCTGGGCGGTCGCCTCGAGCGCCGAGCGCAGCGAGCCGACGTCGTTGTGGGCGAAGGTCCGGACTGGCACGCGCGTCACGTGGCAGCCCTCGAGGACGCTGCGGTGGATGTACTCGTCGGCGAGGACCAGGTCGCGCGGTCCGAACAGCGCGGCGATGCCGCCGACGTTGGCCGCGTAGCCCGAGCTCAAAGTGAGGGCGGCCTCAGTCTGCTTGAAGGCCGCGAGATCGGCCTCGAGCTCGCGATGCAGGGCGTTCGTCCCGGTCAGCAGGCGCACACCGCCGGTGCCGGTCCCGTACTGCCCGACGGCGGCGACGGCGGCGGCGTTGATGTCCGGGTGGCCGATGAGATCGAGGTAGTCGTAGGAGGAGAACATGAAGAGCGTGCGGCCCTGGAGCTCGACGTGCGCCCCGTCCAGGCGCCTCAGGGCCTGCTGGTAGGAGTAGAGGCGGGTGCGCACGCCCCAGCCCACGACGTCGAACCAGCGTCTGGCCGCCGCCACGTCGAGCAGCCCGCCGACCGGGGCGGTCCATCCCCCGGGATCGTCGAAGAAGCCCCCGAAGGGATCCTCGACCACGCCCGGCGCGTACCGGGTCTCGGGGCGGGCCTGCGGGATGAGGGTGGCCGGGGACTCGTCCATCGTCACCTCACGCGCTGCCCGCCCGGCGGCCGATCGGCTCGGCCGGCACGGCGGGCGCTGGGGGAGTCGTCTGGCGCATCGGCTCCGGAGGCCGGGCCAGCCCGGGCCAGGCGGGGCCGCGCTCCATGGCCCGGGCCAGCTCCCGCGGGCGATGGTGCTTGTGGGCGCCCCGCATCTGCCGCCAGATCCGCAGCGTGCCGATCCACAGCCGCAGATAGCGCGGCGACCACACCGGCGGCCGCGTGCGCAGCGTAAGCCGGTCGGCCCGGCGGATGTTGACCGCGGTCCGCACGTAGAGGCGGACCAGGGAGCGGTAGTACTCGCGCAGCGGCACGCGGGTCGGGAGCAGGATGTGGCTCAGGTCGAAGAGGCCGTGGGCCCGGGGGCTCACGGTCAGGCGGTCGCGCTGCTGCTCCCAGACGTCCGTGCCGGGCAGCGGGGTGAGCGGCGATATGTTGAGGTAGTAGAGGCCGCTCTCGTCGATGAACCGCCACAGCCGCTCCCAATCCTCGGGCCCGTAGTCGGGCTGCGTGATGATCGAGCCGTAGGTGTCGATGCGGTGGCGGCGCAGGATGGCCATGGCCTCGCGGTTCTGCTCCACCGTGGTGTGCTTGGCCATCGCGTCGAGCTCGGGGTCGGTGGCGGCCTCGAGGCCGATGAACACGGCGGTGAGGCCGAGGGCCGCCCATTCGGCGACGATCGCCTCGTTCTCGGCGATGAAGTCGGCGCGCGCGTAGGCGAGGTACTTCAGGCGGATGCCGTGCTCCCGCAGCAGCGCGGCGAGACGCGCCAGGCGCTCCGGTTGCGTCAGGAAGATGTCGTCGACGATGTAGACGTCCTCGGCCGCGATGGTCGCCAGCTCGGCGGCGATCGACTCCGGGCTGCGCGAGTAGGCGGGACCGCCGGTCACCCGCCAGGTGTAGCAGAAGTTGCAGCGGTACCAGCAGCCCCAGGTCGTCTTCACGATCGCCACCGGCCGGTGGAAGAGGTAGTAGTAACGGTGCTGCAGGTGGGCCACCAGGTCGCGCCGCGGAAAGGGGAGGGAGTCCGGGTCGGGCATGTACGGCCGCGGCGGTGAGAGCACCACCGCCTCGCCGCGCGGCAGCGCCAGACCCGGGACGGTCGCCAGCGGCCGGCCGGCGGCGTGCGCGGCAAGCACCTCGGGCATGGTGGTCGTCCCGTCCCCGAGGACGACGCAGTCGACAGCCGGGTCCGCGAACGACTCCGGGGCGCCGGCGGCGTGGACCCCGCCGACCACCGTGAGGCACGCGGGATTCCACCGCTTGGCGATGCGGCAGAGTCGGATGACCTCGTTCACGCCGGTGACGTAGGCGCTGGTGCCGATCACGTCGGGGCGGAAGCGGCGCAGCCGCCGCTCGTAGCCGCGCTCGAGGATGAGATCGAGGATCTCGACCTCGTGGCCGACGCAGCCGGCGGCCACGTACTCGAGCTCGAGGGGCTCGCAGATCATCACGTGCTTGAGCCCCATGGTGTGCCGCGGCACCGGCGGGCGGACCAGCAGGACTCGCATCGTCCCTCCGTGCTAGACGATCCCCGGGGTGATCCCGTGGGCCAGGTGGCTGCGGTAGTGCAGGTTCACGCCCGCCACGAAGGCGCGCAGGCGCGGCCCCAGGGAGGCGTGGTTACGGTGTAGCCGCTTCCACATCCCGCGCCAGGTGAACAGGTTCTGGTACATCTCCCAGAAGCCGGCCTCGAGCTGCTCGGGCGTGAGGTGGCGCGGGCGGAACACGGCGCGCCCGCCCGTGTACAGACTGAAGTCGCGGTGCAGGATGCGGCCCTCGTGCTCGAGCTCCTGGTAGAGGGGCGTGCCGGGCACCGGGGTGAGGATGTGCACCCGCGGCAGCGAGATCTCGTTGTCGACGATGAACCGCAAGGTGCGTTCGAAGACCGTGTCGTCGTCGCCGTCGAAGCCGACGATCATCTCGGTCGACACGTCGATGCCGTGCGAGCGGATGGCGCGGACCGCCTCGCCGTAGCGCTCCGGGCGATTCCACGGCTTCTCGACCAGCTGCAGGCTCGCCTCGCTCGTCGACTCGATCCCGAAGGAGAGCAGGCGGCAGCCGCTGCGGCGCGCCAAGGAGAGCATGGCCGGACGCTCGGCGATCTGCAGGCTGCACTGGCTCATCCAGACGATCTTCTCCGGGATCAGCGCTTCGCAGAGGGCGGCGAAGTAGTCCCAGTCGACACCGATGTTGTCGTCGATGAAGGCGATGTAGCGGGTCCCGCCGCGCTGGGCGAGGCGGACATCGCGGACCACCTGGTCGACGGGGCGCGTCCGGTAGCCGCCGGCGTGGAACGCCGTGACCGAGCAGAAGGTGCAGGAGTACGGGCAACCGCGTGTGGCCTGCACGGGCCGCCACCAGCCCAGGCGGGAGGCGTCGAGCAGGTCGTAGCGCGGCTCCGGGAGGGTGTCGATGGGGGGGACGCGCTCGGCGCGGTAGATCGAGGCGAGACGGCCCGCCTCGAAATCGGCGACCACCCGGGGCCAGACTTCCTCGGCCTCGCCGATCACGATCGCGTCGGCGTGCGCCAGCGTCCACTCGGGAGGCGCCAGGCTCGCCGCGACCCCGCCGATGACGACGGGGACGCCGCGCGCGCGGAACTCGTCGGCGAGCCGCCACGCTCCCACGATGCCGGACCCCATGCCCGTGAGTCCGACGAGATCCCAGGGCTCGTCGAGCGGGATCTGGTGCACCGATTCGAAGACCAGGCGCAGCTCGACGTGGGGGGGCGTGACCGCCGCGAGCATCGGCAGCGTGAGGCCGGGAAGGTAGAGCCTGGCCTGCTTGATCGGCCGGCCGGCGCGATCGAGAGCGGTGGGGCCGATCAGGAGGATGCGGGGTCGCGGCGAACGCACGCCCATCATGGCACTTCCCTTCCTGCGGGGTCCGGACGACGCGCCGGCCGACATCGCACCCGGCGCTCCGAGGCCGGGGAAGATTCTCGCACCCCCGAGCGCGAATTGACAGCTCAAACGCGCGGGCCTAGCGTGGGCTCATGGGCGGGGGCCGGCTGGCCATCGACGCGGTATCCGGGCGGCACGACGAGCGCGCTTTTGTCGCGTTTCCCTATGCGTTGTATGCCGCCGACGAGTTGTGGGTCGCCCCGCTTCCCGGGGAGGAGCGCGCCCGCTGGGACGAGCGGCGCAATCCCGCCCTGCGCGGGCGCTGGACCCGCCGCTACCTGGCGCGCCGCGACGGGCGGGTGGTAGGCCGTGTGGCCGCGATCGAGGATCCGGCGTTCGCCGAGCGCTGGCTGCCTGGCTCCGGGTTCTTCGGCTTCTTCGAATGCGCCGACGATCCCGAGGCGGCGCGTGGCCTGCTGGAAGCGGCCGCGGCGGCGCTGCGCGGCCGCGGCCTCCGGCACGCGCTCGGCCCCGTGAACCTCTCCACGCATGACGAGGTGGGCGCTCTCGTCGAGGGGTTCGACTCGCCCCCCATGCTGCTTTCTCCCTACAATCCCCGCTACCTCCCGGCGCTCATCGAAGGGGCCGGATACACGGCGCGCACCGACTACCGGTCCTACCGGTGGTTGCCGGCGATGGGACTCGCCCCGGCGGCGGCGCGCATCGTGCGGGCCGCCGAGCGCGGTGCCGGGCGCGCGGTCACCTTGCGGCCCGTCGATCCCCGCCGCTGGGACGAGGAGTGCCGCGTGCTGCACGATCTCTACAACGCGAGCTTCGACGCCGTGTGGGGGTTCGTGCCGATGTCGTGGGACGAGTTCCGCGCGCGGGCGGAGCAGTTCCGGCCCTTCCTGGCGCCCGAGCTCGTCCGGGTCGCGGAGGCCGACGGCTACGCGGCGGGATTCGGGCTCGCCCTGCCCGATGCGAACGAGGCGCTGCGCCCGTTGCGCGGCCGGCTCTGGCCGCTCGGCTGGCTGCGGCTGGTGCGCGCGCTGCCCCGGGTGCGCGGCGCCCGATTCGTGCTCCTCGGCGTGCGTCCCGGATACACCGGGCGGGGGATCGCCGTGCGGCTCGCGGCGGAGGTCGCCGAGGGGTGCCGGCGCCACGGCGTGCGCTACGGCGAGGTGTCGCTCGTGCGCGAGGGCAACGAGGAGGTCAAGCGCGTGGTCGCCGCCCTGGGCTGCACGCCGCTCAAGACGTACCGGCTGTATGAGAAGCCGATCGATGGCTGAGGCTCGGGCGACGGCAGCCGCGCCTGGCGAGGGCGCTCCGCAGCGCAGTCCCGCGCGGCCGGGCGGCGAGATGGAGGCGCTGCTCTTCCGCCACGAGGTCTTCCGCTATCTCCTCTCCCGAAGCGTCTACCGCTGGGCGCGCCGCGCGTGGTCGGTGGAACTCGCTCCGCTCGACCGCGCGCGATTGCCGCGCCCGCGGGCCGAGCGGGCGGGATGGGCCACGGTTCGGGTGCGGCTGGCTGGCGTCTGCGGCACCGACGCGAGCCTGCTCACCGGGAGCGATTCCCTCTCGCTGGAGCCCGAAGCGACGTATCCGTTCGTGCCCGGGCACGAGGTGGTGGGGGAGGTACTGGAAGTGGCGGGTGCGGAGGGCTCTTGGCCGGGGCTCCGGCGCGGCATCCGGGTCGCCGTGTGGGCCGCGCTGGGCTGCTGGTCGCGCGACCTCGACCCGCCGTGCCCGCCGTGCCGCGACGGCTGGGCAGGGTTCTGTGAGCGGCGCGGAGAGGCGTGGCCGGGGCGCGCCCTCGGCATCGGCTTCAGCCGCGAGACCGGCGGCGGCTGGTCGGAGGAATGCCTGGCGCACTCCACGCAGCTGTGGCCGCTTCCGGACACCGTGGCCGACGAGGACGCGGTGCTGCTCGATCCGGCGGCGACGGCCCTGGCGGCAGTGCTGCGCACCCAGGATGCACAGCCCGCGGCCAACCTGGTGATCGGGGGTGGCACGATCGGGCTGCTCTGCGTCCACCTGGCGAAGGCCCTCGAGCTGCCCGGGCACTGGGTCCTCGTGGTCCGGCACGAGTTCCAGAGGGCGTGGGCCGAGCGGCACGGCCACGCGGCCGTGCGGCTCGCGTCGGACGCGCAGTTCCACGAGTGGCTCGGGGCGCGGGGGGCCCGCTCGACGCGGGTGCCCGGGTACGGGCCGGTGGTGCGCGGGGTCTTCGACCGCGTCATCAACGCGGCCGGCTCGCGCCAGGCCTTCCGCTGGGCGCTCGCTGCGGCGGCGCCGCGCGCCACGGTGGGGCTCGTGTCGGCGCCCGCGTCCCTCGCCCGCTTCGATCCCACGCCGATCTGGTATCGCGAGCTCACCGTGCGCGGCATCAATGATTACGGCCCGGTGGTGTGGGAGGGCGCGAGCCGCCACCCCTTCGCCGTCCTCCTGCCCCTTCTCGCGGCCGGACGCTTGAGCCTGCGGGATCTCCTCACGCACACCTTCCCTCTCGCGGCCTACCGGGAGGCGCTGGCGGCGGCGGTCCACCGGAGCCGGAGCGGCGCGATCAAGGTCGTGTTCCGGCCGGGCGAGGGACGCGGGTGAGCGGGCCGCGTGATTTCCTCCTGCTGGTGAACGAGCGTGCCGGAGCGGCGCACGGCCAGGCCGCGGTGCGGCGCGCCGAGGGGGCCCTCGCGGCGGCGGGCGGTCGGACGCGCATGGCCCGGTGCGCTGCGTTCGGAGAGGCGCGCGACGCCCTGCGGGGGCTGTCTCCCGAAGAGATCCCGGTGGCGGTGGGCGGCGACGGGACCGTGAACCTCATGGTTGGCGCCCTCAGAGCCGAAGGGATGGGCCAGCGTCCCTTCGGGGTCCTGCCGGCCGGGACGGGAAACGCCTTCGCCCATTCGCTGGGGATCCGGGACACCGAGCAGGCCCTGTGGACGCTGCGGAATGGGTCGGCGACGCCTCTCGACGTGCTCGCCACGGGCCATCCGGACGCGCCCGTCGCCTTGGTATCCCTGAGTGCGGGCTTCGAGGCGCGGTTCCTCCGGCAACTGGCGGCGCGGCGGGCTCCCTGGAGGCTGTGGTCGGCGGGCGTCGCCCTGGCGCTCTCGGCCGGCCGGCGTTGCTCCGGCGTCCGTATGACCGCCAACGGGGCGGAGCTGCTGGCGCCGGGCGAGTCTTTCTACTCCGCGGGTTTCTACAACATGCCGCGCTACGCCTTCGGGCGCGAGGTCGTCCCGGAGGCGGACCCCCGCGACGGCGAAGCGCACGCCGTCGTCTACGAGGTGCCCGGGGCCTACTGGCGCACGCTCGGCCGCGGGCGCGGCGAAGCGGCAGCGCCGCGGGTGCGACGGCGCCGTTTTCGCCAGGCGCGAATCGAGTCCGCGGAGCCGCTCCAGGTGGATGGCGAGTCGGTCTGTGCGGGGAACTTCGACGTCCGGGTCGAACCGGCGGCGATCCGGGTGCTCGCTCCTTAGCTGCCGCCGGTGATCCCCAACCCGGTGCGCGGCGCCGCGTCGCTCTCCTTCACGATCGCGCGGGGCGAGGCGGTGGCGCTGTCCGTCTACTCGGTGGATGGGCGGGAGATCCGGACGCTGGCCCGCGCCCGCTCCCGCTGTCGTGGCTCCGGCGGCCGCTCCGGCCGTCGCCCAGCCGGCCCCGGCCCCGGGGAAGCCGCCCCTGGTCTATTACGAGAAGGCTGTCGTGGTGATCGACGGCAAGACGGAGGCCAACGGGTCTCTGCAGATGGAGTTCCTTTCCCTCAAGGGCGGGCTCAAGACCTTCTCGGTGAACGTACTGGCCAAGACGAAGAAGGCGGACATCGCGCGCGACATCAACAAGGAGCTCACCATCGTCGTCGGAGACGGAGACGCGTACAAGGTGAAGCTCCAGGGCGAGAAGATCAAGATCGAGCGGGCCGACAAGAAGGCGTCACCGACCTTCTTCCTCACCGTCAGCAGCCTCGCGGTGCCGGGGCTCTCCATGCGGGTCGAGAAGGGCTGAGCCAGCCGGCATCGGTCGAAGCAGAATCGGCAGCCCCGCGGCGGGGCCGCCGATCCGCATTTGTGCGGCGAGCGCGCGGGTGGCCCGACCGAGACTACTTCTTCTTCGCCGGGGCGGCCTTCTGAGCGGCGGGTTTCTCCACGGAGATCGCCACCGCCAACGTGTGGGTGAAGACCACGACCTGGCCGACCGCGACCCTGTCCAGATTGGCGGGGTCGAGCGGTGTCAGCATATAGGGTTCGCCGTCGAGGCCGCGCAACGTCACCGTCCCGGCCTGCTTGTCGATGGCCGCGATCGTAGCCTTGGCCTGCGTCGTCTCCGTCTGGCTGGCCGAGGGCTTGGCGCCGAGCGGGGCCCGGCCGGTGACCGTCTCCGAGGTGACCTCGGCGACGCCGGTGGTGTCGACGTGGACGGTGAACTTCTCCATGTGTTTCGTCACCACGAGGTCCGTCACCTTCAGTTGGGCGAAATTGCGGACCTCCGGACCGGCCTTGATCGTGGCCGTGTCCCCGTCCGCAGTCCTGAGGGTCACGAAGCGGTTCGCCTTGTCGATGCTGACGATGGTCATGGTGTCCGTGGACTGCTCCACGGCCTCGAAACGAGGGCTGCTGTCCGCCGCTGCGGCCTTCTCCTCGGCGCTGGCGGGGGCGGGCAGGGTGGCGAGCGACAGCAGTCCCAGCAAGAGCAGCTTCTTCATGGGGATTCTTCCTTGATAAGGTGGGGGGGCGGTAGCCCGAGTCCTTGATGCCAATCGACAGCCAAGCCTAGAGCACAATGGGACCGGCCGCCATAGACCAGCGTCTTCGGCGACCCGACGCGCCGGTCGTCGTCGGTGCCCTCGCTGCGGGGCGCTGGGCTAGAAGCGAACCGTGACCTGCGCGAGGGGGATGAGCGGGGCCATCCCGTCTGCCTCAGGAGGCAACATGGCTTCGCGCCGGGCGGGCGACAGCGGCGGAGCCAGGCTGTATCCCCGCTGGCGGTTGATCGCCGAGGACCGGATCGGGGCTTCCACCCAGGAGGCGATCCACGATCCCAGGAAGAGCATTCCCCCGAGGGCACCCAGGGCGTCATCGGAGGATTCCTCGCCGGCGATCATCATTACCGTCGACGTCAGCCCCACGACACTGAACGCGATTCCTTTCCCCACGTCTCCGTTGTAGAACTGCCCCATCCCGGGGAGGAGGACGAAAGAGAGTCCCCAAGCGAGCCAGGGGCTCTTCTTCCCGGGCCACTCTCCCCGCCTGATCACGCCTACGTTGTCCCACGAGATGGTGTCCACCTCTCCACCCATCGTGCGGATCACGAGATGGCTGCCAGGCGCTTCTTCGACGATGCGTCCCTTGAACTCGGTGCTGTCCTTGGTCGTGACGACGTCCTGTGCGCGACAAGGGGTCACGACACAAGCACTGAGAACAGACGCGAGCAGCCATGCCAGTCCGATCGCTCTCATCGTGCAGCTCCCAGCCGGAGTCACAGTTCGCTCGGCAGGGAAGCCACCCTGGAGCGACCGGCGAGAAGCCTAGCCCCGTCGTGGAAGAGGGTCAATCTGGATTCCAGGTGGCCGGAGTTATGGCTGGGAGGAGCGACGCGCACGGGCGCCCGACGGGGCAGGGCGCTGCGAAGCTAGACGATGGCCTTCTCGTAGATGCGGTACTTCTTGTAGAGCTTTCCACCCACGGCCGCGTCGAAGCGGTTGATCAGGTCGTTGTCTTCCAGATTCCAGGACATCTCGCACCACTTGTAGCCGAGCCGGGCGCCCCTGACCTCCGTCTCGTAGTACAGCACGGTGTTGATGCCCGTGCGGCGGTACTCGGGCAGCAAGCCGAAGACCAGCGAGCGCAGGCCGGTGATGCGCCGCTTGTAGTAGAACCACTTGAGGATTCCGATCGGTCCCAGCCGGCCGTTGAGGTGCTTCAGCACGTGGTTGTAATCCGGCAAAGTGATGCTGACCCCGACGGGGCGCCCGCCGACCTCCGCGAACAGCACCAACTCGGGCTCGGCGATGGGCTTGAGCTGCTTGGCCATCAGGTCCATCTCGCTGGCGGTCATGGGAACGAAGCCCCAGTTCGGCTCCCAGGCGGAATTGTAGATTTCCTGGATGGCCGCCACGTCCGCCTCGAGGCGCCTCATGTCGAGGGGCCGCACCACGACGCCCTCGCGCTTCTTGACCCGCTCCACCAGGGTGGCGATGCGATCCACCACGCCCACCTCGTCCTTGAGGAAGGCGTACAGGTCCTTGATCTTCGCCAGCCCGTAGCCCTCGGCGAGAGCGAGGTAGTAGCGCGGGTTGTATGGCATCATGAGCACGGGATCGGAGTCGAAGCCTTCGAGCAGGAACCCGCACTCGTCGTTCATGCTCAGGTTCATGGGGCCGCGCAGCCGGTCCATGCCGGCGTCCTTGCACCAGAGCTCGGCGGCGGCGAACAGGGCGCCGGCGGCCTCGGGGTCGTCGGCGCACTCGAACATGCCGAAGAAGCCGGTGCGCTCCTTGTGGAACTCGTTGTGACGGTCGTCGACGATCGCGGCGACGCGGCCCACGACCTGCGGCCCGCGCCGCGCCAGGAAGAGCTCCATCCGGGCGTGCTCGAAGAAAGGGTGCCGGGAGCGATCGAGCTTGAAGCGGACGTCCTGGAGGAGCGGCGGCACCCAGTGCGGATGGCCGCGGTAGATCTGCCAGGGCAGGCGCAGGAAGGTCTCCACGTCGCGGGGGGGCTCGACGCGATGGATGGCGACCTCGTGCGGTGTCATTGCCGACCGTGTCCCTCCGTGGATCCGAGCGTCGCGGGGGCTCGCCGGCGACGTCTGTGCGCCCCGACGATGGCAGCCCGGCAGCTCGCAGACCTTACCGCGGCCATCGGGGAGAGGCCAGTGGAAAGGGGCCCCACGGCGCCGGGGGGCCGAACTTCACGACCGCGGCGGCATCCGCCAGGCCGACGGTCTCGGCCGCGAGCTCCCGCCCATCCTTGAACAGCCTCACCACGCTGCCGTCGAAGGTCGCGCCCAGTCGGATGAACGGGCGCCGCGCCACGGACACCGTTTGACTCCGGCGCGGGCCGGGTGCGGTGAACGGCGAGAGGTCGCGGACCCCGGACACGGAAAGCTCCCGCGGCCGGTCGCATGCCTCGGTTCCTTCCCGGCGCGGCGGTCTAGGTCGCCCGTTCCGCCGGGATCCCCAGTTCCTCCGCCAGGCAGCCCAGCACGGCGTCGGCATCCGGTGCGGCGAGCAACCGGGCGCGGAACTCGTCGTGCATCAGGCTGCGGGCCAGCTTGGAGAAGATCTTCAGGTGGGTGTCGTCGGGATCGGCCTCGCGCACGGCCAGGAGGATGACGCACTCGACCGGCCGGGCGTCGGCCGAACCCCACTCCACGGGACGCGCCAGGCGCACCAGGGCGACGGAGTTGGCGCTGACCGCGTCGGTCCGGCAGTGGGGGACGGCGAAGCCGTTGCCCAGGCCCGTGGAGTAGGTGGACTCGCGCGCCCAGACGGCCTCCTCCACGGCGAGCGGGCGGTCGGTGCGGCCGGCGGCGTAGAGCGCGTCCACGATCTCCTGGATCGCCTCCGCCTTGCTCTCGCTGTCGCTGCCGAGCGCGATCAGATCCCGATCGAGCAGGCCGACGGTGGCCACCTCAGCCTGGAACGCGGCGAGCACGCCCTCGACCTCGGCGACGTTGCGGCAGGCCAGCGCGCGCTCGAGGACGGCGCGGCAGTCGGCGGCGGAGTGCTGCGCGACCGCCGACTTGAGGGCCGGGATCCCGGGGGCCGACGTGCTGATCTCGTCCAGGCCCAGCCCGAGGAGGAGGGGCAGATCGAAGGGGCTGGCCGCCATCTCGCCGCACAGGCCGAGCCAGCAGCCGCGCGCGCGCGCCTCGCCGGCGATCTTGGCGAGCAGGCGAAGGCACGCCGGATGGCGCGGGCTGTGCAAGCCGCTGACGCGGTCGTTGTCGCGGTCGGCGGCGAACAGGTACTGGGTCAGGTCGTTCGTGCCGATGCTCAGGAAATCGACGTCGGGGCCCAGTTGGTCGAGGAGGAAAGCGACCGAGGGAACCTCGACCATGATGCCCAGCGGCACATCGGGGTCGAACGCCACGCCGGCAGAGGCGAGCTCGGCTCGTGCCTCCGCCAGGCGGGCCTTGACCCAGCGCACCTCGTCCGGCTCGCTGACCATCGGGATCATGATCCACAGCCGGCCGAAGGCAGAAGCGCGCAGGATGGCCCGCAGCTGGGTGACGAACACGTCGCGGTGCCGGGGGTAGAGGCGCACGCCGCGGCAGCCGAGGTAAGGGTTGGCCTCCCGCGGCAGGTCCAGGTAGGGGACCGGTTTGTCGCCGCCGATGTCGATGGTGCGCAGGAGGACCGGGCGGCCCCCGGCGACGCGCGCGGCGTCGGCATAGACGGCGAACTGCTCGTCCTCGGAGGGCGCGGCGGCGCGGTCGAGGAAGAGCATCTCCGTGCGGAACAGCCCGATGGCGTCGGCGCCCTGCGCGAACGCCGGGACCAGCTCCTCGGCCGTGCCGACGTTGGCCGCGACTTCGAGCCGCTGGCCGTCGCGGGTCACGGCCGGCCCGAGGGCGTGGCGGGCCAGGCGCTCTTGGCGACGCCGGCGGCGCCGCTCCTCCCGCTCGTAGTAGCGCGTGACGGGTGCCCCGACCTCCGTGATGACGACGCCCAGGTCGGCGTCGATGACGACCTCCAGGCCCTCGGCGAGACGGGAGCGAACCTCGGCTACGCCCGTCAGCATCGGGATGTCGAAGGCGCGCGCCAGCACCACCGCGTGCGAGGTCGTACCGGCGCGCTCCAGCACCAGGGCCTTGAGGAACCGGCGGTCGAGCGCCAGGAGTTGGCGGGGCGCCAGGGTTTCCGCCACGACGACCGCCGGCCGGGTGAGCCGCACGTCGGCCGTGCGGAAGTGCTCGCCGTAGATCTGCTCGAGAAGCTGGAGGGAAATGTCCTCCACGTCGATGGCCCGCTCGCGCACGTAGAGGCTCTCGGCGGCGGTCAGCCGGGAGGTGAAGAAGGCGGCGGCCGCCAGGATCGCCTGACCGGCGGACTGGCCCCGGGCCACGGACTGGAGTATCCGCTCGGCGAGGGCGACATCACTGGCGATGGAGAGGTGCGCCCCCAGTATGCCCGCCGCCACCGGCGAGGGACGCGCCGCCAACCTGGCTTCGAGCGTGGCGCAGACGGCGGCGATGGCGCGACGCACCTTCTCCCGCTCCTGGGCGTGGGAGCCGGCGCCCAGGTGGGCCAGGTCCGTGGGCAGCGTGGAACTGGTCAGGAACGTGACCGCGCCCCGGCCGACCCCGGCGCAGACCGGCGTGCCCGGGTACCAGCGGACGCCGGCGTGGCGCAGCACGCGCGGCAGGGCGACCGCGCCCTCCGCCGCGACCTCGGGCAGAGGCTCGTCGCAGCCCGGCAATACGGTCAGGATGAATTCGCGCAGCGCGGCATGGGCGGCGGCGGCATCGGCGCCCGCGCACCTAAGCCGGCAGGGATCGCCGTGCCGGGCGTCGATGGCGACGATGGCCAGGGCGCTCTTGGCGTTGGCCGCGGCCGCCGTGCGGGCGTTGGCCAGGGTGACGTCGGCGGTGAAGCGCGAGGCCACCTCGGCCAGCCGGCTGGCCGGGCGCGCGTGCAGCCCGTACGTCAGCGGACACTCGAACGCGTACTCGAGGGTCTTCATCCGTGTGGCCGCTTCCTCAGCCCCAGCGGGGTCATCGGGGCGAAGGCGATGGCGGCGGCGATCAGGATGCCGTCGCAGGCGATGGAGGGGATGGCGTAGGAGACGCCCGTCAGCCGGTACTGGCGAAGCTTCTTCAGGGCGTCCAGCATGCCGCGCTCCAGAGGTCGGTGAGGTCCACCCGCTTCCCCACGGCTGTCGGGCGGGAATCTAGCAGGCGAAGCGCCGGCAGTCGATGAGACGCCCCTGCGCCGGGCCGGCAGCCGCAGGCCACGATCCGGTCGGA
>CAYLSO010000036.1:0-30413 GCA_964386525.1 uncultured bacterium
AACTTCCACGAGTCGCTCAACCTCAAGCCGCTGTTCATGGAGTTGCGACGGCGCGTGGTCAGCGCGCAGGGAACGGCGAAGACCCCGGCGGCTCGAGCCGAGAAAGCCGAGTACCTCGACCGGCTGGAGACCATGGGACGCGAGATCGTGCGCCGGCAGATGATCATCCTGGAGGGCGTCGGCAAGCGGTTCGACCGGACGGTCGACTTGACCGGCGATCCCGGCGGCACGAGCCTGGAGCCCGCGACGCTGACGCTCGACGGCGTCTCGACGACCTTCGCGATGGACGTCCTGGGCGTCGATCGGGTGAACCGCGAGGTCCGGATCGGCCTCAACATCGAGACGCCGGACCCCGAGCAGGGTCGCCAGACGAAGGTGGCGACCTTCAGCGTCAGCTACTTCGACTTCCCGATGATCGACAACACGCGTCTGGTGGGCGGCCAGCGCTGCGCGGCCGTGCTGAACAACATCTCCGACCAGTCCGCCGACCTCACGCTCGTGCTCTTCCCCGGGACGTACGCGAGCCTGAAGGAGAAGCCCTACTACAACGAGGTGATCGAGAGCGTCCTGGACGCGAACAAGCGGCTGGGGCCCTGAGTGGGGGAGCCTGGCGTCCGGGCCTGATCCTGCCGCAAAAGCGCGCTCCGGCGCCGATGTCCGGCCGGCTTCAGATCCGGAGGAGGATCCTGCGCAGCACCAGCATCGCCACCACCAGCAGGAGACAGCTCAGCGCGAAGGCTGCCGCCCAAACATCCCACATGTCGCGGCGGTGCTTCTCGGTGTGCCTGCGGTGAACCCGTCGGGGGTGGGCGCGGCGCCGCGCGACCCCCTGCCGCGGCCGGTAGTCCTCTCCCATGGTCGCCTCGACTGTCGCCCCGGGATTCATGAGACACCTCACCGTGGGGAGTGTGGCGCGTGGTCGGGGCGATTCGGCCAGACAACGATTATACGCCGCGGGAATCGAGCATCGATACGACGATGCGCGGGCGCTCGAACCGCAAACAGCCTGTAGAGGCAGAGTGAACATCACTGTGGTCAAGCGGGCGGGGGGCAACCCCGTGGCGCGCCGCGGCGTTGCGGTCGCTCTCGTCATTCTGGCTGCCACAGCGCTGGCGAGTCTTCTCGCAGGCTGCTCCCGGCGCGCGGCCGAGCGGCCGCAGGCCCCGACGTCGGCGGACACGCTCGCCAACGGCCTCCCGCGCGCCCTGACCCCCGACCTCGCATCCTGGGCGCAAGTCTGGCGCCGCGCGATTCCCGGCTTCGAGGCCGACTCGCTCGCGTGGGAAGGCTCCGCGCCGTTCCGGTTCGACTACGCCTGGGCCGGCGCGGGCGGCGCCCCGGACGACATCCGAAGCCGGGCGCGCGTCAGGGTGCTGTCTCCCGACTCGACACGCTCTCTCGACTTCGACATGTATCTCGACTTCGACCGGGACGACCGCGGAGCGATCCGGCTCCTGCGCGAGCCGGACTCGGCGCCGGTCCTCGCCGATTTCCGGAGCGACACGCTGTGGCAGGTGGCGTTCTGCGGCACCGTGTGTGCCTTCGACGGCGCCTACTGGGTGGATGCCGAGCGCTTCGCGCTGACGGGGACGACCCGGTCGGGCCCGGCGGCGGACGGGCCGAGGCAGGGATTCCTGGACATCTACGACCTGCGCACGCGAATGAAGTCGAGGTGGGTGATCCGGCTCGCGGACGACCGGGAGTACGGCCGGTACGCCGCCGCCAGCGATTCCTCGCTGATCGCGCGCCTTGAAGGCGCTGGGTTCCCGGGCCGGCGCACACCTGTCGCCGGCGCCGGGAATCGATTACAATGAGGGTGCGCCGCGACGTGGTGTCCGGCTCCCAACCCCTTGGAGGCCCTCCCCGATGGGCCACGCATCCCGTGTCCGCGGTCCCCTGACCCTTGTCGCACTCCTCGGCCTCGGCGCCGGTGCCGCCATGCTTGCCCTGGCGGGAGCCCCGGGCCCGGCCGCGGCCCAGATCGTCATCAACGAGATCCTGCCTAACCCTTCCGGCGACGACATCGGCACCGAGCGCATCGAGATCTACAACGCCGGCACCGCGGCCGTGGATCTGACCGGCTGGGCGATCGATGACGCCGCCACCATCGATGAAGCCGCCGTGCGCTGCCGCATCCCCGAGGACTTCGACACCGCGCTGTGCCCGGGGAGCGCCATCATCGGCCCCGGGGAGTTCCGCGTGATCAAGGGGCAGAGCACCGCGGCGTTCCTCAACAACACCGGGGACGACGTCTATCTGGTCTCGGACCGGCTGCTCTCGGCCACGGTCGTCCACCTCGTCCACTACCCGAGCGCTTCGGCGCAGGTGGACAGCGTGTGGGCGGCGATTCCCAACGGTTCCTCGAACTTCGCCTGGCGCGGGAAGACCCTGTGCGGCTCGAACGGAAGCACCGGGGACGTGGTGGCGCCGGGCGCCGTGAGCGATCTGCTGGCCGCGCCGGGGGCTTTCCCTGGGGAGATCCGCCTCACCTGGACCGCGCCCGGAGATGACGGGGCGAGCGGCACGGCGAGCGGCTATGAGATCAAGGTCGCGCACGCGCCCATCACCGCCGGCGACTTCGCTGCCGTGGCCGATCTCGACCGCTGGATCGGCGAGCCGCTGCCGGCGGCCGGCGGCACTCCCGAGACCCTGTTCGTCTTCGGCCTCGACCCGGACTCCACCTATTACTTCGCTCTGCGGACGCAGGACGAGATCCCGAACACGAGCGGCGTCTCGAACACCTCCGGCGTGGCCCCGCTTGCGGGTTCGCTGCTGGACCCGGATCTCGGCTACTCGGTCTACTTCGGGAACCTGCATTCGCACACGGGCTACTCCGACGGCGTGCAGACCCCGACGGCGGCCTACGATTTCGCCCGCTTCGCCGCGCCCACGCCCCTCGACTTCCTGGCCGTCACCGACCACAACCACCAGAGCGCCGGCATGTCCCTGCCGAACTACGCGCTGGGGCTGTCGGAGGCCGCGGCCGCGAACGCCGACGGGGACTTCGTCGCCATCTACGGCCAGGAGTGGGGGCTGTCCGCCAGCGGCCACCTCATCCTCCTCGAGTCGCCCGTGCTGCTCGGCTGGGACGCGGGCAACTACGACGTCTTCGTGGCCGAGGGCGACTACGCCAGCCTCTACAGCGCGGCGCTCGCGCATCCGCCGGCGGATTACCCGCCGATCGGGCTGTTCTGCCATCCGGCAGCCGGCGACTTCAACAGTCTCCAGGTCACGCCGGACGGCAAGGCGCTCATGCATCTCATGTGCCTGGTGAACGGGCCCGCGTTTTCCACTTCGACGACCGAGTCCGACGTCGGCAACACCGGCTTCGACGCGGTGTTCCAGGAGGCGCTGCGCAAGGGCTTCCGGGTGTCGCCGACCGCCGATCAGGACAACCACAACGCCACCTGGGGCGCCGCCGCCGAGAGCCGCACCGGCGTGCTGGTGACGAGCAAGACCAAGAGCGCCATCCTGTCGGCGCTCGCCGCGAGCCGCAACTACGCCAGCCAGGACCACAACGCGGTGGTCGAGTTCTCGGCCGACGGCCACGCCATGGGGGAGGCGTTCACGAGCGCCCAGGGCGTGCGCATCGCGGCCCGCGTGACCGACCCCGATGCGGGCGACGCGGTGGCGCAGATCGAGCTCTTCCGCGGCATCACCGGCGGTTCCTCGGCGACGCGCGTCGCGGTCAACACCGGCAGCCCGACGATCGCCTGGCGGGAGCTGCAGTCGTTACCCGCCGGGACCGAGGCGCACTACTATCTGCGCATCCGCATGGCCGACAACCAGAACATCTGGACCGGCCCGGTGTACGTGATCTACGACCCGTCCCCGCCGGTGGCGGTGGGGGACGGCCCGGCCGCGGGTTCAGGCATCGCGCTCACCGCGAGCCCGAACCCCGCGCGCGGCAGCGTGACCGCCGACTTCACGCTGCCGAACCCCGAGGCGCGCGCCGCGCTCGTGGTGTACGACCTGGCGGGCCGGCGGGTGCGCACGCTGCTCGACCGGCCGCTGGCGGCCGGCGGGCACCGCGTCGTCTGGGATGGCTACGGAGAGAACGGCATCCAGGCCCGCGCCGGCGTCTTCTTCCTCAGGCTTGAGACCAGCCTCGGCGCGGTCTCCGAGAAGGTGCTGATCCTCAGGTAGGGCGAGCGGCTCCTCGGGCCCGCGGGAGCCGGACTCGCGTGGGATTCGGCGCCCCGGCGGACTCTCCGCCGGGGCGCTGTCATTGCCGGGCGGGTGTGATGTAGTCTCCCCACGACCGCGCCGCCGAGCCCGGGCGCCCACCTCCGGAGGCCGTGATGCGAACCCTCGCTCGATTCGTTCTCGTTTCCGTGCTCTGCCTTGCGACGGCTGGCTACGTTGCGAATTCGTGCGCCTGGGCCCAGGACAATCCGCCCCCCGCACCGCAGGCAGACGCCGCCACTCCGGGCGTTTCGACCGCGAAATCCGCCGACGACTACGTCGCGGAGGTCCGCGCCGCCTTCACGCCGGAGAGCCGCGCCTACACCGCCGAGCGCCGGCGGCTGGCCTTCCTCGATCCGCTGGTCTCGATTCTCGTCGCGCTCCTCCTGCTCGCCACCGGGCTGTCGGCCCGTTTCCGCGACATCGCCGCGCGGGTGAGCCGGCGCCGCTACCTGCAGGTCCTGGTCTACCTCGCGCTGTTCAGCGTCGTCACGTGGCTGATCGGCCTGCCGCTCGAGTGGTACCGCGACTTCGCCCTCGAGCACCGCTATGGTCTCTCCACCCAGGGCTTCGGCGCCTGGTTCGGAGATTCGGCGAAAGGCGTGGCGATCGGCATCGTCATGCTCGGCGTGCTGCCGGTGATGTGGCTCGTGTACATGGCGCTCAAGTCTAGCCCGCGGCGCTGGTGGCTGCGGCTGGCCCTGGGCACCATCCCGTTCATGATGCTCTTCATGCTGTTGCAGCCGCTCGTCATCGAGCCCGTGTTCAACAAGTTCAAGCCGCTCGCGAACGTCGAGCTGCGCAACCGCATCGTGGCGCTGGCCGAGCGCGCCGAGATCCCCGGACGCAAGGTGCTCGAGGCCGACAAGAGCAAGCAGACGACCAAGTACAACGCCTACGTGAGCGGCTTCGGGGCCTCGCAGCGGATCGTGCTGTGGGACACCACCCTGAAAGGCATGCAGGAGGACGAGATCCTCTTCGTCATGGCCCACGAGATGGGCCACTACAAGCTCGGCCACATCTGGCTGAGCATCCTGTTCACCGGCGCTTTGGGCTTCGTCGTTTTCTGGGTGGGGTCGCTCGCCGTCAACGGCCTGACGGCGCGCTACGGGCCGCGCTGGGGCTTCCGCGAGGTGGGGGACCTCGCGTCTTTGCCCTTACTGCTGGCGGTCCTCACCGTCGTCGGCTTCCTGATCCAGCCGGCCACCAATTCCTTCTCGCGCTGGATGGAGCGCGACTCCGACACCTTCGGCCTCGAGATGACGCAGGCCAACGACGCCGCGGCGCGCGCCTTCATCAAGCTCGGCTCGCAGAACAAGTCCGACCCGGAGCCCAGCGCATTCATCAAGGCCTGGCTCTACACGCACCCGCCGCTCGTCGAGCGCGTGCGCTACGCGGGCGAGTACCGCCCGTGGGAGAGCGGACAGCCGAACCGGAAGTTCAAGCCGAAGCGTTAGGGGTGGGCGCCCCCCAAGGGAGCGCTCGGCACATTCTGGGAAGCGCGCAAGCGGAGGGCCCGGGAGGCATCTGCCCCCGGGTCCTCATTCGAGCGCGCTCGAACCTGCCTCGGGACGGTCAGTGCTCCAGCGCCACGCTCTTGGCGGATACGGTGCGTCCTCCGGAGCGGAGCCGCACGAGACACACCCGCCGGGATCGCCGCGCCCGCGGGCGGGAGGACGTGCCGTCGCGCCCGCCGTCGCTGTCGCCCCGTGCGCCCTGTGGCCGGCCGTGAGTCATGCCTGCGCCGTGTGCGTCGCTGCCACGGAGCGCAACCGCGGAGGGTTCCTCGGCACCACCGTGCTGTTGTCGGTTCTGCCGCTCGGCATGATCGGCCCCGACCTGTGGTGGCTGCCCCGCCGCGGGCGGGGGTTCCTGGCGGGTGAGTTTGAGGAGAGAGACGTGCTGCCGGCGGGAGAAACGGCGCCCGAGTCGAAGTAGAGCCGCCGACCATTGGTCTCCGCGGCCGACTGATGCTCAGGCTCGTGATCGGAGAACACGCTGTGCGGCGAATTCCCGTCCGCTCCGCGGCCGAACGAGATCACGTCACCCCACTACATGATGCAGCGCATACAAGTGCGGCAGAGCTCGCGCCGGATGCGCTGCGCCATCCAAGAAATTGCCTGCTTCGCCCGACTGCGGTCCCCGATATGGCGAATCTCGCTGCGATTCACCTTGCGACCCCAGAGGCACTTCGCTAGAAGTTCGACCTTGAGAGTCCCCCGGATCTGGTGATCCGGGGACCCGCGCGCGAACTGTGCGTCCCGTCGCGGCGTCCCGAGCCCGACCTGGGATGACTGGCACTGCACCTGCCGCCGAGGCGATTCGCCGAGGAATCGCCGCATGGAGCCGCCATGATACGCCCGCCTTCTCGCTTCGCTGCCCGTCGCGCACTCGTGCAGCAGGCGTTCTGCCTCGCCGTGGGGCTCGCGCTCGCCTGGTCAGCGGTCTCGCGGGCGGGCGTGCCGGTGATCACCTCCTTCTCCCCGGCGGGAGGTCCCGGCGGCACGGCGGTGAGCCTGCGCGGGCTGTCCTTCACGGGAGCCACGGCCGTGCGCTTCAACGGCACGGACGCGAGCTTCACCGTGGGCTCCGACACGCTCGTCACCGCCTACGTTCCCGGACCGGCGACTGCGGGGCCGATCTCGGTGACCAACGAGTTCGGGACGGGGACGTCGGCGGCGAACTTCTTCGTCGGGAATCCACCGACTGTCTATGGCTTTGTCCCCTATGCCGGCCCGGTGGGCACCTCGGTTCTGATTTCGGGGAACTACTTCGCAGGCACGACGCAGGTTGAGTTCAACGGCCGCCCGGCGGTGTTTCTGGTGAACTCCAATACGGTGATCCAGGCGACGGTCCCCAGCGGCGTCACCTCCGGACCCGTGCGCGTGACGAACCCCGCGGGCAGCGCCACCAGCCCGGGCTACTTCTATCCTCCACCGGTCGTCACCAGCTTCGCGCCTTCGGGGGGGCCGGCGGGCACTGCCGTCACCATCTACGGTCTCAACCTGGGAATCGTGAACACGGTCTACTTCAATGAAGTAGCGGCGACGTCCTTCTCCGTTCAGACCAACGATCGCCTTGTGGCCTACGTCCCCGGCGGAGCGGCCAGCGGCCCGATCCGGCTCACGAGCCCGGCCGGCAGCGGTTACAGCACCAGTTCTTTCTATGTGGGCAGCGCCCCGGTCGTAACGGACTTCAGTCCGGCGGGAGGCCCCCTGGGAACGGTCGTCACGATCGTCGGAACGGACCTGCTGGGCGCGACCGCGGTGACCTTCGGCGGCGTGTTCGGGGCCTACACCGTCGAGGCCGCCGATCGCATCAGCGCCATCGTGCCGGCGGCCGGAGTGAGCGGCCGGATCGAGGTGACGAATCCGGCGGGCACAGGGACGAGCCCGACTGACTTCTTCGTCGGTGATCCGCCGGTCATCGCGGGCTTCTTCCCGCCGAGCGCCTCGGTGGGTGATGACGTGGTCGTGACCGGATCGGGATTCGTCGGTACCTCCGAGGTCCGCTTCGGATCGGCGGCGGCGAGCTCGTTCAGCGTGGACGCACCGACGCAGATCACAGCGGTCGTGCCCCTCGGGGCCAAGGCGGGCCCGATCACGGTCATCAATCCAGCGGGCATCGCGATCAGCGGAGACACCTTCTACCTGGCCCCGAGTATCTACCGGTTCTGGCCGGCGTGCGTTTCCTCCCGCAGCCTTGCTGGCACGCAGGTGCGCGTCGAGGGAGCCGATTTCACCGGGGCGTTGGGAGTGCAGTTCGGCACAACGTCGGTGCCCTTCGTCATCGAATCGGATACCAGCATCGTGGCCACGCTGACCGCCGAAGTGCGCAGCGGTCCGATCCTGGTATCGACCGCAGTGGGGACCGGAGCAAGCCCGGTGGACTTCGAAGTCGCCGTCTTTGACAAGCCGCCGCGCACCGGGTGGGCCGTGTGGCCGGCGGATCCAACGGCCAACGTGCCGGTTTCGACTTCGGGCGCGAGCGAGGTCAACCCGGCGGTGGCGTCAGACAGCGTCGGAGGCGCTTTCGTCGCTTGGCAGGATTCCCGCAGCGGCGGATGGGACCTGTACCTTCAGCGCGTCACGGCCTATGGAGAGATCGCGCCCGGATGGCCAGCCGGGGGCCTGCCAATCTGCGTCGCGGGCGGACACCAGATCGAACCGGTGGCCCTAGCCGACGGCAGCGGCGGGGTCATCGTGGTCTGGAAGGACTACCGCGCGGGCAACTGGGATCTGTATGCCACACGGGTGAAAGCCGACGGGACCCTGGTTCCGGGCTGGGCGCCGAACGGTGTCGCCGTGTGCGTCGCGGCCGGCGATCAGGATGTGCCGCGGCTCATTCCTGACGGGGGTTGTGGCGCCTACTTCGCCTGGGCGGATCTTCGCGACGGGAACTGGGACATCTACGCGCAGAGGCTCCTGCCCGACGGCACGCTTCCGGCCGGATGGTCGCCCAACGGGCAACCGGTCTGCAGGCAGGGCAACAATCAGTACTCGCCCGGCCTGGCCGAGGATGGATATGGCGGCGTCTTCATCGTCTGGCGGGACGAGCGCCAGTACGGGATGGCCTTCGCGCAGCGCCTGATGCCTAACGGGCTCGTGGCCCCGAGCTGGCCTCAAGACGGGATCGTGACGAACAACAACTACACCTACCAGTACTCCGCACGGGTCGTCGCCTCTGAGCCGGGGACGGCGATCGTCGGCTGGGAACAGGGGGGCGAGGTCTTCGCGACGAAGATCACTTCCACCGGCAGCACGGCTGTCGGATGGGTGAGCAGCGGTCGCAACCTGAGCAACTCCGGCAGCTGTTCCGAGCTGTTTCTGGTGCCGGACGGAAAGGGCGGCGCCATCGCTCTGTTCCGCAGCAATCGCTCCGGCAATTACGGCCTGTTCGCCCAGCGAGTCACGAGCGTCGGGCAGCTCGCCGCCGGCTGGAACTTCTCGGGAATTGCGCTCAGGAATCTGCCCCAAGGCATGCAAGAAGTCTCGGTGACTCCCGACGGGCTCGGCGGGGCGATCGCCTGTTGGGCCGACTACCGAAGCGGGGTCTACGACATCTACGGACAGCGGGTATTCGGCTCGGGCAGCGTACCCACCGGCTGGCCGGAGAACGGAACGCTGGTTTGCGGAGCTGCCGGGCACCAGTACCGTCCGGCGATCACAGGCAACGGCAAGGGCGGGGCGGTGGTCTCCTGGTACGACGTCCGCAGCGGCTCGTCGGAGGACGTCTACGCCCAGAACCTCGACTTCTCGGGCAAGCTCGGCAATCCCGAGCCGATCCTGACCAGCGTGCGCGACCTACCCGTCGATCAAGGCGGTCGCGTGCGCGTCGCCTGGTCAGGCAGCCCGCTGGACACGATTCCCACGCTGGAGATCAGCGCCTACGGGATCTGGCGCCTGGTGACGGAGTCCTACGCCGCCGCTCTGGCTGCGCAGGGAAAGCCGATGCGCCTCGGCCCAGTGGCCGCCGAAGACGCCCAGCCCGGAGTGCTCCGCGCCTTACGAGTGGACGGCGTAACGACCTACTGGGAAGGCGTCGGTAGCGTGCTGGCGCGGGGGCTTGGCACCTACACGTTCGTGGCGGAGACGTTCGAGGACTCGACGGCCTACGGCAACCCGCCGACCCGGTTCATGGTCGATGCGCACGCCTCATTCGGACCGTTCTTCTGGGATTCGAATCCGGACAGCGGTTACTCGGTCGACGACCTCGCGCCGGCCATGCCCGCGAACCTGGTAGGCAGGTACGAGGCGGGCACCATGTACATCCATTGGAGCCCGAATAGCGAGCGCGACTTCTCGGCGTACCGCATCCACCGCGGGGCGGCGGCAGCGTTCGTCCCCGGTCCCGACAACCTCGTCGCGACCCGCCCCGACACCGGCTATGCCGACCCGGCCGGGAGCCCGTTCTTCTACAAGCTCGCCGCGATGGACGAGCACGGCAACCTCGGTCCGTGGGCGACTCTCTTCCCGGATGGCACCGTGGACGCGGGAGGCAGGGTCGTCCCCAGCCACCTCTGGCTGGGAGCGCCCCATCCGAACCCGGTCATTGCGGGCTCGGCTATGTTGCGGTTTGGGTTGCCGAGGAGCGCGCAAGTCCGGGTCACGTTGTACGACACCTCGGGACGCTCTCTAGGCAGGCTGGTCGATGGCCACCTCGAGGCTGGCGAGCACGCGATCGAGTGGGATGGCCAGGATGGCGACGGCCGGCGGGTGCGCCCCGGCGTCTACTTCCTCCGGATGGAGGCCGGTGGGCGAGTTCTGCAGGAGAGAGTCACCGTCCTGCACTGACGCGGGGCAGTCGGGCGACCAGCGCGGCAGTTCAGGGAGAGGAACGTGGTGGGGGCGGGGGAGCGCGCCGCCTCGCCTCAGAGCTGGACGCGCGTGGTCGTCAGCCTCGGTCCGACCCGTCCCCCTTGGCGAACCGGTCCCGCCACTCGTTTTGCAGGAATACCAGATCTCCTGAGACAGTCTAGACTGACTGAATCTTCAGCCTAGGAGGTCTGGGCTTGTCCCCAGAACAGCGTGAAATCGAACGGCGCAGGGGCGTCCTCGACCACGCCCAGGAAACTGGGGACGTGCGCCTGACCTGCCGTTACTTCGGGGTCGGATGGACGACCTTCTATCGCTGCAAGCAGGCCCTGGAGAGAGGCGGCGAGACGGCGCTGGCATGCGGGCGGCCACCCTCGCGAGGTGGCCGCCTGTCTAGGGGTGCCTCGTGAAGGCGCCGCGGAAAAGGCGTTGGGGTCGGGATGGTTGGCTCGCCTTCCCTGCGAAGCCGAATGGGGGGATTAGGAGACTCCCGGACCTCGCGATTGCACCAGATCTCCCCGTTCTCCCGCCCATTTCAGCAACTGAAACACCCCCCCCTCCAACACCGCATACGTATCATTCTCGATCCAATCTCCGAGTACGATGAAGTCGCGGCCGCTCTCCCGCAGGTGCCGCGGATGATGAAAATGCCCGACCAGCACCGCGTCGACCCCGGCGGCGAAGCGCGGCACGGCCACCTGGTCGCGCAGCCATTCGACGTCGAACGCCGATTCGTCGCGCGTGTGGCGCGAGAGCTTCGACGACCAGCGCGCCAGCGGGATACCGATGTCGGGATGCAGCAGACGGTAGCCCGCGATGGCCCAGCGGTTGCGCAGCACGGCGCGCAGGAAGAGATAGCCCCGGTCGCCCTTGGCGAGTCCGTCGCCGTGCGCCAGGAAGATGCGGCGCCCCTGCTCGACGACCTCGAGCGGTCCGTAGGTCACGCGGCAGCCGATCTCCTCTTCCAGAAACGATTCGACCCAGAAATCGTGATTGCCGCCGAAGAAGGTCACTGGGACGCCGGCGTGCACCAGACGCGCCAGCGCGTTGAGCACGCGGAAGTGGCGGCGGGGCACGGCGTGCTTGTACTCGAACCAGAAATCGAAGAGGTCGCCGAGCATGTAGACGGCGTCGGCGCGGGGCCCTTCGGCTTCCAGGAAGGCGACGACCTTGTCCTCGCGCGGGCGGTCCTCGGCCTCGGAGCCGGCGCCGAGGTGGCAGTCGGAGAAGAAGAGGACTCGGCCGGCCGCCGGGCGGGGAGGGGCCCCGCCCGGCCCCGGTCCGGCGTCCGGAACGGTGTTCAGTGGGCCATTCACGCCCGCGAGCCTAACACAATCGCTACAACCAGCCCGTGGGGGGCGCGGGGTAGAATGCATCCATAGTGGGGAAGCCGCTCCGGGAGCGCCGGCCGATCGATGGGCCGCGTCCGGGCGAAACCCGTCAAGGACTCGTCAGGAGGATTGGAAATGCGTGAGCCTACCTTGCTGCGCCCGCGTGCCTTCCTCGCCGCCGGGCTCGGCTTCCTGGTGATCGGCGTGGCCATCGGCCTCGCCCTCTCGGGGAGCCTGCAGCTCAACCCGACCACCGAGGCACAGAGCCGCGCCACGATCGCGCCCGCCCCGGCCTCCGGCTCGCTCGAGAGCCCGTTCACAGCCGTCGTCGAGCGCGCCTTGCCCGCCGTGGTCCTCATCGAGGCCAAGAAGAAGACGAGCCGGAGCTCCACGACCGACGAGCAGGACCCGTTCGAGATGTTCCGGCGGATGATGCCTAACACGCCGCACCCGCGCCTGCCGGACACCTACCCGTCCTCGGGCTCGGGCTTCGTCTTCGACCGCGCCGGCCGCATCCTCACCAACAATCACGTGGTGCGGGACGCCGAGGAGATCACGGTCACCCTCACCGACAAGCGCACCTTCAAGGCGACCATCGTCGGGCAGGACGCGGCCACCGACGTGGCCGTGATCCAGCTCACCTCGCGCGAGGACCTGCCGACGCTGCTGCTCGGCGATTCCGACGCCATCCGCGTGGGCGACTGGGCCATCGCCGTCGGCAACCCGCTGGGCGAGCTGCAGGGCACGGTCACGGCCGGCATCATCAGCGCCAAGGGACGCTCGGCGCTCAACATCATGGGCGGCGGCCCCGACTACCAGGACTTCATCCAGACCGACGCGGCCATCAACTTCGGCAACTCCGGCGGCCCGCTGCTCAACATCCGCGGTGAGGTGGTGGGCATCAACACGGCGATCAACCAGTCGGGCCAGGGCATCGGCTTCGCCATCCCCATCAATCTGGCCAAGCACATCGCCGAGCAGCTGCTGGCGCACGGCAAGGTCGTGCGCGGCTACATGGGTGTGCTGCCCAGCGAGCTGACGCCCGATCTGGCGGAATCGTACGGGCTCAAGACCACCGAAGGCGTGGTGGTGAGCCAGGTGGTGAAGGACTCGCCCGCGGCCCGCGCCGGCCTCAAGGAAGGCGACATCGTGACCGCCTTCGACGGCCGGAAGATCAAGGACTTGACCGATTTCCGCCTCAAGGTGGCCGACGCACCGGTGGACAAGAGCGTGCGCGTGGACCTGCTGCGCAACGGGCAGCCGCGCAGCCTCTATGTGACGCTCGCCAACCGCGACGTGTCGCTGGCCTCGCAGCAGGGTGGCCGCGCGCCGAGCGAAGACAACGGCGGGTCGGCGGGCGACACGCAGGCGGTGTCGAGCCTCGGCCTCGACGTGCGGGCCATGACGCAGAGCGAGCGCGGCGAGATCGGCGAGGACGGCGTGGTGGTGCGCGACGTGGCCGAGGGCTCGGTGGCCGCCGACCAGGGCATCGAGCCCGGCGACCTCATCCTGCAGGTCAACGGCAGCGTGATCACCGACCGCGGCGCCTTCCAGGCGGAGATGCGCCGGGCGGCCAGCTCGAAGCGCCCCGCCCGGCTCCTGATGGGGCGCGTGCTCGACGACGGCAGCCTCACCACGCGATTCGTGGCGCTGCGCTTCGCGCCGCGGTAGTCTGCGGCGGGGCGGCGCGTCCGCGGCCGGGCTCGGCCCGGCCGCAGATTCGGCCCGCGGCGGCGGGCCGCCGATGACAGGGGAGGGAAGCCCGGCGGGACTCCCGGCGCGGAGACAGGAGGACCCGTGATGCGAAGGCCTGGGACAAGGGAAGTGCGGGGACGGCGCCCGGCCGGCGGCAGTGGCCGGCGGGCGGGCGTCCCCGCGCGCATTCGCGGGGGCTGGGGGAGAGGGGCGGCCGTGCTGCTGCTCGTGGCGCTGGCCGCCGCGCTCGCCGCGCCGGGGCCGGCCGCGGCGGCGACCAAGAAGAAGTCCACCAAATCGGCGGCCAGCCGCGCCCCGGTGCTCACCGGCATCCGCCACTGGACCGGCCCCGAGAACACCCGGCTGGTCCTCGATCTCAGCCGCGCGGTCCGCTTCACCACCGTCACCGACACCGTCGGCCTCACCGTCAAGCTGCTGCTCGCCGGGGCGGTCCCGTCGCCGTCGCTGACCCGGGAGCGCGAGGTCGAGGACGGTGCGGTGCGCGCCATCCGCGTCTCCGAGACCCCCCAGGGCATCGAGGTCGCCGTCGAGGTCGTCGAGATGCCGGCCGCCGAGCCCTTCTCGCTCGACGACGGCGGCGGCACCAGCCTGCGCCTGGTGCTCGACGTGCCGCGCCCGGGCCGCGCCGCGCGTCAGGAGGAGCAGCGGCGCGTGGTGCGCGAGCTGAGCGGCGCGCAGGTGCGCGTCGTGGTCATCGATCCGGGGCACGGCGGCGACCACCCCGGCGCCGTCGGCCCGCAGCGCACCCTGGAGAAGGAAGTCTGCCTGGCCATCGGACGCAAGCTGGCCGCACGGCTCAACCGCGAGCCCGGCGTGCGCGCCTTCCTGACGCGCGACGGCGACTACAACATCGCCCTGCGCGACCGCTACCACCGCGCCGAGCGCCTGCAGGCCGACGCTTTCGTTTCCATCCACGCCAACTCGGGGCGCAAGCGCACCGGGCGCGGCACCGAGGTCTACTTCCTCTCGCTGGCCAGCGCCAGCGACGAGCAGGCCAAGCACCTGGCCGAGCTGGAGAACGCGGCCGACATGGTGGGGGGCGTGCCGCCGGCGGAGGAGGACCTGGTCTCCATCCTCTTCGACCTCAAGCAGAACGAGGCCATCCGCCAGTCCTCGACGCTGGCCGAGACGGTGCTCGACGAGATCACCGGCGCCCGCCAGCTCGAGAACCGGGGCGTCAAGCAGGCGCCGTTCGCGGTCCTCAAGTCGCCGACCGTGCCTTCCATCCTGGTGGAGACGGCGTTCATCAACCACCCGGAGGAGGCGCGGCTGCTGCGCGACCCGGACTTCCAGGACGACCTCGCCAACCAGATGGCGCGGGGCGTGCTGCGCTACCTGGAGACGGCGCCGCTGGTCGTGCGCAACGCCGAGGCCGGTGCGGCAGGAGAGCTGCGCTAGCGCTTCTGCGTCGCCGGGACCGGGCGCTCTTCCGCGGCTCCCGCGCCCACCGCCTGGATGCGCCCGTCCAGCCGGAAGTCGAGCGCCTCGCCCCGCCGGCCGCGCGCCTCGCAGTCGGCGACCAGCGCGTCGCGCACCAGATCGTCGGAAACCCGCAGATCTTGCCCCTGCGCGAAGACCTTGTAGCCGTCGCCGCCCTGCGCCATGAAATCGTTGGTGGCCACCAGATAGATGGCCCCGGGATCCACCCGCCGGCCGTCGGCGAGCGTCAGCTGGACGACGCGCTCGCGCGCCGGGCGGGACGGGTCGAATTCGAAGCGGATACCTGAAACCTGCGGGCACGAGGCCCCGCCGACGCTGTGCTCGACGGCGTCGAGCAGCTGCGCGCCGGTCAGGCGCACCGTGGCGATGCGGTTGTCGAACGGCATGACCTCGAAGACGTCCTGCACGGTCACCGGCCCGGCGTCGATGTCGGCGCGCAGGCCGCCCGGGTTCTGCATCGCCACGTCGGCGCCGGCGCGCGCGCGCATGGCGTCGGCCACCCAGTCTCCCAGCGTGGACTCGGCGCGGCGGTTGCGGGTCAGGGCCCGCGGCGCCGCGCACAGGACGCGCTCGGCCAGCGGTCGGATCTCGGCGGCGATCGAGTCCACGAAGGCGGCCATCGCCGGGTCGGGCGCGATGGCGTCGGCGTAGGTGAGGGTGAGCTGCGGCGAGCTCTCCGCCACGCGGTGCGCCCGGCGGTCCACCACCAGGTCGACGCGCCCGACGGCGCGGGCGTGCGAGCCGGCGATGAGGATGGGCACGCCGTCGAGCTTGCCGTTGACGAAGTTGTGGCTGTGGCCGCCGAGCAAGGCGTCCTCGCCCTCGACGGCGCGGCCCAGCTCGGCCAGCTCGCCGCGGAAGCGCGTGCCGGCGGAGTCCTGCGAACCGGGCAGGTGGCCCATGAGCACGACCGCGTCGGCGCCTCCGGTGCGCAACTTGGGCAGCCACTCGCGCGCGATCGCCGCCGCCTGGCGGAACTCGTAGTCCACGACGTTGTGCGGCAGCGTGGTGGTGGGTGTTTCGACCGTGGAGAAACCGAGCACCGCGATCCTCACGCCGTGGCGCTCGAAGACCTCGTAAGGCTTGACCCACGGCGGCAGTTGCCCGCGGCGCTTCTCGAACAGGTTGGCCGAGAGGAACGGGAAGCGCGCCTGGCGCACCCGCGCCACCAGCGTGTCCACCGTCCAGTCGAACTCGTGATTGCCCACCGCCGAAGCGTCGTAGCCGAGCCGGTTCATCTGCACGATCACCGGCCGGCCGTACGACAGATTCGAGAGCATGGTGCCCTGGAAGCAGTCGCCGCCGTCGAGCAGCAGCGTGCCGTGCAGATTGCGGGCGCGCTCGCGCGCCAGGTAGGCCGCCAGCACCGCGGAGGAGCCCAGCGGGCGGTTGGTGTCGCGGTCGCGCTCGCGCAGCTGGAAGGCGCCGTGGAAGTCGGTGGTCCACAAGATGGAGACCAGCGGGTAGCGGGCCGCGGCCAGGAGCCGGGCACCGTCGGCGGCGGTGAGGGTGGCGGGATCGGCGGCCGGATCCCAGCCGTCGAGGAAATCGCGGTCGGCGGCGTACTGCGCGACCGCCTGCGGCAAGCGGCCCTTGCCGTATGCGCTCGGGGCCCTCGCCGGGCGAAGCTCGGGCGGCACCGGCTGGCGCGTGGGGCCGGCTGCGGGCGCGCCGGGCGGCGGCTCGAGTCCCGCCACGACGCGCGGCAGGGATCCGCCCGCGGCCCCGTGCACCGTCCAGTCCACGGCGGTGAGCAGGTCGAGGGGGTCGCTGGCGTGCAGCAGGTCGCCACGCGTCTCGACGAAGACGCCGACCCGCTCGGCCCGGCCCACGGCGTCGCTCCACTCCGGTGGCACGTCGGGGAAGCGGGGCCTGCCTTTCACCGGCGCCGCCGCGGCCGTCCCCGCCGCGCCATAGGCGCTTCCCAGCCAGGCGGCGTACCGCCCGCGCGCCAGCGGCGCGTCGGGGTCGATGCTCTTGGCCTCCGCTTCCGACCACACGCCGAGCCGCGCCAGGCGCTCGAAGGTCGCGCGCGCCGGGTGGGCGGCGAAGGCCGGCGCCAGGCGCCAGTTGCGGTCGGTGCGCGGCCGCACCGGGCCCGCCTCACCGAGGTAGCGCGCCAGCAGGTCGCGCAGGCCTTCCTTGGTGCGGGCCAGCTCCCTGGTGCCTCGCAGCATCGTGTACCCGCCACCGCCGGCGGCCCGGAAGGAGTTGACCGCGACCTTGAGCGTGCGCTGGTCGTCGAGCGGGCGGCCGAGGTAGCGCAGGTCGCGCACCCGCTGCCCCGCGGGAGCGGTGAGGTCGAGCACATAGTCCACGCCATCGGCCGAGTCGAAGTTGTAGGCCAGGACGCCGGGGTCGGTGAGCGACCCGGGGCTGCGGCCGAAGTCGTACGGCGCGAAGTAGAGGGCGGCGTGCTCGAGGACCTCGCGCAACTGCTTGCCGGTCAACTCCAGCGTGACGACCGAGCTCTCGTAGGCGTAGAGCGGCACCAGGTCGCGCATGCGCACCTCGCCGGCTGGGAGTCGCGCGCCCGCGCCGGCGAGCGAGGCCAGAGACACTTCCGCCTTGCCGTACTTGCGCTGCGCGGCGTGCACCAGGTCGAGCAGGGGGCTGTCCGCGAGACCGCCCCGCGGCGCGTCGAAGACCCCGGCGCTGCGGCCGAGCGGCTGGTCCAGCCAGGCGCGCGCCGCCTCACGGTAGGGGGCGGCCAGCGCGGTGAGCGCCGGGTCGGCGGGCGTGTCCGCCGCCACCGGGCGCAGCTCGGCGGCCCTGCTCTCCAGCCGCCAGCGGTCCCTGGGGCGCTCGCGCGTCAGGCGCAGCTCGACCAGGCCCAGCTTCTCGGCGCGCCGGCCCGCCTGCGTGAGCAGCACGCCGTTGACCGTCACCGAGTCCACGGCCTCGTGGGTGTGGCCCAGGATCATCACGTCCACGCCCGGCACCGCGGAGGCCAGCGCGTAGGCCTGGTTCTCGCCGGGCTCCTGGCCCGGGGTCTCGCGGCCGGTGGTGGGATCGCGCTCGAGGCCCATGTGCGCCAGGACCACCACCACGTCGCAGCGCTCCTTGCCGCGCAGCACCGGCACCCACTGCCGGGCCGCGGCCACCGCGTCGGCGAACTCGAGGCCGGGACGCTTGCTTTCTTCCACCACGACCGGCACCCCCGGCGTCGTCAGCCCCAGCACGCCGACGCGCACCCCGTGCGCGGTGAACACGCGGTACGGCTCGAACGCGGGCCGGCCGCCGCGCAGCGTGTTGGCCGCCAGCCAAGGGAAGGCCGCCGACCGGCGCGCCGCCTCGAGGGCGCCCCATCCGTAGTCGTACTCGTGGTTGCCCACGGCCATGGCGTCGTAGCGCAGGAGGTTCATCGCCGCCGTCACCGGGTGCGGGCGGCCCGCCGGCTGCGCCTGGTACGCCATCACCAGCGCGGTGCCCTGCGTCGCGTCGCCGGCATCGAGCAGCAGCGCCTGCGCGTCCTGCGCCCGCGCCTGGGCCACCAGCGTGGCGAGCTGCGCCAGGCCGCGTGGCTCGACCGCGCCGGTGACTTCGTCCTCGGCGACCAGCTGCGCGTGCACGTCGGTGGTGTGAAGCAGCGTCACCGTGGCCTGCTCCGCGGCGCGTGCCGGGGCGGGCGCCGCCCAGGACGCCCAGGCCAGCAGCGCGGCGACGAGCGGCGCGGCGGCAAAGCGCGGCGCAGCGGCAAAGCGCAACGCTGCGGCGCGGAGTTCGACACCGACAAACCGGCGCGAGCCGGCGGAGGAGGCGTGGGCGACCTGCACGGAGGGCTCCTTTTTGCGAGGGAAACCGCACTTCATCGCGGCCACGGTACGAGCCGCGTCAGGTCGCGGTCAAGGCAGGGGCGGCGCTCGCGCGGCGCCGGCCGTGAAAACGCCGTCAACTCACCCTATCCGGCTTGACCCGCCGCGACGCGCCCCCCTAGACTTGCCGATATTCGATCTCGTGTAGCTGCCCCGACACGGCCGTTGCGGGGCTGTCCATCAGCGCCCCTCGAGGGCCGGGAGGATTCAATGCGCAGATTCGTGCTCGCCGCTGCCGCGCTCGCCTTCATCGCCGCTGCCGCCGCCAACGTGCTGGCCTGCGACCAGGGCAACGCGAAGGCGTCGGCCGCCAAGGCTGCCTCGTGTTCCGGGGCCAAGGCTTCCACCGCTTCCTCCTGTCCCGCGGGCAAGACCTCTGCGACCGTCCTGACCGGCTCCGGCGGCGGCTGCTCGTCCGCCAAGACCGGCACGGCCAACGCCGGCGCCGGCTGCAGCGCGCACTCGGGCGCCATGGCCGCCGGCGGCGCTTGCCCGGCGGGCTCGATGGCCTGCTGCAAGGGCGACGAGAAGTGCGCCAACTACGTGATCACGGTCGTCGACATGGACGACTGCTGCGCCGAGAAGATCGAGAAGGCCCTGTCGGGCGTGAAGAACGTCCAGGCCGTGTACGTGGACGCCGAGGCGCACAAGGCGTGGGTCTGCACCGGCAAGGCGAAGTTCGACAGCAAGGCGGCGGTGAAGAGCGTCCAGAAGGCCGGCTTCAAGCAGGTCAAGTACGCGGGCGTCGACAACGAGCACTGCGTGCACGAGATGAAGGCGGCCAAGCAGAAGGCCGCGGCGGACAAGGCTTCGTAGTTCGGGGGTCGCGATAAGGCGTGGCCCCGAGTAGGAGCGGGGAACGGCACGGGGCGGGGGCGAAAGCTCCCGCCCCTCTGTTTTCGGCTTCCGGCGCGTCCCCTCAGGACCCCCCGCGCCACTCCGTCCAGGCGCTCTTCGGTGTGCCGTCGCTGGCGCGCAGCCCGAGGTTGCCGAGGTAGGCGCGGAAGCCCGGCGTGTCGAACCCGTAATAGCCCACCAGCGTGTCCACCACCGCGGCGGGCATGTCGGTGTAGAGGAACCAGTTCGCGAACAGCAGATCCGAGCGGGAGCGGCCGGCGGCGGCGGCGCGGAAGCGGCGCACGAAGTCGGCCTGCAGCGAGTCGCTGCTGCCGTTGAGCGGCGAGGAAGAGTAGCCGATCTCCTGCAGGGCCCAGGGCTTGCCGCCGGCGCGCAGACCCATGTACGTGAAGTCGCCCTCCAGGGTGCCCGGCGGGCGGTGCGCGAAGTCGGTGCCGTTCTGGAAGGGGTAGTAGGTGTAGACCACCACGTCGCTGGCCGCGTTGAGCTGGTCGCCGAGGCCGGCGTTGAAATTCTGGATCGGACTGGTCGTGCTCACGCCGACCGCGAGCCCGGGCAGCGCCGCGTGGATGCGGATCACCTCGCGCTGGTAGGTGGCGAGGAAGGCCGGGAACTCGCCGGGGTGGAGCCCGAAGTAGATGTCCACCTCGTTGCCGATCGCCAGCGCCACCAACGGGTACTGCGCCGCCACCGCCAGCAGCGAATCCACCAGGGCATCCAGGCGCGCCACCACCTGGCCGTCGTCGAACGGCCGCCCCGCGAGATCGGGCGGCAGCCGGTTCACGTTGGTGTCCACGACGCGCAGATTGAGGTAGGCCACGAAACCGAGGCCGCGCAGCGCCGCCGTGGCGGAGCGCACCGCGCTCACGTCGATCTGCCCCGGGGCGGGCTCGAGATCCGTCCACACGTAGCTCAGGTAGACGAGGTCGGCCCCGGTGGCCCGGGCGGTGAGCAGGGCGCTGCCCAGCGACTCGGGCGGGGCGCCCTCGGCGGCGTTGGGCGTGAGGCCGATGTAGGTGGTCTTGAGAGCCGGCCCCGGGCTGTCGTCTCCGGAGCAGCCGGCGACGGCCAGGGCGAGGGCGCCAAGCCAGGGCAGCAGGGCGGGGCGCAGCGGGCTCCGGGAGCGCGGGCGATCGGTCAAGGTCGGCATGGCGGCAGGATGGAGAGGGGTCGGTATGGCGTCAAGCCGGTCGCGGCGGGAGCCTGGCGGCCGGGCGGCCGCCCGAGCGACGGATTTGCCTCGCCGCGCGCGGGACAGGTATCTTGTCCCCATGACCTCTCTAGCCAGCAGGTCCTGCCCCGACTGCGGTACGCGGAACCCGCTCGACGCCACCGCCTGCGCCGAGTGCAACCATCCGCTGGCGCCCATGGCGAACCTCGAGACGCCGACGGCGGGCGCCGAGGACCCGCCGGCGGGCGCCGGCGCTCCGCCGGCCGCGGCCCCTCCCCATGCCGGCCTAAGGCGGCCGCGTCGGCGGGCCTCCAGCGGCGGCCTCGCCGGTTCCCGCAGTGTCACCGAGGAGCCGGGCAGGGTCATCCCCCGCCGCCGCCACGCGCGCGTCGCGCTCTTCGGCATCGGCGGGGGGGAGGGCGACCAGTCCGGCGGGGCGCCGTCGTGGATCTGGTTCGCGGTCGCCGGCGCCGCCCTGGTCATCGCGGTGATCGCCGCCATCGGCATCACCTCGCAGAGGCCGCCCTTCGCCATCTCCAACGCCACCCCCGAGCAGGCCCACTACGCCGACTCGCTGGCCCAGGCGCTGGGCCGCGACTCGCTCGATCTGGCGGCCAACGTCGGTCTGGGCAACGTGCTCTACGACACCGGCGACTTCGCCGGGGCGGTGCGCTACTACCGCCGCGCCCTCGCCGCCCATCCCGATCTCCCCGACGTGCGCGTGGACCTGGCCGTGTCCCTGCACCAGTCGGGCCATTCGCCGGAGGCGATCGCCGAACTGCAGCAGGTGATCACCGCGCATCCCGAGCACGGCATCGCGCGCATCGACCTGGGGATCGTCTACGAGTCGGTCGGGCGGCTGGCCGACGCGCAGGCGGCCTACCGCTCCATGGAGAGCCTGCCGCTGACCGCCGACCTGCGGGCCGCACTCGCCGAGCGGCTGAGCGGGCTCGAGCAGAAGCAGCGGGCCGCCGCCCAGCAGCCGGCCGGTCCTGGGGAGCGGCGCCGGGCCCCGCGGTGAGCGCTGCCGCCTCCGTGCCGCGCTTCGCCCGCCTCGCGGCGGGGTTCGCGGTAGCCGTCTGCCTGGTGGTCGGCGCGACCGCCGTGTGGACGGTGTGGCGGCTCGAGCGCGCGCTCGAGCGCGAGCTGGCCGGGCGTCTCGAGGCGGTGGCCGTGGCCGGCGCCACGGCGGTCGATGCCCGCAAGCTCGTCGAGTTGGCCGTCGACGGCCCCGATGGCCTGGCCTACGGCCGGCTGCAGCTTGACATGGAGCTGGTGCGCGCCAGCGCCAAGGCCAACGACGTCTTCCTCCTCGGGTGCGACGGCACGGTGCTCTTCGATCTGGTGCGCGAGAGCGAGGTCGGGCGGCGCTCGCCGCGGTTCGCCGCCGAGCGGGCCGCAGCCACCGCGGCGCTGGCCGGCGAGCCGGCCACGACGCGGCTCTACCGCGCCGGGGAGTTCGTCGTGAAGACCGGCTTCGCGCCGGTGCGCCGCATCGACGGTGAGGTGCTGGCCGTGGTCGGCGTCGAGGCGGGCGCCGATTTCCTCCAAGTCCTGGGCGAGATGCGCCGCAACCTGCTGCTCGTGCTGCTGCCGGCGGTGGCGGCGATGCTGTTGCTGAGCGCGCTGTTCGTGCGCCTGAGCCTTGCCCGCCAACGGCTCGAGCGCGAGTCCGCGCGCCGCGAGAATCTGGCGGCCGTGGGCGAGCTGGCGGCGACCCTGGCGCACGAGGTGCGCAATCCGCTGGGCATCATCAAGCGCTCGGCCGAGCGGCTGAAGCGGCATTACCAGGGTCCGGAGCCGGAATTGCTGGACTACGTCAGCGAGGAGTGCGACCGGCTGGCGGACACGGTGCGCCGCTATCTCGACTTCGCCCGCCCGGCGCCCTTCGGCGAGCGCTTCGGCGACGCCGAGGCCGCGCTGCGCGCCACCGCCGCGCTGCTCGAGCCCGAGTGCCGGGAGCGGCGGGTGGATCTGTCGGTGGCGGTGGACGGCGGCGGGCCGTGGCGCGTCACCCTCGGCGCCGAGCCGCTCAAGCAGGCGCTGCTCAACCTGATGCGCAACAGTCTCGAGGCCTTCGCGGCGGCCGACGGCGCGCCGCCCGAGGGCTCGCGGCCGGCCGCCGGCGTGGCCGAGCGGCGGCGGCGCCTGACGGCGCGGCTGGCGCGCTCGCCGCAGGCCGTGAGCCTGAAGCTCGAGGACAACGGGCCGGGCATGGACCGCGAGACCTTGCGGCGCTCCCGCGAGCCGTTCTTCACCACGCGCGCCCAGGGCTCGGGGCTCGGGCTGGCCATCGTCGAGCGGCTGGTGCGCGACTCGGGCGGCCGCGTGCGCGTCGCCTCGGCGCCGGGCCAGGGCACCGCCGTCACCCTGCTGCTCAAGCCGGCGCCGGGGGCGAAGACCGCGGCGGCGGAGAAGACCGCTGCGTGGGCGAAGGCGGCGCCGGCCTCGCCGCCCCCGCCGGAGGGGAGGGACGCATGACCGCGCCGCGCCTGCGGGTGCTGGTGGTGGACGACGAGGCGCGCCACGCCGATCTGCTGGCGCGCGAGCTGCGCGACCGCGGCTACGAGGCAGTGACGGCCTCGTCGGGCCGCCAGGCGCTCGAGCTGGCGGCGCGCGAGATCTCCGACGCCGTGGTCACCGACCTGCGCATGCCGCCGCCGGACGGCCTCGAGGTGCTGCGCGAGCTTCGGCGCCAGCGGCCGCAGACCGCGGTCATCCTCATGACCGCCTACGCCGACGCGCGCACGGCGGTGCAGGCCATGCGCGAGGGCGCCTACGACTTCCTCGCCAAGGATCCGGCTCCCGACCCCGACGAGGTGGCGCTGCGTCTGGAACGGCTGGCCGAGGAGAGAGCGGCGCGCGCCGAGCGCGAGCAGCTGCGCGGCGAGGTGAGCGCCCTGCGCCGTCAGGCCTTCGCCGTGGTGGGCGAGAGCCCGGCTCTGGCGCACGCCGTGAGCCTGATCGAGAAGGTGGCGCCGACCCCGTCCACCGTGCTGCTCACCGGCGAGACCGGCACCGGCAAGGACCTCTTCGCGCGCGCCATCCACACGCTCTCCCCGCGCGCCTCCGGGCCGTGGGTCAAGGTCAACTGCGGGGCGCTGTCCGAGCCGCTGCTGGAGAGCGAGCTGTTCGGGCACGAGCGCGGCTCGTTCACCGGCGCGGTGGCGCGCAAGCTGGGACGCTTCGAGCTGGCGCACGGCGGCACGCTGTTCCTCGACGAGGTGGGGGAGCTGCCGCTGGCCCTGCAGGTGAAGCTCCTGCAGGTCATCGAGGAGAAGGCCTTCGTGCGGGTCGGCGGCCGGGAGACGCTCACCGCCGACGCCCGCATCGTGGCCGCCACCAACCGCGACCTCGAAGAAGAGGTGAAAAACGGGGCCTTCCGCCCGGATCTCTTCTTCCGGCTCAACGTCTTCCCGGTGCGGCTGCCGCCGCTGCGCGAGCGCCCCGGAGACGTCTTGCGGCTGGCCGATTTCTTTCTCTCGCGGGCGGGCTCGCCGCCGGATAAGCTGTCGCCCGCAGCGCGGCGGGCGCTGGAGGAGTACGGTTTCCCGGGCAACGTGCGCGAGCTGGAACACGTCCTCGAGCGCGCCCTGATCCTGGCCGGGGCGGACCCGGTGGGTCCGGAGATGCTCGAGCTGCGCGGCCCGCGGCGCACCCCGGCGCCCGCCCCGCTGCCCGAGATCCCGGAGGAGGGCCTGTCGCTCGAGGAATTGGAGCGCGGGCTGATCCTGCAGGCGCTCGAGAAGGCGCGCGGCAACAAGAGCCGGGCGGCGCGGCTTCTGGGCCTGACGCGCCGGACGCTGTATTCGCGTTTGGAGAAGCACGGCCTGCGCCCGCCGGGGGAGACCCCGGACGCCGACGCGGAAGGCCGGGAGACGCCATGAGAATCGGGTCGCTGTTCGAGAATCTCGGGATCAAGATCCTCGCCCTGGTCTTCGCGCTCGGGCTGTACGCGCACGTGGCCACCGAGCAGCCGGTCGAGCGCGTGCTGTACTTCCCGTTGCAGCTCGAAGGCCTGAGCGACTCGCTGGCCCTCAGCGCGCCCGCCCCCGAGCAGGTGGGCGCGCACCTGCGCGGCACCGGCAAGCAGGTCATCCGCCTGTCGATGATGCGCCCGCCGGTCGAGGTCCACCTCGACGGGGTCGGCCCCGGCCAGTACCAGCGCGCCCTCACGGCCGCCGACTTCAAGCGCGCCTCGCAGGACGGCGTCGAGGTGCTGGGGCCCGCCGAGCCGGCCACCCTCAGCCTGTTGATCGAGCCGCGGGCCACCGTGCGCCTGCCGGTGACCGTGCGGCTGCGCGGCGAGCCGGCGCGCGGCTTCGTGCTGTCAGGGGCGCCGCTGCCCAGCCCGGCGGCGGTGAAGATCTCCGGGCCGCGCTCGTGGGTGCGCGGGCGCGACAGCATCGCCACCGAGCCGGTGCAGATCGCCGGCAAGCGCGACACGGTCGAGCTGCTGCTGGCGCTGGTGGCGCCGCCGGTGTGGGCCTCGGCCGAGCCGGGCAGCGTGCTCGTGCAGGTGCCCATCGAGCCGGAGAGCGCCGGAACGCGCGACCTGACGCCGGAGGTGAGCGGGCTGCGCTCCGCGTTCACCGCCCGGCTGGACCCGCCGCGGGTGCGCGTGGAGCTGGCGGTGCCGCGCTCCCGGATCGGCGTGGAGCGCGATCTGCGCGCCGGCGTCGACCTCGCGCGGCGCGGCCGCGGCCGCTACGTGCTGCCCGTGAAGCTCTCCGGGCGCGGCGCCGGCTACGTGCGCAGCGTGCAGCCCGAGAGCGTCGCGGTGACGGTGCAGTAGGGAAGCGGGGGGAGATGAGCGCCATCCTGATCTTGCGGTCGCGCATCGCGCCGGCCGAGCTTCGCCGGTTGCTGGAGGAAGGGTTCGGCTACATGGTGAAGTACGTCGTCGACCTCGAGCAGGGCATCATCGCGGTCGGAGGCGGCCTGCACGCCGACGCGGAGCAGGTTCTATTGGAGGCGGGCAGCCGGCCGCAGGATTTGTGGGGCGCCAACTACCACCCGGGGCGCAAGCTCCAGGAATGCGTGGAGTTCACCTCGCTGATCAACATCCGCCCGGAGCAAGGCAATCCCGGCATGGAGGTGCGCGACCCGGCGGTGCGCGAGCGGATCCGCGCGCTCACCTTCGCGCTGCTCGGACAGGGCGAGGCCGTCTGACGTGGCGCTGCACGCGGGCCTGACCCCCGAGCGCTGGGCGGGCTTCTCTCTCGACCGGCAGATCCTGATGATCGCCAACGAGATGAACCGCGCGGCCAAGCTGGCGGCGCCGGAGGATGCGGACCGTCTGCGGCGGTCCTACGAGTGCGCCCTCGAGCTCGCCGATCTCACGATCGCGGCGCACGCCGAGCGCGGCCTGCGGCGCGAGCTGCGGCTCTGGCGCGACCTGGTCGCGGCGCTCCATGGCGCGCCGGCGGCGGACCCCGCCGCCCACGCCGCCGCGCTGCGCTCGCTCCTGTGCTTCACCCCGGAGGCGGCGCGGCAGATCCCCTTTCTCGCCGCCCTCGCAAACCCCGCCCCGGAGACCCGATGACCGCCGCCGTCCGCCGCCGGCTCACCCCCGAGACCGCCTTTCGAGCCCTGCTCATCTTCGTGCCGCTGGCCCCGCTCGCGGCGGGGCTGGGCTGGGGGGCCCTGCCCGTCTTCGCCTGCGCCTGCCTGGCCATCATCCCGCTGGCGCGCATCATGGGCGAGGCGACCGAACGCCTGGCGGCGCGGCTGGGGGCGGGCGTCGGGGGCCTGCTCAACGCCACCTTCGGCAACGCCGCCGAGCTGATCATCGCCCTGGCGGCGCTGCAGCGCGGCCTCTACGACGTGGTCAAGGCCAGCCTCACCGGCTCGATCATCGGCAACGTCCTGCTCGTGCTCGGCGCGGCGTTCGTGGCCGGCGGACTCAAGCGCGAGCGCCAGAGCTTCGACCGCGCGGCGGCGGCGGCGGGCTCGACGCTGCTGGGCCTGGCGGCCATCGGGCTGCTCGTGCCGGCGCTCTTCCACAGCGCCACCCAGGACGCGGTGCGGCGCGCCGTCCTCACCCCGGCGGGCGAGGCGGCGGTCGAGCGCAGCCTGTCGCTCGAGATCGCCGTCGTGCTCTTCGTCGTCTACGGGCTGAGCCTGCTGTTCAGCCTGCGCACGCACAAGCACCTGTACGCCGGCCAGAGCCACGCCGAACCCGTAGCCCCGGCGGTCCCGGGCGCGCCCCCGTGGCGCGCCGCGCTGGCGCTGCTGGCGGCCACCGCGCTGGTGGCGTGGATGAGCGAGCTGCTGGTGGGGGCGGTGGAGGAGACCTCGCACCTGCTGGGCCTCACGGAGGTCTTCGTGGGCGTCATCGTCGTGGCCATCATCGGCAACGCCGCCGAGCACTCCACCGCCGTCCTGGTGGCCATGAAGGACAAGATGGACCTGGCCATGAACATCGCCATCGGCTCGAGCATCCAGGTGGCGCTGTTCGTGGCCCCGGTGCTCGTCTTCGCGTCCTATTTCATGCCCTACGGGCCGATGGACCTGCGCTTCACCGCCTTCGAGGTGCTGGCGGTGGCCATCGCGGTGCTGGTGGTCAACATGGTGGCGCAGGACGGCGAGTCGAACTGGCTCGAGGGCGCGCTGATGCTCGCCGTGTACGCGGTGCTCGGGCTGGCGTTCTTCTTCTTGCCCTAGCGGGCGGGGTCACGGGCAGGCCCGCCCGTGCGGCCAGGGGCGCGGCCGGGGCGCCGGATCCTCAGCGCACCGACACCGGCGGCGCTCCCGGGAGCGTGACCACCGCCCACACCGGCAGGTGGTCGCTGGCGCCGAGATTGTCGGCGACCTTGCCGACGCCGAGGGTGGGCTCGACTCCGACCCCCCGCAGGAAGATGTGGTCGGTGGCCGAGAGCGCGGAGGTCCAGCCGATGTCCTCGGTGGGCCACGCGTAACCGTGCTCGGCGAACAGCTTCCCCAGTCCCTTGGCGTTGAGGTCCCCGCCGACGATCACGCGATCGAACGGGCCGTCGGCGTCGGCGAGCAGGGCGCGTACCTGGTCGCGCCGCCCGCTCGGGCTGACCTCGACCCCGGTGGCGATGTGCACGCTGTAGACCCGGACCGGCCGGCCGGCGACGTCCATGGTCGCGGCGACGGCGATGCGCTGCGTCCTGCCGAACCGGCCGAGGTGGGGGAGGACCAGCTTGCGATCGTCGGACAGCGGCCAGCGCGAGAGGATGGCGTTACCGAAGAGGCGGCCGGTGAGCGGATGCACGGTGGCCGGGTAGTAGACGAAGCCCATGCCGAGGGCGGCGGCGACCTGGCGCACGCCGTCCTGATCCATCTCCTGCAGCAGGACGAGATCCGCCGGATGCAACGCAGGATCCTCCCGCAGCAGCCGGATGGCCTTGGGGATCTCCCGGGAGAACTTGATGTTGAAGGTGACGACCCGCAGCTTGGTCGCCGGCGCCGGCGTCGTGATCGGCCCGGCGTCGGAGAGCGGCCCCTGCGGGGCGGCGCCGGGCGCGAGGTAGGCCGACCAGCGCGGCCCGCCCGGATGCTCGAAGTTGAGCGGCGCGGCGCAGGAAGACAGCGCCGCCGCGGCGGCGCAGACGATCAGCAGGGTCGAGGATCGCATCCGGCCTCTGGTCACGGACGGATTCTAGCACGGGGGCTGGTCCCCCCCGGCCGGGCCGGCGGTCCGGGCGCGGCCGGATGGCGCCGCGCCCGGACTCACCGCTTGCGGCACCGGGTCTTGCGGCCCCGGTCAACTCGCGGCCAACCTCCCGGTTCGACCGTCCCGCTCCCCTTACCCCGCCCGCGGAACCGCCGTTGCCCGGCCGGATGGGACAGGAGGGAGCAAAAGAAGAGGGGCGCCGGCGAGGGCGCCCCTGTTCCGGTGGCCGGATCGCTGCGGTCCGCTACTTCGGCTGCGCCATCGGGGGGACGAGGCCGGCCTTGGCGAACTCGGGCATCAGTTTGCCGATGAGGCTGGAGGCGAACTTCGGGCCCGAGTCCGGGTTGAGCGTCTCGGTGTTGCCCGACCAGATGAGCCTGCCCTCGCCGTTCGGGTCCCAGATGCTGTTCTCGAAGGTGACGTACTCCGTGGTCATCGTCGTGCCGGTGCCGTACGCGCCCATGCCGCCGTAGTACCCACCCCAGTAGGTCGTGCCGCCCGTGTACGTGGTCTGCTGCTCCTTGCCTATCGCCTTCGAGACGACGATCGCGTCGTAGCCCTCGGCCACGATCTTGGCCCGTGCCGCTTCCTTGTCGACCGTGTCCCCCGGGAAAAGCTCGTAGGAGGGTGTGGCCTTGACGCCCTGGGCGGCGAGCGACGAGACGAACGAGTCCTCGAGCGTGCGGCGCGCCCCGGACGTCTGCACGATGCCGAAGACGATGGCCTTCTTCATCGGCCCGGCCGTGTACGCCGGATCCTTCCAGACGTTTTGCATGGTGGTACCGCTGGAGCAGCCGCCGACCACAGCCGCCACCGTGGCGAGGGCGACCACCCAGCCGATGAGGCGGAGTCTGTGCGTTCCGGACATGAAGGGCATCCTCCCTGGATCTAGTCGCGTGGAACTCCCGCGAAGGGCGCGTCGAATCTGCGGGGAAGGCGCGGGCGCGGCCGCCGCACTCCCGCGGCGCGTCTTCGCCGCGCAACAGGATGTAGGAAGAGCAGGCAGAGCGCAAGCCAGTCGACGGCGGATGCGGCCGGATGGCAGAAGAAGAGCCGAGACGGTCAGGCCCCGGCCCAGAGAGGGAGATTCGCGGCGGGAGGAGGGGCGCGAGGGTGGGTTGGTCGGGTTGGGGTCGGTTGCGCTCTCTGGCTACTCGCGGCCGCCTTGACTCCCGCCCGCAGACGGATGGAGGCGCAAGGCTCGTGCCGCCGGCGGGCCGGGGCTCCCGCCGCGGGGCGGGAGCCCCGTAGCAGGCTCGCGCCCATGGGCTTGGCGGGCCCCAGGCACGGGGCGGAGCGCCCCGCCGCTCGGGTGGGTGGAGACGGAGGCGGGGCAGGGTGCAGCGGGCCGCGCTGCGTCCCGCAAAGCCCGGCCACCCGGGTCGCCCCCCGGCCGGGCGCCCCCGGCGCGCCGTCTAACTACGCCGCGGCCAGCGGCTTGGCCCTGTGGAAAATCGGTTGACAGCCCCGGCGGGGCTGCCTACGATGGTTTCAGCGCACCGGTGGGTGCTTCTCCAAATCCTCTCGTCGCTGCCCTATCCAAAGTCCAACTAGGGAAACGCGGAGTCGCCCAAACTGCCGGTGGCATTTCCCCGTGAGGGAGCCCGACCGCTTCAAGACCCAACGACCCCCGGCGCATCCGGCCACGGCCTTCACGCCTGAAGTCCAGGCGGCGGCACCGACGAGTGCCCCCAAGCCCCTGCTGGAGAACGAGGCCCGAACGCGAAGACCCCCGGTGGGGCCCGGCCCCGCCTGAGGAGCCAAGTACATGGACCTGATCGAACTGAAGACGAAGACCATCTCCGACCTCCTGAACATCGCCCAGGAACTCGATCTCCAGGGCACCAGCGGTCTCAGGAAGCAGGAGCTGATCTTCAAGATCCTGGAAGCGCAGACCGAGAAGAACGGCCTCATCTTCGCCGAGGGCGTCCTCGAGATCCT
>CAYLSO010000037.1:0-4468 GCA_964386525.1 uncultured bacterium
GCCGGCGCGGCTGGCGGCGAGCACGCGCTCGGCCACCGCCTGGATGCGCTCGACGGTGCCCACGGAGGTGCCACCGTACTTGTGCACGAGGACCGGCATGGGGTGGCGATAGCACAAGGGCCGCGGCGAAGTCAACGCGGAGCGCCGGGTGGCGGTGGGGGGGCGGCAGGGCCCCGACCCCGTGGCCCTTGCAGCCGGTCGCGGAGCCGGGCATCATGATATGGGTTCTGAAGAGGTGGGGCGGCTCCCTTCCCCGCTCGGCCGAGACCTCTTCGCCGCCCTCGCGCACGCCGAAGGTGGCCTCCCACTCGGCTCTTGGCCTCCCGCCCGCCTCCCGGCGCGGACCCGATCCTGCCGGCGAGTGACCGGCGCGGCCATGCCAGTCAGGTCGTGACGATGGCGGACTTCCGGGTCATTCGCGCAGCGGGGACGTCTCTGCTGGTGCTGCTCGGGATGACACTCCAGACCTCTCGAGCCGGAGGTGGTCCCGCGGCTGTCCGGTCAGATTTCCCGGCGGCCAACGGCGGTGTGAACGCGCTCCTGCTCTGCGGCGACACTCTCTACGTCGGGGGTGGCTTCACCCGAGTCGGGTTTCCCGTGCAGGGTGGTGCCGAGCTCGATGCGACGAGCGGGGTCCTGACAGAGAGGTTTCCCTTCGTGGACGGACGCGTCCTGGCGGGTGTCTCGGATGGCGCCGGCGGCTGGTTCATCGGCGGTGACTTCCGGTCCGTCGGCGGCATCCAGAGGTCCAACCTCGCCCATGTTCTGGCCGACAAGTCCATCGGCCCGTGGGATCCTGGCACGGACTAGGAAGTAGACGCCATCGCCCGCGACGCCGGAACGATCTACGTCGGGGGCTACTTCACGACCATCGGCGGGAAGCGACGCAATCGCATCGCGGCGCTGGATGCGGTCATGGGGGTGGCCACGCCCTGGGACCCGGACGCGAACTGGGGGGTCTACGCTCTCGCCGTGCGCGGCGGGATCGTGTATGCGGGCGGTTTCTTCGATCACATCGGCGAGGTGGCACGCAGTTGTGTCGCGGCCCTGGACGCGAGCACCGGCCGGGCGACGGCCTGGGATCCGGGCGTCGATTGGGGCGTGTACGCGCTCGCCCTGACCGACAGCGTTCTCTATCTGGGTGGCACGTTCACCAGCGTCGGGACCCAGGCGAGGGGCTTCCTGGCTGCGGTGAGCGTGGCGACGGGGCTCGTCACGCCGTGGGACCCGGGCGCCAACGACGATGTCCTCGCTCTGGCCACGGGAGGGGGGATCGTTTACGCCGGCGGGTACTTCACCGAGATCGGCGGCCGGTCCTGTCGCCGGATTGCCGCGCTGGACGCGGCCACCGGAGCGCCGACCGAATGGAGTCCGCAGGCCAACAATACGGTCACCACGTTGGCCGCCGCAGATACGATCGTGTACGTGGGCGGCCGCTTCACGACCATTGCGCAGGAAGGGCGGAACGGGATTACCGCTCTGCGGATGGGGACGGGACAGGCCACCGGTTGGAACCCGGGCGCGGATGGGGAAGTCCTCGCTCTGGCCGTCGACGGTGGCGCCGTGCTGGCCGGCGGTGGGTTCACGAGCATCGGTTGGGCCCCGCGCCAGAACCTCGCAGCCGTGGATGTCACCACGGGCCGGGTGACCGTCTGGGACCCGAGCGCCGACGGGCCCATCTACGCGCTGGCGCGCGTCGGCCCCGCCGTGTGCGTGGGTGGCACGTTCATGGTCGTGGGGGGAGAGGCGCGGGCGTTTCTCGCGACGGTGGATTCCGACAGTGGGAGGGCGCTGGCCTGGAATCCAGGCGTCGAAGGTCCGGTCTTCGCGATCGCCACGGACGCCGCGGATATCTACGTCGGCGGCTCATTCGAGAACGTGGGAGGCGTGACTCGCCGCTTTCTTGCCGCCATCGATAGGGAAAGCGGACTGCCCACCGCGTGGGATCCGCGGCCCGACGACGCCGTTCTCAAATTGGCTCTGGACGGTGCCACGGTGCGCGTGGGCGGGTTCTTCACGGCCGTCGGCGGAACGCCCCGTCGTCACCTTGCCGCGATCGATGCGGCGACCGGGCTGCCGACCAACTGGGATCCGTCGCCCGACGCCTACGTCACGTCACTGACCGCCACCGAGGACATCGTCTATGTGGGCGGTCCCTTCAAACGCATCGGCGGCCAGCCCCGCAGCGGGCTCGCCGCCGTCAATGCCGTCACGGGGGGCGCGACGGCCTGGGACCCTCAGGCGAACGACGGCGTCAACGCCCTGGTGTCGTTTGGCTCCACGGTGTTCGCGGCCGGAGCCTTCACCGCCATCGGAGGGAAACCCAACCACTATCTCGCGGCTCTCGATGCCGCCACGGGGCTGGCCCTCGACTGGGACCCCGGCCCGGACGCGTTCGTGGGGGCCCTGGCGGTGTCTCCCGAGGCGGTCTTTGCGGGCGGCATCTTCCGAGCGATGGGCGGCACCCCACGGGCCAACCTGGCGGCGATCCCGATCGCGACCACGGCCGTCGCGCAACCACCGGAGCGCGCTCTGGCGGCGGCGTTACGAGCCAGCAGTCCCAATCCTGCCCGCGGCGCGACCGTCCTCCGGTTCTCTCTCGCCGAGGAAGAGCGGGTGACGCTCACGATCCATGATGCGGCCGGTCGCGCGGTGGCCACGCTGTTGCGCGGCGACCGTCGCCCGGCAGGTGAGCACCAGGTGCGGTTCGCGACGCAGAACCTCGCCAGTGGCGTCTACATCCTGCGGCTGGAGGCCGGCGCCGTCGTGGACACGCGGAAGCTGGCGGTTCTGCGGTGAGGGGTGCGCGATGAGGACGGCCAAGCGACGTTTCATCCAATGGGGAATCGTGGCCCTGGGAGTCTGGTCGTTAGGCTGGCGCGCAGAAGCTGCGGCTGCCCCGTCGTTGGACCCGCTCTTGCCCATGCTGCGCCGGATCGACAACTACGTCCGGCACCAGGCCGTCGAGGACGTCAAACAAGATCCCCGCTACGCCGTCAACCCCACTGAGCTCGTGCGCTTGTCGATCGTCTGCCAGCTGCTCGCGTACTGCGAGCTGTACGCCTGCGAGTCGCGGCCGGCTCATTATCGGGCGATCGTCGAGCGCGCGGACTTCCTGCTCGCCAACTTCGACACGGTGTCTTCGCGTGGGGCCTTCGATGGTATGCTGGGCGGGGCCTTGCTGGAGGCGTACGACGTCACAGGCGACGATCGGTACCTAGGTGCGGCGAGCTTGATCGCCGGGCGCTGCATGCGGCTCCGCGACATGCAAAACACCTTAAACTGGGGCTTGATGTCGACGATGACCCTGGCGAGGTTCTACCGGACCACCGGTATCCGCGCCGTGCTCGATCGGACGCACCAGATCGTGCGCAGCCTCGAGACGTACCAAAACGCGGACGGCAGCTTCCCGCACTACTGCCCGGAATCCAAGGACGTCGGCTATACGAGCTGGATGGGTATGGAGCTCGTGCTCTTGAAGAGATTCGTGGACGAACCGCTCATCGACAGCCTGCTCGCCGGCATCGACACATTCCTGGTCGCGCGCGTCGGCCCGGGTGGGGGCACACTGTATGAAGGGCCCTGCCCGGACTACCCGGGTTGCTGGGAGTACTACTACAGCATCGCCACCGGCTGCGGGAACATGGACTACGACACGCGTGCCTGGACCGGCGAGCTAGGGCACACGGTGGTGGTTCTCGATCACTTCGGTGACGCCGAATATTTCGATGTCATCGGTTTTCTCGCGGGCCTCGAGGACCATGGTGCTTTCCCGGACAAGTGGGATTATTTCGCGACGCCGGAAGATCCGATCTACATCTGGGGGAGCGCGGACCGATCCTTGATCCGTACGAGCCTCATCTTCTGGAGCCTGGCGGCTCTTCACGGCAGTCGCGTGGCGCCGGTGGCAAGGCGGAGCGTGCGGCGGTACGTTCCTTCGGCGGCCGAGATGCAATGGCTGCTGGCCGAGCCGGAGGATACCCGTCCCCTGGCTCGGCAGGAGGGGGGGCGAGCATCGCTGAACCCCATGGAACTCGCTGCTCCGACCCCCAATCCAGCGGCAGGTTCCACAGCCGTCCGGGTATCGCTGGCCGCGGGGGCCGACGTCCGGCTCGCGATCTTCGATGTTGGCGGGCGCCGGGTGCGCGACCTGCTGGCGGGCCCCTTGGCCGCCGGGGATCACCGGGTGGTATGGGACTGCCGCGATGCGCATGGGAATCGTGTTCCCTCCGGCGTCTACCTGATCTCGTTGTGGGCGGGCGAGGCCATCCGGAGCCAGCGGCTGGTGGTTCTCCCCTGAAGGGAGTGCGGGGCGATGGTCTTGACAGCGGGCGGCGACCGCCGATATTTTTAGGCCACCTTTCGAGCGGAAGTAGCTCAGTCCGGTAGAGCCCCACCTTGCCAAGGTGGTTGTCGCGGGTTCAAATCCCGTCTTCCGCTCCAGTTCAGGGCCGGTCCCAAGCGGATC
>CAYLSO010000038.1:0-5479 GCA_964386525.1 uncultured bacterium
CGCGTGCTGCGCGCCCAGACGCTGGCCCTGCGCCAGCGCGACTTCGTGGCCGCCGCCGTGGTGGCGGGCGAGTCGAACTTCCGCATCCTGACGCGCGAGATCCTGCCCAACATGATGTCGCTGGTCGTCGCCCAGACCATCGGCAGCACGGTCTACGCCATCGGCGCCCAGGTGGGACTCGAGTTCCTCGGGCTGGGCGACGTCTCGGCAATTACCTGGGGCACCAACCTCTACTGGGCGCAGAACGACTCGGCGCTGCTCACCGGCGCCTGGTGGACCTTCGCCCCCACCGGGCTGTGCGTCGCCCTGGTGGGCTTCGCGCTCACCATGCTCAACTCGGGCTTCGACGAGGTCACCAACCCGCGGCTGCAGATGGAGCGCGCCTGGCGCGCGCACCTGCTCGCCCGCGGCCGGCCGGCGACGCGCTCGACGCCGGTGGTGCCGGACCATGACTGAGCCGCTGCTCGCCGTCCGCGACCTGTGCGTGGACTACGTCACCGACCGCGGTCCGGTGCGCGCCGTCGATCGCGTCTCGCTCGACCTGGCGCCCGGCGAGATCCTGGGCGTGGGCGGCGAGTCGGGCAGCGGCAAGTCCACGCTCGCCCAGGCGCTGCTGCGCATCCTGCCGCCGCCGGCGGTGATCTCCGGCGGCTCGGCCCGCTTCGAGGGGCGCGACCTGCTGGCGCTCTCGGAGACCGAGCTGCGCGGGCTGCGCTGGCAGCGGATGTCGATGGTCTTCCAGAGCGCGATGGACGCGCTCAACCCGGTCATGCCGGTCGGCGAGCAGATCGTGGACACGCTGTTGGCGCACGGCGCCGGCCCGGCGGAGGCCGCCCGCGCGCGTGCCGGCGAGCTGCTCGAGATGGTGGGCATCCCCGCCGACCGCGTGGCGGCCTACGCGCACCAGCTCTCGGGCGGCATGCGCCAGCGGGTCGGCATCGCGCTGGCGCTGGCGCTCGAGCCGTCGCTGGTGATCCTCGACGAGCCGACCACCGCGCTGGACGTCATCGTGGAGCGGGAGATCCTCGAGCACATCCGCGGCCTGCAGCGCCGCCTCGGCTTCGCGGTGCTCTTCATCACGCACGACCTCGCGCGCATGCTGCAGTTCGCCGACCGGGTGGCGATCTTCTACGCCGCGCAGCTGGTGGAGATCGGGCCGGCCGTCACCCTGCGCGACGCCTCGCGGCACCCGTACACGCAGGGGCTGCTGCGCGCCTTCCCCTCGCTGCGCTCCGTCGCCGGCGAGCTGGCGAGCATCCCCGGCGCGCCGCCGAGCCTGGCCCATCCGCCCGCCGGCTGCCGCTTCCACCCCCGCTGCCCGCGGGCGGTGGACCTCTGCCGGCAGCGCTCGCCCGAGCTGCTGACCCTCGCGCCCGGGCACGCCGCCGCCTGCCACCTGGCCGGCTGAGCCCGGGCGGCGGCGGCGCCGCGGCCGGACCCTACATCGTCACGCTCAGGTAGGTGCGGAGCTCCCACTCGCTGCCGTTGGGGCCGGTGGTGAGGGTGTTGCCCGCGCCCGGGTCGTAGCGCGGCGAGTACTGGTCGAGCGAGCGCCACGTGGTGCGCACGCCGAGCCGGGTCTGCGGGAAGTCGAACCAGCGCGGGGTGCCGAGCGAGTAGGACAGGTCCCCCATGAGCTGCACCGGGAACGTCAGGTTGAAGTCGCGGTGGTAGTCGTACGGGCCCCAGTCGTTGAACTTGGCGTAGGTCGCGAACGCGACCTGGCTCCAGGCGAGGCGGGCGTCGGCGCCGTAGCGGTGGATGAGCCGCGCGTCGTCGCCGTTGGGCTCGCCGGTGCCGGCGAAGGCGTGCGCCACCAGGTGCGTGGTCGGGCTCAGCTTCGAGACCACGCGGCCGCGCAGCTCCCAGAGGTCGCGCGCCGGAGGCGCGCCCGGGAAGGCGAAGGTGTTGCCGTTGGCCTGGATGCCGATGGCGGCGTCCTGCGTCGTCGGCAGGTGCCGGACGGTGAATCCGAGGCTGGCGGCGAGGTCGGCGTCCTCGCGCACGTCGTTGTCCCACGCCCACATCCAGGTCGCCGGCGTGGGGTCGTAGCAGATCAGCAGCTCGCCGGCGACCGTCTCGCGGTTGCCGCGCACCGCGAAGGGGTCGTCGAGCACGTTGCGCGGGCGCCCCGGGGACGGCACGTCGCCGGGGACGGGGCCGACGATCGGCTTCTGCCAGAGGAAGTTCGGACCGACCTGGAACTTGCCGAGGTTGACGGCCAGGCCGGTGATGGCGTTGGTCTGGTTGCCGCTGCCGACGTCCTTGAGGCTCCAGCCGGTGAAGGTGGTCACCGCGGTCGGGCCGGCGTCGGCCACGAGGCCCATGGCCGCCCCCTGGGCGTACCAGTTCCAGCGGCCGCTCTGCACGGTGACCTTGACCTTGCCGCCCCAGGTGTCGGACCCGCGCACGTAGTCGCGCAGGATGCGGTAGCTGTCGCCGTCCGGCTCGGCGACCTGGAAGGCAGAATCAACCTTGGTCGAGCCCGACCAGATGCCGCCCACCGCGACGGCCACCGGGCCGCGCGCGGTCTCGAGCTGCAGCGTGGCCTTGCGCGTCGGCGGCAGCGGCACCGCGATCGAGCTGGTCACCGTGGACTGCTTGGCGAACTCGTCGAGGTACATCCCGGTGGCCTGGACGGCGCCGACCTTGCGGCGGTACTTCACCACCACCGACGGGTTGGCGCCCCAGTAGAGCTCGGGGCCGAACGCCACCTTGAGCCCGTCGAGCGTCTTCTTGCCGGCGATCTCCAGGCCGGTCGGGGCCTCGCCGTTGTAGATGTCGACGTTCGGCCCGTAGTAGGCGTCGCGGTAGAGGCCGAAGAAGTCGCCCTCGTAGCCCCAGTGCGTGTGCCCGACCCGGTAGAAGGCGTCGAGCCGGAACCAGCGGTCGTCCCACGACACGCCGGCGCGGTAGACCTTGACCCGCTCGATGCCCTCCAGCCGCAGCAGCGAGCCGTCCTGCTGCACGATGGTGCGCTGGCGGCCGCGGTTCTCGTAGAAGATCTCGTCGATGGGGTTGACCGGCACGTGGCCGAGCACGCTGAGCGAGAGGGTGCCGAGCACGTTGCCGGCCGGGCGCACCTCGAAGTCGGTCCAGAACGACTCCAGGTGGTCGAAGCCGCGGAAGGCGGGCAGGGTCGGCTGCGGCGCCTCGGCCGGGGGCGTGGTGATGTTGTGGCCGCCGGTGCTGTAGGTCTGGATGTCGAGCCGCATGCCGCTGACCCGCACGCGGGACAGCTCGTCCACCTGCAGGCTGGCGTGCTGGCTGCGGGCCTCGAGCGCCGCGGCCACCGGGTCGACGACCGCGAACGCCGTGCGGATGGTCTCGAGGTCGGTGCCGGGGGCGTAAGGGTCGAGGCGGAAGGCGGCGCGCAGGGCGTAGAAGGCGGCGCGCGGATAGAGCTCGAAGAGGCCGGTGTCGTCGGCGGGGCCCTTGGCGCAGATCCCCCACCACTCCTCGTTCATGTTGTTCTCGCCCTCGACGAAGTCCTCCACGTAGCCGCCGTTGGGCCACGAGGCGTTGGTGTCGTGGATGTCGAGGCGGCTGTCCTGGCCGAACTTCCACCAGCCGTCGCTCCACTGGAAGATGCAGCCGCCGACGGCGTTGCCGACCCGCCCCTTGCCGCTCGACTGCTCGTAGATCTCGCGCCACTGGCCGAGCAGGTAGCGCGCCTGGCTCACCTGGTCCTCGCGCATCTCGCGGGCGTTCCAGGCGTCGGCCCCGAACTCGGTGAACAGCACCGGGACGCCGAGCTTGTCCTTGACCACCTGGAAGAGGTCGCGCGCCGAGACGCCGCGGTAGCAGTTGGTGCCGAAGACGTCGAGGCTCTTGCACTCCTGCGCGATGATGTCGATGTACTGGACGTCGCCGTTGGCGATGGCCACCGGCCGGCCGGGGTCGCGCGCCTTGACCACCTGGGTCAGTTCCTCGAAGAGCGAGTAGAGGGCGCGGGCGCGGGCCGCGTCGTACTCGCCCGACGGCAGCGCCTCGGCTTCGAAGGTGGTCCACGAGAGCCCGTAGTTGTTCTCGTTGCCGAGCAGCCACATCAGCAGGCCCGGGGTGCCGCGGTACTGGTCCACCAGCGCGGTGATCTCGGCGGTGACGGCGGCGCGCAGGCGGGGGTTGGCGTAGTCGGTGTTCGGCATCCAGACGCCGTCGAGGGTGTAGCCGTAGCGGGCCACCGCGTGGTTGATGATGGTGTAGATCCCGTAGCGGTCGTGCAGGTAGCGCACCCAGCGCGGCGGGATGCCGGCGTAGATGCGGAGGGCGTTGACGCCCATGCCCTTGAGCAGCGGCATCTCGCGGGCCAGCGCCGCCTCGATGACCGCGTCGGGCTGCGACCACAGGTCGAAGAGGTAGTTGTCCCCGATGGGGATGTAGTCCCAGTTCATCCCGAAGACCATGAAGTCGCGGCCGTCCACCTGCAGGCGGGAGCCCGCCGCGTCGGTGACGACGGTGACCGCGGTGGCCGCGCCGGGAGCGGCGGCGGGCGCCGGCAGCGCCTGCGCCCGGGCTCCCGTCGCGCCCAGCGCCAGGGCGGCCGCCACGACGCCGGCCGCCCACGGGCGGCGGCGGGGCCGGATGGGGTTGCTGCCGATCGCGCTCACGGGAACCTCCTCGGGTCGGATGGTTGCGCGCCGTCCTCGACCGCTCCCGTGGTCACGAGATCGCGGTACCAGAACGCGCTGTCCTTGGCGATGCGCCGCTGGTCGGTGAAGTCGACGTGGTAGAGGCCGAACCGCATGGCGTAGCCGCGCGCCCACTCCCAGTTGTCGAGCAGGGACCAGACGAAGTAGCCGCGCAGCGGCACCCCGTCGGCGAGCGCGCGGCCGGCGGCCGCGACGTGCTCGCGCAGATAGGCGACGCGGCGGTCGTCGCGCACGCAGCCGTCGGCGCCGGGCGCGGCCGCGTGGGCGATGCCGTTCTCGGTGACGTAGAGCGCCGGCGCGCCGTACTCGCGGTGCAGCCGGACGAGCAGGTCGGAGAGCCCCGACGGGAAGACCTCCCACCCCATGTCGGTCAGCTCGGATTCCGGCGCCACCCGCACCACCACCGGCTCCCCGTCCTCCCCCGCCCGCACCACCACCCGGCTGTAGTAGTTGACTCCCAGGAAGTCGAGCGGGGCGGCGATGGCCGCCAGGTCGCCGCGGCGCACGAAGGGCATCTCGGGCCCCGGCAGGTGGCCGCGCCGCACGCGGTCGGCGACCGCGTCCTCCGGGTAGCGGCCGCGCACGAGCGGCTCGAGGTACCAGCGGTTGAAGGCGCCGTCGTAGCGGCGGGCGGCGTCGCGGTCGGCGTCGCTCTCCGAGGCGGGCCAGGCCGGCGAGAAGATGAGGACGATGCCGACCTCGGCGCCGGGCGCGTTCTGCCGCACGGCCTGCGCCGCCCAGGCGTGCGAGAGCAGCAGGTGGTGCCCGACCCGCAGCGCCTCGGCCGGGTCGCGGTGGCCGGGGGCGTGCTCGCCCGCCTCGTGGCC
>CAYLSO010000039.1:0-3911 GCA_964386525.1 uncultured bacterium
CGGGGCGGCGCAGAAGTTCGACCTCGCCTCGCTGCGCCACCTGGCGAGCGTCGGCGAACCGCTCAACCCCGAGGCGGTGCTGTGGTCGAAGGAGGCCTTCGGCCGGCCCTTCCACGACACCTTCTGGCAGACCGAGACCGGCTGCATCGTCATCACCAACCTGCCGGGCATGCCGATCAAGCCGGGCTCGATGGGCAAGCCGTTCCCCGGCATCACCGCCACGGTGGTGGACCTCAAGAGCTACGAGCCGATCCCCCGCCCGGGCAGCGTCGGGCTCATCGCCCTGCGCCCCGGCTGGCCGTCGATGATGCGCGAGTACTGGAAGAACCCCGGCGCCTACCAGAGCAAGTTCCAGAACGGCTGGTACCTGTGCGGCGACCGCGCCAGCATCGACGAGGACGGCTACTACTGGTTCGTGGGGCGCGACGACGACGTCATCAACACCGGCGGCCACCTGGTGGGGCCCTTCGAGATCGAGTCGGCCCTGCTCGAGCACCCGGCGGTGGCCGAGTCGGCGGCGGTGGCGAAGCCCGACAAGGTGAACATGGAAGTGGTCAAGGCGTTCGTGGTGCTGAAGCCCGGCTTCGCGCCCAGCGACGACCTCGACCTCGAGATCATGAACTTCATCCGCAAGCGGCTGTCGCCGCTGGCCATGCCGCAGGAGATCGCGTTCGTCGAGTCGCTGCCCAAGACGCGCAGCGGCAAGATCGTGCGCCGCGTGCTGCGGGCGCAGGAGTTCGGCGAGCCGGTGGGCGACCTGTCGACGCTGATGAACGACTGAGGGGTTGGGCAACGGGAGAGCAGCGCGGCTGCCGGGCCGTCCGGCGGGCGGCGGCGCCGCGACACGGGCAGCACCACGCCACGAGGGAGACGCGATGGACGAGATCAAGCGGATGGTCATCGAATACGTCAAGCGGGAGTACATCGAAGAGGGCGACGACCGCGAGGTCAAGGAGGACACGCCGCTGATCACCGGCGGCATCGTGGACTCGTTCTCGATGGTGTCGCTGAAGCGGTTCCTGGAGAAGAAGTGCGCCATCCAGATCCCGGACGCCGAAGCCTCGCCCGAGGCCTTCAACACGGTCAACAGCATCGCCTTGCTGGTCGAGAGGTTCCGCACGGGCGCGCGCTAGCCGCCGGCCGACAGCGCCGCGCCGGCCGACGACGGGCGCGGCAAGGAGCGACGAATGGCTTACTCGCAGAAAGCGCGGGAGCACTACCAGCAGGAGCTGACGGGCCTGCGCGGCGCCGGCCTCTTCAAGGAGGAGCGCTACATCCACTCGCCGCAGGGGGCCGACATCGAGGTCGAGTTCCCGGCGGGGGAGTCCGCCAAGCCGGTGATCAACCTGTGCGCCAACAACTACCTCGGCCTCTCCAGCCATCCCGAGGTGGTGGCGGCGGCGCGCGCCGGCCTCGACGTGCGCGGCTACGGCATGTCCTCGGTGCGCTTCATCTGCGGCACCCAGGACATCCACCGCGCCCTCGAGCACAAGCTCACCGAGTTCCTCGGCACCGAGGACACGCTGCTCTTCCCGTCGTGCATGGACGCCAACGCCGGTGTCTTCGAGGCCATCCTCGGCGAGGCGGACGTGATGATCGCCGACCGCCTGGTGCACGCCTCGATCGTCGACGGCATGCGCCTGTGCAAGGCCATGACCGACACCTACAAGCACTCGGACATGGGCCACCTGGAGGAGAAGCTCCAGGAGCACCAGGACAAGCGCTTTCGCATGATCATCACGGACGGCGTCTTCTCGATGGACGGCGACATCGTCAAGCTCGACGAGATCGTGGCCCTGGCCGAGAAGTACGACGCCATGGTGTGCGTCGACGACTCGCACGCCTCCGGCTTCATCGGCAAGACCGGCCGCGGCTCGCACGAGCACTGCGGCGTGATGGGCCGTATCGACGTCATCACCACGACGCTCGGCAAGGCGCTGGGCGGGGCCTCGGGCGGCTGCGTCAGCGGGCGGCGCGAGCTGGTGGAGATGTGCCGGCAGCGGGCCCGGCCGTACCTGTTCTCCAACACCGTGGCGCCGGTGATCGTCAGCGGCGCGCTCAAGGTGCTGGAAATCCTCACCCGGACCACCGAGCGGCGCGACAAGCTGGAGTGGAACGCGCGCTACTGGCGCAAGCTGCTCACCGAGGCGGGGTTCGACATCAAGGCCGGCGACAGCCCCATCGTGCCGGTGATGCTCTACAACGCCAAGCTGGCGCAGGACGTGGCCCGCGACCTCTTCGCCGAGGGCATCTACGTGGTCGGCTTCTTCTTCCCGGTGGTGCCCAAGGGCCAGGCGCGCATCCGCACGCAGCTGTCGGCGGCTCACGAAAAGCACCACCTCGACCTCGGCATCGCGGCCTTCGTCAAGGTCGGCAAGAAGTACGACATCCTCGGCAAGACCAAGAACCAGATCATCGAGCAGTACGGGATGTAAAGGCGCCGCGCCCGCGCGCGGCCCGCCAGCACCGCACCTCCCTCGCTGCCCGGCGGGGGAGGTGCTCTTTGGTGCCGGGCGTGCGGCGGCCGGCTTTGCCGACCTCAGTGCGGCGTCTTCACCCCGCGCTGCACCCACTTGCGGCCGAGGAGGAGCCCCAGGGGCGAGAGGCAGGCGAAGAGCGCGTAGATCAGCCACATGGTGCCGCTGTCCTGGGCGCCGCCCTCGGGCAGGAAGCGGTCGATCATGAAGCCGGAGTAGAAGCCGGTCGTGCTCTTGGCCAGGAACCACGGGATGCCGGCCAGCCCCATGTAGGCGCCCACCTGTCCGGCCGGCGCCAGGTCGGCCACGTACTCGAGGAAGCGGCTCGACCACATCGCCTCGCCGAGCGAGAACAGCACCACGTAGAGGATCAGCGTGGTCAGGTTGGGCCCCGGCACCAGGATGAAGGTGGTGACCGCCGAGAGCGCCGTGCCCAGGATCATCATGGTGATGATGTTCACCTTGCGGGTCAGGGCCGCGATCAGCGGGACGAAGATCACGATGATCAGCGGGTTGAGCCCCTGGAACCACTCGTAGCGGGCGCCGACGTTCGCCGGGAAGCAGCGCATGACGTAATCGGGCAGGGTGAGGAACTGGTGGGCGAAGAGCGTGCGCACCGGCAGCAGGATGAAGATGAAGAACAGGAAGCGGGGGTCGAGGAAAGGCAGGCCGCGGAGCTTCTCGGCCAGCCTGCGGCGGTCGGCGCGCGGGGCGACGGCGTACTCCACCACCCGGTCGCGCGCCTCGACCCGGCGCGTGAAGAAGAGCAGGTTGGCGAACAGCATAAGGCCGGTGACGCCGATCATCGCCCAGAACACGCCGGAGATGCCGCTCTGCTCGCGGATGAACGGCGAGACGAAGGTCTCGGCCACGATGCCCAGGTTCATGATGGCGTAGAGCAGGCTGTAGCCGATGGTCGAGGTGCGCGGGTCGGTGAACTCCTTGACCCCGGCGTAGAGGGCGGGCTGCAGCACCCCCGAGGCGATCCCCATGACCACCAGCCCGGCCCACAGGGTGGCGCCGCCGGCCGCGCCGCCGGCCCCCGGGCTCATCGTCAGCAGGACGCGGCCGAGCAGCAGCCCGGCCACCGACAGGGTGAGCGCGCGCCGCACCCCGAGGCGGTCGGAGACGAAGCCGCCGCCGAACATGCACAGGGTGACGAGCCCGGTGAAGGTGGAGACCGCGATGCCCGTGAGCTGGTTGGAGAAGCCGACGTTCTGGTGGATGAAGAGCGTCAGGAGGTTGAGGATCCCGAAGTAGGCGATCCCGTCCCCGAAGTTCACCAGGTTGACGAGCCAGAAGGCCAGCGAGGCCCCGAGCAGGATGCGGAAGTTCTCGCGCAGGGTGAGGGGGCGCGGCTCGGGGGCGGCGGGGTCGGTGGTGCCGGGGTCGGTGGTGCCAGGATCCGTGGTGCCGGCGGCGTCGCTCATCGGC
>CAYLSO010000040.1:0-1888 GCA_964386525.1 uncultured bacterium
TCGGCGGCGAGCTGCAGCTCATGTCCCGGATGGGCTACGACGCCACCACCTTCGGCAACCATGATTTCGACCTCGGGCCCGACGGCCTGGGCAAGTCCATCGGTGTGGCCGCCCAAGCGGGCCGGGTTCCGGCCGTGCTCGCCTCCAACACCAGTTTCGCGGAGAGCGACGGGACGCTGGCCGACCTCCGGCGCCTGAGCAAAGACGGGGTGATCCGCCGCCACCTCGTGATCGAGCGCGGCGGCATCCGCTTCGGGATCTTCGGGGTGCTCGGCAAGGAAGCCATCATCTACACCAATGGCGGCGCGGTTTCGTTCTCCGACGCCATCGAGGCCGCCAGGGAGATGGTGACGGTTCTCCGCGAGACGGAGAAGGCGGATGTGGTCATCTGTCTCAGCCACGGTGGCCTGGAGCAAGGGGAGGACGGGCGATACACCGACGGTGACGACGTGCGCCTGGCCAAGGCGGTGCCGGGCATCGACGTGGTGATCGGCGGCCACAGCCACACCGAGCTGCACGAGGCGATCATCGTCAACGACCGCACGCCCGTGGTCCAGACCGGGAAGCAAAGCGAGAACCTCGGCGAACTGGTGGTCACCCTGGACGGCGGCAAGCTGAAGGTGGAGTCCTACCGGCTCCTCGCGATCGACGACACCGTTGCCGGCGACCGGGCCGTCGCCGACGAGATCGACGAGTTCAAGAAGGCGGTCAGCGGGGTCGTGTTCGCGTCCCGGGGCTACAGCACCGATCAGCCGCTGGCGGTAGCGCCGCGGGACCTGCCCAACACGTTCACCGACATCGCGGCCGGCACCCCCCTCGCCAACCTCGTCACCGATGCCTTCAGAAGCGCCACGAAAGCGGACATCGGGTTCACCTGCAACGGGCTGATGCGCGCCGGCTTCACGCGGGGGAAGTCGGGCGTGCAAACGGTCTACGATGTGTTCGCCGTGGCGCCCCTCGGGGCCGGCGTGGTGGATCCCACGGCCGGCAGCGCTCTCGTGACCGCCTGGTTCACCGGCCAAGAGCTGAAGAACCTCCTCGAGTTCATGCTCGTGGACAACCCGGCCCACCCCGGCGAGTATTTCCCCCGCGCCTCCGGTATGAGGTTTCGGTACGACCCGTCGCGCCCGAGGTTCGACGTCGTGACGGCCGTCGAGCTGGGAGACCTCGACCGCGGCTACCGCGCGATCGACATCACCGGGAAGGACGAGCGTTTGTACAGCCTCACGTGCCCCCTGACGCTCGGCACGATCCTCGTGGCTATCCCCAAGTACACCAAGGGCAAACTGCCGCTTGTCCCCAAGAACAAGGAGGGGCAGCCCCTCACATCGAGGGTCGAGGCACTCGACGACCCTCGTAGCAGCACGGCCCACCTGCTGCCGCCGCCGGGCACGGTGGACAAGGCCAGTGTCGCCACCGCGGCGGGGAAAGACGCTGTCCAGGAGATCAAGGAATGGCAGGCGATCATGGATCACCTGCGCCGCCTGCCGGTCAAGAGCGCAGGCGAACTTCCCATGATCCCGGTCGATGACCGCGCTGCGGAGGTCCGCGCGACCAAAGTGGGCTGAACGGTCTCTTCGCTCGCGCTCGCTGAATGAACGGAATCCCTCGGCCGACGACCGGTACGCCGGGGAATCCCGATGGATAAGGTGAAAGAGCAGCGATTCACAGATGATATGCGGGCTGCCGTCCTGGCCTGTAAAGTGGGGTTGACCCGCCTTGAGCCGACGAGAAGAGCGCCATCCGACATCCCGGGGTATCTCAGGGGATGTTCAGGACTTCTACGAACGGTATCCCTATCCACGGCCGATCGCCAGCCTCGACGAATATCAGCGGCTCTGGCAGGACCAGCGGCGGCGCCGCGCGGACTATCATCTGTATTGGCCGG
>CAYLSO010000041.1:0-5943 GCA_964386525.1 uncultured bacterium
GGGAGATGCGACCGTGGCCTGCTCCCACGGCGCCGCCTGGGATGCCGCCGAGCTGGCGCGCCTGCGGGCCGCGGGCCGCCACCTGTTCTTCCACGAGAGCGAGCGCAGCGCCAACCTATACGTGTACACGGCCGACCGTTATTATCTGGACGCGCAAAATCTGCGCTTTACCCCGATCTTCTACAGCGTCTTCTAGGATCGGACAGCGGCGCGCGCGGCGCGGCCACGCGCGCCCGGCAGAGGGAAGGAGAAGGCGGGCCTTTGCACGAGCTGCGCTGGGAGAACACCGTCCTCGTCGACGGCTGGACGCGGACGCTCCGGGAGCTGGTGGATTCCGTGGCGCCGGCGCTCGAGGCCCTGCCGGCCGGCGGACCGCTGGCCCTGGTCGGAGAAGACGGGGTCGGCCTGATCGCGGCGGCCGGCTGGCTGGCGGAGACGCGGCGCGACGGCATGGTGCTGCCGCGCGAGCGCCTGACGGGCTCGGTGGCCGAGAGGCTGGCCGAAGCCGGCCTGGCGGTGGTGGCCGTGCCCGACGGCCGGCAGGAGCACCCAGGCGGCGGCGGCGGCGAGCCCGGGCGGGTCCGGCTCCTGACCTCGGGCTCGCTGGGTGAGCCGAAGCTCGTCCATCACACTTGGGACAGCCTGTTCACCATGTCCCGCGTGCGCGGCGTGCCGGCCCGCCGCTGGCTGCTCACCTACCAGCCGGGCACCTACGCGTGGTACCAGCTGGTCACCGCGCTGCTCTTCCTGCCGGCACAGTCGCTGGTGGTGTCGCGGGCCGCGGAGCCGGCGGAGATGATCGCCGCCGCGGCGGCTCACGGCGCCACCGCGATCTCCTCGACGCCCACCTTCTGGAGAGTAGCGCGCTTGCACGCCGGCCCGGCTGACGTGGATCGCTTGCGCGCCGGGCTTGCCCAGATCACCCTCGGCGGCGAGCCGGTGGACCAGGCGATCCTGGACCAGTTGCACGCCCTGTTCCCCGCCGCCCAGCTCGCGCACATCTATGCTTCCGCCGAGGCCGGTGCCAGCATCGTGGTCGGGGACGGGCGCGCCGGCTTCCCGGTGGCCTGGCTGGACGATCCCGGGCGCTCTCCCCGGTTGCGGGTGACCGACGGGCGCCTGTGGGTGCAATCGCCGCAGGCGGCCGTCGGGTTCGAGGGGTGGATCGACACGCAGGACGTGGCCGAGGTGCGCGGCGACCGCGTGCACCTGTTGGGCCGGGCCGGCCACGCGGTGATCAACATCGGCGGGGCCAAGGCTCTGGCGGCGGACATCGAGCGCGTGCTCCTGGCCCACCCCTACGTACTGTGGTGCCGGGTCAAGGGCGTGTCCGCGCCGCTCGTCGGGCAGCTGGTGTCGGCGGAGATCGTCCCGCATCCCGAGTGGGCGGCGCTGGACTTCCCCGAAGCCGACCTGACCGCCTTCTGCGCCGAGCGCCTGCCGCCACACATGGTGCCGCGCCTGTGGGAACGCCGTGAACGCATCCCGGCCGCAGCCAACTGGAAAGCGGAGGTATGAGATCATGCTGACCTCGGTCGCGGGCAAGGTCCTGCTCCTTAGCGGCGGTTCCCGGGGCCTCGGCCTGGCCATCGCCACGGCCTACCTCGAGCGCGGCGCCTCGGTGGCCACCTTCGCCCGCCGCCGTACAGCCGCGGTCGACGAGCTGGCGGGGCGGCATGCGGCGGGCTTCCTCTTCCGCGAGCTGGACGCCGCCGAGCCGGTCGGCGTCGAGTCCTTCGTGCGGGAGGTCGGCGAGCGCTTCGGCCGCATCGACTTCTTGGTGAACAACGCCGCCCTCGGCCAGGACCATCTGCTGGTCCACATGTCCCCGGACCTGATTCGGCAGCTGGTGGAGGTCAACCTGGTGGCGCCGGTCCTGCTCACGCGCCACGTGGTCAAGCGCATGCTGCTGCAAGGCGAGGGACGGATCGTCAGCATCTCTTCCATCTGCGGCAGCCGGGGTTTCGCCGGGCTCTCCGTGTACTCGGCCACCAAGGGGGCGATGGACGCGTTCACCCGCTCGCTGGCCCGCGAACTGGGACCGCGTGGCATCCTGGTGAACTCCCTCGCGCCGGGCATCTTCGCCTCGGAGATGTCGTCGGTGCTCTCGCCCGAGCAGCTCGAGACCATCCGGCGGCGCACGCCCCTCGGCCGGCTTGTCGAGGAGGAGGAACTGCTGCCTGCCCTCGATGTCCTGCTGCTCGGGCCGTCGAGCGTGACCGGGCAGACCCTGTTCGTGGACGGCGGCGCGAGCACGTGAGGCACTTGGCGGTCGTGGACCTGGCCCCCGGATGGGGGCGCTTCGCCCTGCGGCCCGACGCGCGGACCCCGCCCCGGGGAGCGGTCGCCTGGTCGTACGATTCGCAGGGCAACCGACTCTGCTGGCTGGCGGATCGGGCCGGGGGCGCGGCCGGACGGGCGGCCTGCGACCTCGAGTGGCGCGAGCGCGCCCCGGGGCCGGCCCTCTTGCGGCTGGCCCCGGCCGGCCTGGATTTCTGGCGCTTCTGGGTGCTCGCCGAGCTGGCCGCCAAGCTGGCCGCCATGCCGATCCTCGAATGGCTGCGCCGCTACCGGTGCGGGCAGGCCCCCCCGCTGCCCGTCGGGGCGCGAGCGCTGGTGGTGCCTCGCTGGGACGGACGGTGGACTTTGGGGTTCGCGCATGTCGTGGCCCGTCCCTCGGCCGGGGAACGCAAGCCGCGGCAGCGCTCGCCCTGGGGCTTCGCCGCCGGGCGCATCACCGTGTGGGACACGACGGACGCCGCCGGCGCCTCAGGGCGCGGCGTGGCGCAGGAGGTCATCTAGCATGGAGCGTGGGCAGGTGGCGGCGCTGATGCAGCAGATATTGAAGAAGCAGGGGCGCGACGCCACCGTCGCGGAGGACACCGTCTTGCGGGATGTGGGGTTCCGCAGTCTGGACTTCTCAGAGCTGGCACTGCGCATCGAGCAGGAAACGGGCCGGGAGCTGAACTTCGACGCCGGCCGCCTGCGCCAGATCCGCACGGTGGGAGATGTTCTCGACTTCTTCCAGGAGGCGTCGGGCTAGCGGCGCGACGCCGGGCGCGCGGCAGGTAACCTCCGCTCACCCATCCGGGGACGGTACGAGGACGCGGGCTTCCCTCGCCGCCCACCATTGCGCCAGCTCGGCCCCCGTCGGCACCCACGCGGACCGCCGGCCGAGATACTCCAGGACCCTCTCATAGCTGTCCCACCAGCCGGGGAAGAGCCGTGCATCGGCCCCGTTCGGGTGCCAGAGGAGCACGCCCAGGCCCCCCGCCGACTCCACCGTCTCCAGATGTTCCCGGACCCGCCGTTCGGCCAGCCGCGCGTCCAGCTTGAGCGTGCGGAAGAGCACGCCGTCCATCACCGTGAGGGGAAGCTCCAGGATCCGGTGGGGCTCGCGGCGCTCGGGATGCCAGGGTCGGAACGGGGCGGCGATCCCGGCGCGGAAACCCACCGCCTCGTTGTACCCCAGGGTGCTGTCGTACAAGAACCCTGCCTCCTGCTGCGCCGACCAGGTGGCGCGCGCGTCGAAGCGGAGGTAGTGCTGCCGGAGGCCGTGGATCGGCGCGCCCAGCTCCCGCTCCACCTGCTCTTTCTCGCGCCTCAGCTCCGCCGCGCTGCGAAAGCTGTTGTAGCCGCCGTGCAGTCCGACCTCGAAACCTCGCGCCACCATCTCGGCCAGCAGACGGTGGAAGGGCATGGACCGGCCCTCGAACTCGATGCGGTCGGCCAGCCGGTAGGTCGGGTCGAACTCGTGCGCCGGGGAGGGCTCGGGCGGGAACACGTAGAAGGTCGAACGGAATCCGTGGCGGGTCTCCGCCCCCATCCACTTCTCGAACTGCCAGTAGGGATCGCCTTGGGCGGGGCCGCGCCGTAGTAGCCGCAGGGCTTGGGCGAGGGATCGGCGGGCGGCATAGGAGGCCGGACCTCGCGCCCGGCCCAGCAGCCGGAAGACCTCTGCCCAAGAGTAGCAGCGGATGTCGTCGACGTCGTGGCTCAAGACGACCGCGAAGCGGGCACCGTCCTTCCAGCGCGGCAGCGGATCCGGGCGGCGGTCGTGTCGCGCGCACCAGATCGCGATACGCCGGTGGAGCTGGTCCGCATAGCGGTTGACCAGGGGCGTGTCCAGGACCCCGAGCTCTTGCTGGCGCGAGAAGGACCCGGCGAAGCACTCCCACTCGTCGCGCCGCGTCTCGCTCTGTTCCTCTTCGCGGGTGAGCAGCCAGGCGACCGCCCGCAGCCAGGGTTCCGGGAACTCCGCCGGCGAGCACGGCTGAGGAAACCGCCCTTCCGGGCACGGCAGCGGCACCCCCTCGAAGGCTGCCAGACGGACCGCCGCCGAATCCCAGACCTCCCAGGTGCCCACCGGCAAGACGGCGGCGGCCTCGTCGGTCCCAACCGGCGCGCCGACGCGGACGGGAATCTCCTCGTCGCCGAGAGGCGAGCCCGCTGGCGCCAGCCTGGCCGGCAGGCCCATGAGCAGCGCCAGATTGCGGACCGCGTAGCAGGCCTCGGGGATGGCGAACACCCGGGTGTCGAAGAGGAAACAGATTCTCATGCCGATTCCATGCCGTCCGTGCCGGGGGATCGAAGGAAAGGGGCAGAGCCAGGGTCGTGACGCCCCGGCAGTCTGCCCCTTCCCTTTCCCCGACTCAACCCCCGGCGCGGACTGGCCCCGGCCCGCCTCAGCCGGAGGTTTGCTCCTGTTCTCCACGAGTGAGACGGCAGCCGCCGGCGCACCGCCGCGGGTCGCCAATCTGCAGCACTGTGACCCCGGTCATACCCCATCGCGCCACCTGGTGGTAGCCTCATCAGGAGGTTTGGAGATGGGCTCCCCGTCGGGGCACCTGCGGTGGACTGTTCCCCGTCCGTGGACCCGCCCGCATAGGAGGTCGAACATGAAGATTCTCGCTACCGCTCTCCTCTGTCTCGCCCTCGGCGCGCTGGCGCACTCGCCCGCCGCGGGAGATTCGCTGCCGCCCGTGTTCCTGATGAGCTGGGGAACGCTCGGCGCGGGTCCTGGCCAGCTTGACTTTCCCTTCGGCGTCGCCGTCGATGCCGGGGGCAACGTCTACGTGGGCGACCAGCACAACCATCGCGTGCATAAGTTCAACTCCGACGGCTCCTACGCGGCCGACTGGACCACGGGGCCGGAGTCGTACCCCGCCGGCATCACCGTCGGACCGAACGGCAACGTCTACGTGGTGCTGAACCACACGCACTGCGTGAAGATCTACTCCGCCGCCGGGACGCCTCTCGGCACCATCGGCAGCCCCGGGCATCTTCCCGGCCAGCTGTTCTACCCGGTGGCCGTCGCCACCGATGCCGCCGGCAACGTCTACGTCGCGAACTCCGGCGACAACCAGGTGGACAAGTTCACGGCCGGCGGGGCGTACGTGATGTCCTGGTACGCGCCGGGGGTGCCCTACGGCGTCTTCGTGGACAACGCGGACTGCGTCTACGTGACGGGCAACCTCGGGAACAAGGTGATGAAGTTCACGTCGACCGGAACCTATCTGGGAGAGTGGGGCTCGCCCGGCAACGGACCGGGCCAGTTCTCTTTCCCGGAGGGCATGGAGCAGGACGCGGCCGGCAACATCTACGTCTGCGACACCGGCAACGACCGCGTCCAGAAGTTCACGCCCAGCGGGATCTATCTCACGCAGTGGGGCGGCCGCGGCACGGGCGACGGGCTCTTCCACTCGCCGAGCGACGTGGCCGTTGACGGGCTCGGCACCATCTACGTGGCGGACTACAACAACGCCAGGATCGAGCTGTTCGGGGAGCCGGTGCCCGCGCTGCCGACGACTTGGGGCCGCATCAAGGCCATGCATCGCTGAGGCGGCGAGGCCGGTCGGTTCTCGCCGGCTGTCGAAGCCACGGCCACCCTCCAACGAGGGTGGCCGTGGTCGCTTTCCAGGGCCCACACCTCGTCGAGCCGCT
>CAYLSO010000042.1:0-3360 GCA_964386525.1 uncultured bacterium
ACGAGGCCCGTCGCGGCGTCGACGGCGCCGAGATCGATGCGCGTCTGCCCGCCGAGCGAGCTGAAGAACCCGCCGACGTAGACGACGCCGGCCCGGGCGGCCAGCGCGAACACGGCGCTGTTGGCGCCCGGGTCCCACGGAGAGGCGGTGCCGCCGGCGAGGTCCAGCGCGGCCAGGCGGGCGCGTGCCGCGCCGCCGACGGTCAGGAAGCTGCCGCCCGCGTAGAGCACGCTGTCCGTCGCCGCCAGCGCGCGCACGCTGCCGTCGGCGCCGGGATCCCATGCGAGGGCGAACCCGGTCAGCGGGTCCAGCGCCGCGATGCGGGCCCGGGCCGCGCCGCCGATGGCGAGGAAGTCGCCGCCCGCGTAGAGCGCGCCGCCCTGCCGGGCCAGGCAGTGGACCGCCTGATCGGGCGCGGGATCCCAGGCCGCCACGCTGAGGTCGGCGAGGACGTGGGCGAGGTTGAGGCGCGGCTGGCCGCCGACGCTCGTGAACGAGCCGCCGATGAACCAGCCCCCGGCGCCGTCCGGCACGGCCGCGCGGATCGTGCCCGTCACCGCCGGGAACCCGGTCGCCGGCTGGCCGGCCGCGGTGTCCACCGGCACGCCGCAGCCGGTGGCCGCTCCGACGTTGGTGAAGCTCCCGCCGATGTAGAGCGTGTCGCCGGCGATCAGCTCGGCGCTGACGGTCCCGTTCGTCATCACGAGGTCGCCGCGGACGGGCTGGGCGTGGAGCGCGGCCGGCGCGGCGAGCAGGCCCAGCGCGAGGGCGGCGCCGCCGAGGCGCGCGGGGAGGGGAGGCCGGCACCCAGCCGGGTGCGGGGCGGTACGTCGGAGGCGAACGCTCACGATGCTCATCGCGCTGGGTCTCGGCTAGGTTGCGAAGTCCGGTCCGCGGTCGGGTCGCGCCCTCGCGGGCGCCCGCCCGCACCGGTTGCAGAGAGCCCCCGCCAATTCCCGCGCGGGGGCTCCCTGTCCGGTTGCGGGGTGCCGCGGCCGGCGTTCGAGATTAGCGATACTGGCCCTTCACCCGTCCCCAGGTCGTGTTGCCTGCCGGCGTCGGGCGGATCGACTGCACGTTGATCACGACCCCGTCGAAGGTGCTCCCCGGGTTGTAAGGCAACTCCTCCCAGCAGAGCCAGAAATCGCCGGCCAGCCAGGGGCTGTTGTACGCGAGCATCTGAGGCGCGCCGCCGTTGCGGACGTCCTGCGAGAACCACAGGCCGCCCGGGCCCTGGATGTAGAACCCGAAGTTGTTCGGGTTCACGCCGGCATAGAAGGCCTGGCCCATGAAGATCGAGTTCTGATCGAACAGGGCCACGATCAGATTCCCGCCGCCGAAGTGCAGGGTGGCGTACCACCCCGGGACGGCGCCACCCGGGAAGATCTGGAAGAGCGGCGGAAACGGGCCGACCGGCGCGTTGCCGTTGTACAGGCCGAACGCATCCCCCATGCCGAGGCCGGTCTTCAGCATCAGCGTGAAGTCGGTGTTGCCGGTGACCGACACCGACCACACCTGCGCGTCGATCTGCTGGTTCGCGACGTTGATGCCCGGATCCACGAGATTCAGGTAGTTCTGCAGCGGGACGAAGTTGAACGGCACCTGCGGAGCCCGCAGGTTGAACGCGCCCGCGGGCGAAGCGACGATCAAGATGCTCGCCGCTGCCATAACCACGGAGACTGCGATGGAACGTGATAGCGATTTCATCATGTCCCCTCCTTGAGGTGAGCCCCTTCGAACTAGCGACCAACCTGGCGGCATCAGGCGACTTCGGGGCCCGGCAGGGGACGCCTGATGGCCGGTTTCATTCGTAAGGATAGGAGTGGAGGTAGGACCCACAATCCCAAGCAATTCTTCTCCCCGGCGGCAGGGCTAGTCAATAACATTCTAAGGACTTCGCCCCGATTCGACTGGCGACTGCCGCCCGCGCGCAGCGGCCTTCCCGGCCTTCCGGGCTCCGCTGTTTGCTGGGAGAGAACCGCCAGAGCGCCGGGAGGCGGAGGTGCCCGGCGGACCGGGCGCGACGGCGGGGCGGCCGGCCGGGCCGGCCGAGCCGCTCAGACCATCTCGTCGAGCAGCTCCCGGCGGGGCGCCGGGATGACCACCTTGTTGACCAGCAAGCCCTTGCCCGCCAGCACCTCCGCCCCGGCGTCGACGGCGGCCTGCACCGAGGCCACCGTCCCGGTCAAGGTGACGAAGGCCTTCCCGCCCAGCGCCATAGCCAGGCGGATCTCGATGAGGCGTACGGCGGCCGCCTTGGCCGCGGCGTCGGCCGCCTCGATCAGGCTGGCCACCGAGAAGGACTCGAGGATCCCGAGGGCGTCCAGCTCGTCCACCTGGCTGGACCCGTAGAGGGCGGGGAAGACGGAGTCATGCACGTCGGGGATGACGAAGGCGTCGATGAGGAAGCCGCGGCCTGCAGCCCCGCCGGCCAGCACGGCGGCGTCCACATCGGCCACCGCGCCGCGCACCAGGACCATGTACTTGCCCGAGCAGATGGAGCGCGACAGCACGAGCTCCACGGCCGCCGCCTTGAGCATGGCGTCGGCGGCCTGGATGCCGGCCGCGATGCTGGAGACTTCGATGAGCCCGATGGCGTTCTTCTTCATCGCCTACTCGCTTTCGATGACGATGCGGCCGTCCACTTCGCGCACGATGCCGCCGATGCTGGCGTGCAGCCGCGCCCCCAGCGCGCCGGCGGGGATCTCGGCCACCAACTGCCCGGCGGCCACACGATCTCCCGGCGCGACCACCGGCTCGGCGGGGGCTCCGAGGTTCTGCTGCAGCGGCAGGACGACGCGGCGCGGCCGGATGTCGACCGTCGCGAAGGGCGCCGGCCGGTCGTACTCGGCGATCCCCAGCCGGCGGATGAGCTGCGCCAGCGGCGTGCGCCGGTATTCGTACATCGGGTGCGGCTCGACCTCGCGCGGCCCCGACCAGCGGATCTCCTGCGCCTTGAGGTCCTGCTTGGCGCGGTCGCACGCCTCCTTGGGATAGAGCGCCTCCGGGCAGGCGTAGAGCGTGCACAGCCCGCAGGCGCAGCAGAGGGCGGCGTAGCGGTTCCACAGCGGCCCGCCCTTGGGCGTGAAGCTCAGGCTGCGCATCACCTTGTGCGGCTCGACCTCGTAGCCGAGCGTGTAGCGCGGGCAGAGCTCCGTGCACAGGCTGCACTGGTCGCAGGCCGATCGCCCGATGCGGTGCATGGCTGGCTCGGGCTGCCGCATACGCCGCACGAGCTCGTGCGCGGCGGGCAGCACGATGAGCCCGGCGCAGGTCTTGGTGAGCGGGGCGTCGAGGTCGGCGGCCAGCGAGCCCATCATGATGCCGCCGACGAAGACCGCGCAGTCGCGGGTCGTGGCG
>CAYLSO010000043.1:0-2996 GCA_964386525.1 uncultured bacterium
TGCCGCGAGGCGCGCGCCATCGGCAGCGATGGGCGGGTACGTCACGGGCCTACCTACGTTTTCCACGATCGCCTCTGCGAGGGCTTGCGGCGTGGTCGACTCGATTGTCATCGCTACGCCGGCGCCGTGGCGAGCGAGGCGAGGTCCGACGGTCAGCTCCTGCTCCGCGTGCCCCTTGAGGGGGAAGTACAGGAACGGTCGACGCAGAGCCTCGAGTTCGAGCGTGGTCGTGCCTCCCCCCTGCACGACTGCCAGATCGCAGGCCGCCAGGTGCCGCCACAGGTCGGGCACCATTCCCGCCCTCTCCACCACCTCTGGCACTTCCAGTTGGGCGGGGTCGAGGCGGGGTCCGCAGACGAGCAGCATCCGGAGTTCGGGAAGGCGCTCGGCCGCCAGCGGGTATGCCCGCCCGCACAGTTCCAGCAACTCGCGGCCGATCGAAGTGCCTCCCACCGTGCACACGACCAGCGGCTCGAGCCCGTAGCCGAGCCGGCGTCGTGTTGAGTCCCGGTCCTCCACCTCGCCCGGCGGGAAGGTCAGCACATATCCCACGAAGCGCAGGTGGTCTGCCACCTTGCGCCGGTTCGGCAGGAGTAGACCGAATCTCCTGTCCGCGATGTCCTCCCGCTCCCCGATGAAGATCGCGGCATTCCGACCTCGGCCAGTGACTCGGCGCTCCCGCGCCCAGATGAAGTTGAACAGCCACGCCCCGAGCCTCTCAAACGGGCCGCCGCTGGTCACATCCAGGGCGAAGAAGTCGTAAATCATCACGAACGGCACCGCCGGCAGGCGGCTGAGCTTCAGAATGTCGGCGACGACGAGTTCGTAGGTCTCATCGCCGACCAGCACGTCGATGCTTGCCTTCTCCGCGGCCCGCTTGATAACGCGGGCGTTGTGAACCCAGCCGCCCAGTGCCCGCCACGCGTAGACCGTCTGGCTGAGCCCGCCACTGCCGCCGGCCGCTTCGGCCACCGCCGTCTCGTTGCGGAAGTCGGCGGACTCCGGAACCAGCGTCTCGCCGGCCTGAGTCAGCACCCCTGAGGCGGGCTCGGCGGCGAGCCACCGGATCTCAATGCCTGGGTCGAGCCGACGCATCTCACGTGCGATCGCCAGATCCCTCTTCACGTGACCGAGCCCAAGGGACCCGCTGACGTAGAGAACCCTTGGGCTGCTCACAGGGCCTTCTCCTGATCGACCCTGCTCAGCCTAGGCAGACATGTCGGAGCCATCCACGAACCCCTCACGAACCCCTCACCTGGAAGATCCCGACTGCCGCAGCCTCCACCCAGGGTCGGCCAGATCGACCGAAGGCTCTCCGACACCGGCTACGTCTGAGGAGCGATGTGGGCTCCGCCGCCGAGGCTCATGAGCGGACCCGGCATGCACGACCTGTTGCTGGAGCGTTCAACCGCCTGCGTCGATGACGCGCCGCCCGGGATCGTGGGTAGCATCGGCTGACGAGGGGGTGTCCGGTGCGCCTGGCTGTAGTGGCCGCGCTGGTGTTGTGCCTCGTGGGGGGCTGTTCCTCCGACATGGGAAGTCTCGTGACCTTCGAGACCGACTCCATGGGGGTTTCGGTTGTCTCCCCTCCCACCTTGCCGCACGGGTCGTATCCTGGGAGGACGGTGCGTGTCTCCAACCCGTGCCAGGTTCCCGTGACTGTCGAACTGCGCTTGGCGCATCCCGGCGAGGAGGCACAAGACCCCGCTTCGATCGCAACGGTCAAGCCCGGGCGGTCGGTGACCCTGCGCTACGGGTTCGCCGAGGGCACCGGGCCGCGGGACGTGGTGGTGACGGCCCCTGATGTGGGCTGGGCCGAGAGGCGGGTGACCAGCGAGGACGGCACCGTGTTATCGGTGACTATTGACGCGGGGGCCTGCCCGGGGTCGCTTTGGCCCGGGCCCTGATCTGTGTCGGTGGTCTGTCCCAATACAGGCCCTGGGGCCGTCACACCCGCGGAACCTCTTGCGGTGTGGTTCGGGTCGACATCCTCGCCCGGGATTGCGCTCGTCCGGACCACTCCTTCAGCCTCCACGCCGGGTCGGTCGAATCCACCGAAGGTTCACGGGCGTGCTGCTCCGCGTCCGAACACGCCGCGGGTGCTCGTCGCGATCGGCCTAGACGTATCGCAGCGCGTCACCCGTGTTGATGCGAGTCGCTCGGCGGACCGGGCCCACGACGATGAGGGCTGCGAGCACGATCGTGGCGGCGAGGACGATGAGAGCTGTGCCGGCGTCGAACACGGTGGCGATCTCGAGTTCCATGATCGTCAGCGTCAGCCGCGCGAGACCCCACGACAGCAGAAGCCCGAGCGGGATGCCGAGGATCCACCCGAGCATCGCTTGCACGACGCTCTCAGCCGCGAACGCGCGGCGGATGTCGCGGGCGCGCGCCCCGAGACAGCGCAGGATGCCGATTTCGCGGGTGCGTTCGATGACGTTCATCGTGATTGCGTTGACGAGGCCGACCATGCCGATCGCCACCACGACACCGCCGACCATGATGATCATGTTGAGGATGGCGTCGTTGGCCGCCTTGTTTTCGGCCTTGAGCGAGTGGAGCTTCTCGGGCGCGACCCGGTAGCCCGCAGTGGTGAGCGCGTCCTCGACCTCGTTCGTGGAACGGTCGATGGCCCCGTCGTCGTTGGGGGTCATCGACAACCAGAGCATGTTCGTCGCATCGCCCCACCCGGTGGCCTGCTGCAGCCAGCGGAGGGGCACATAGAACGCCCGTCCGCCGCCTTGTTGGCTACGGTCGACCCCGACGATCTGAAGGTCCATCTCACCGGCGGCCGTCGTGATGGTGACGGTGTCACCCGGTTCGAGGCCCTTCTCGCGCGCCACGTTCGGTCCGACAACGGCTACCGGCGTGCCCTGGCGTGCCTCCTCGGCGCTGTACCAGCGCCCGTCGCGCAACTCCGGGTGGTAGAGCGCCGTGTCCGTCATCCCGAACACGGAGTAAGTCGCCCCGGCGTACTCGATCGTGTTCAGGAGGAC
>CAYLSO010000044.1:0-25877 GCA_964386525.1 uncultured bacterium
GGCGACGATCCGCACGCGGGCGCCCATCTAGAATGACATCTGCGCGTTGGCCTCGAGGCGGAGGCCACGCTGGGCCAGGCTGCCGGCGGACGCCCCGTCGCTGCCGAAGACGGCGCGGGTGAAGTCCCGGTATTGGTTGAAGCCGAGGCCGATCGTACCGGCGACGTTGCGGCTGAAGTTGTACGTGCTCGAAAGCGACACGTCGATGCGGTCGTTGCGGATCTCCCCGCCGATGCGCGCTTGACCGGGCACCGTGGTCCCTCCCGTCCGGCGGTTGTAGGAGCTGCGCAGCGCCAGTGTCAGCGTGCTCTTGAGGCTCGAGCCGAAGAGCCCGAAGAAACTGAACTTGTTGCCCGGGCTCAGCGTCTTGCTCGCCTCCGCCCGGACCGTCAGGTTGGTCGTGCTGGTGTTGGCCGACCCCGCCGCCGTGCCCCCGAAGGAGCGCGTGTTGCGGAAGTCCTCGCGTAGCGAGGAGCTGTACTCCGCGGCGAGCACGGTCTGCAAGCCGCCTTTCGTGGTGCCGGTGAGGGACAGGAGCGGCTGCCAGTTGGTGGACGAGATGCGGGCGTTGATCGGCTTGCCGTAGGTCCCCTCGTCGCTCACTTTGTGGGAGTAGCGGGTCTGGGCGCTGAGCGTCGGGAAGACGCCGCCCAGGAACAGGAGGCGCTGCACCGCGCCCCAGTCGGCGGTCAGGTCCGGCCAGTCCTGGTTGGTGTTGACGTAGATCTGACCGTTGCTGGCGCGCAGGTTCTGCGAGTACCCGACGCGCACGCGGGCGTTGCCGCGGTTCCACAGGGCCAGAGCCGTGGACACCTCGCCCAGTAGATTCCGCTGCCCGCTCTCCGACGACTGCGGGTCGCGTATCACGCTCGGCGCCCGCCCGTCCTTGTCGGCGAAGTTCGGATCCCCGGGTTTGGCGCCCACCGGCGGCAGGCCCGGCTCGCGGTCGAGGCCCAGCCGGTACCAGATGTTCGGGTAACCGTAGAGCCGGCTGTAGGCCGTGTTCCGGTTGAGGTTGCCGTGCACCTGGAAGTCGCCGAGGCGCGACAGCAGGCGGGCGAAGACCGGCGCCCCGCCGGTCTTCCCGGGCGTCGCGCGGCCGAGCCGCGCGAAGGGGATCGTCCAGCGCATGTCGGCGCTGGCCTGGTTGGCGAAGTTGCCGAGCACCAGGGTGGGCGACAGATCCGGACCGCGCGCCTCGGTGAAGGACGTCGAGCCGGTGAACTCGGGCGCCACCCACTGGGTCAAGCGCAGCGGCAGCCGCACGTCGAAGCGCTGCTGGAAGCCCGTCTGGCGGCCGAAGTTGATGCCACCGATGCGCAGCGGCGCGACGCCCGGCAGGTTGGCGTTGCGCACGCTCTGGAACGAATAGCCGAGCGGCTCGATCGGCCGCCACGCGGCCGAAAGATTGTAGATCGCGTCCTTGGCGTAGACCCGGCCCAGGCGCGACACGTAGACGCCCTCGGCGTCGCGGTCGTACTGCACCGAGCGCCGGGTGGTCATGTCGAAGCTCAGCGAGGCGTTGGACGGCAGCAGGTAGAGCCTGGCCGGCTTGCCCCCCCGGCTCTTGAGCAGCGGCAGCGGCACCCCCAGCAGGTTGGCCGTGCTCAGCGAGTAGCGGCCGCCGCCGGAGAGCACCCGCGCGGTGTCCACCGAGGTGGGCGTGCGCCGGCGGTCGTCCTGCATCGAGTAGCGGAACGCGAGCGCGTCGAGGGTGTTGCGCAACAGCCAGCTGCGCGAGCCGCCGTGCGACAGCGAGGCGCCCCAGTTGCGGCTCCATTGCGTGGAGCGCTCGTCCTCGGCGTCGGTGCCGCGCAGCAGGATGTCCTGCCCGGTGCGGAAGCGCGGCAGGGTGCGGCCGTCGGCGAACCCGAAGTTCACCGGCAGGATGAACCCCGACCCGCGTAGGAACTTCTCGATCCCCAAGCTGCCGGTGAGCCGCCACGCCTGGTATTCGTTGCCGCTGCCGCGCAGCTGCCCGAGGCGCTGGAAGTTCTCGTCCTGCCGGTCGACGTTGAGGTTCAAGGACAGCAGGTCGGAGAAACTGGACAGCACGGTGACGCGCTGCGCCGAGCCGCGGTCGCGGGCCACGCCGTAGGCGCGCAGCTCGTCGACCCACAGCTCCCCGGGCTGCGCCCGCCCGCTGGCGTACGCCGAATCGCGGGAGGCCGAGTCCGGGGCCGGCGCGGCGTTCAGCAGGCCGATCGCCGCGCGCGCCACGCGCGTGAACGACGGGCGGCCGACGACCCGCAGGCGCTCCACGCCCCCGCCCGGCGCCGCCCGCTCCACGGCCGCCTGCGTCGAGTCGTTGTCGAGGCCGATCTTGAGGTCGGAGAAGTCGGTGAGCACCAGGTCGTACTCGGCCCACGGGACGGGCTTGCTGCCGAGCGGCACGGCGCGCGGCACCGGCGCCGAGTATTCGTAGTAGTTGCGCTGCTCGTTGCCGCCGTCGGACAGGAATCGCACGTAGAAGCGGATGCTGTCGGCCGACGAGAAGTCGAGCCCGGCGGCGTAGAAACGGACGCTGCGGTAACGCGAGTAGTCCTCCGCCGAGGGCGCCGGACGGTAGGCGCTCACTTCACCGCCGGGCACCAGGTTGACCACCCGCAGCGCCAGCGACTGCTCGCGCTCGGCCACCGACGAGCCGGTCTGCGTCTGCGTGCCCACCTGGAAGGGCGGCTCGTAGACGGCGGCGTCCTCGCGGTTGTTGACGGTGCGCACCACGATGTCCTGGCCGTAGAGCGCTGCCGTCGAGTCCACCGCGTTGGCCACCCAGCGGTTGCCCACCACCTCGAGCTGGGCCAGCTCCAAGAGCGGCCGCCGGCCGACGCCGGCGTCGAGCGTGTAAGGCGGCAGCCGGCTGCCCTCGACGCCCTCCAGCCAGACGCGCACATGCTTGATGGTGTGGAGGTCGGCGCTGCCGAACGTGGCAAAATTCGGGTCGTCGGACCGTAGATCGAGCGGGATGATGAAGCGCCGCCAGCCGTTGTCCTCGGCCGGCTGGTTCTCGGACGGCACGTTGGGGTCGTTGACATACTTCTCGTAGACGTCGGTGTCGAGGAAGCGCGTGTCCCCGAGGTCGATGGTGTAGCGGAAGAAGCTGTTCTCGGTGTCGAGCTGGCCGTCGCCGTCGAGGTCCTCGGTGTCGGGAACGCCGCGGAACGCCTGGTTCTTCTCGGTGCCGTTGGCGAAGCGCCAGCGCCGCGGGTCGCGCTCCGGATAGAGGTCCTTCTCCTCGTCGCCGTTGGGCACCCGCCAGTCGTCGCCGTGCGGGTCGCTCGGCGAGGCGTTGATGGCCGCCGTGGAGTCCACCAGGTCGGTCTCGCTGAGGTCGGCCACGGCGTCGAGCCCAATGTCCTCTTCGGGGGTGAGCTGGCGGTCGGGCGGCGGCAGGTCCTCCGTATCCGGCACCTGGTTCGGCCGCTCGTCGGGCCGCCGCTGCTGGTCCTCGCCCACCAGGCCGACGTCGATGTGCAGCTTGACGCCCGGGCGCCGCAGCAGCTCGAAGTCGCGGAAGTCGTTCAGCCAAAGATCGATGAACTGGCTGCGCGACAGATCGACGCCGTCCGCGTCGAGGGTCTGCGTCAGTCCCACCCACAGCGAGTCGTGCACCGCCCCGCTCCACGGGCGAGGGATCCACCAGGACAGCACGTTGACCGAGGCCTGGCTGTCCTCGGCGCGCGTCAGGTTGGGCCGCAGATCCTTCTGCTTGATGACGTTGTAGGGGTTGAACCACAGGAGTTGGGCGTTGTCCCGGTAGCGGCTGACGGAGTCCTCGAAGGCACCGACGCGCACGTTGGGCGGCGCCGCCCAGACCCACGCGCGCGCGTCCATGGCCGCGGTGTTTGAGCTGCGCGCCCCCTCGAAGTCGTCCAGGTAGAGCTCGTTCTTGGTGTTCGGGTTGGGGATCGAATAGCCGGTCTCGGCGGTGACCTCGAGGCGCGAGCCGACGTTGCTGGCGCGGTAGAACGGCAGCGCGTTGACCATCGCGCTCATGAACCGCGGCTCGAGCCTGATGCGCCCGTTGATGTCCCCGATCACCGTGCGCGCCGGCTCCTCCCCGGCGCGCGGGCGCTTCTCCTGGACCCCGCGCGCCTCGTAGAGGAAGGCGCCGCCCAGCGACAGGTTCTCCGTGTCGAGCACCTTGACGGCGCCGCCGATCAGCGTCTTGTCGGCGGTGGCGAACAGCGGCGCGTACGAGTAGTCCACCGACAGGGCCGAGCCGGCCTCGCGCGCCTTGGGCGACAGCAGCTCGACCGAGCCGCTCAGGTAGTTGATGCGGTAGTCGCGCTCGCGCACCAGGGTCTCGCCGTTGACACTGACGATCTCGGAGCCCTCTACGACCGGCGTGTTGCGCAGGTAGATGAGGTTCGAGCCCGAGAGCGAGGAGAACTCGGCGTAGATGTAGAAACGCTTGGCGTCCTTCTGCTCCTGCAGGCTGCGCACCATGTAGGGCGCGTCGTTGCCCCGGATGTCGTCCGGCTGCGCCGCGTCGAGGGTGAAACTGCGGCGCCGCGGCGCCAGGCCCAGGGGGGCGACGCGCGTCTTGTAGAAGTACTTGTCGCCCGGCCGGTCGAGGCGCGGCGCGAACGGCCGCAGGTCGGGGAAGTAGAGGATGCCGTTGCTCCAGTCCACCAGGCTCTGGTCGCCGAAGCGGTCGAGGCTGCCGTCCTGGCCGGGCTGCGCCGTGCCGCCCTGCGACTGGTTGAGCAGGTCGACGCCCGTGACCTCCAGGTAGGTGATGTTCTCCCCGGTGGTCGGGTCGGTGAACTGCTCCAGGTACTCGCGCTGCCCGCCGCCGGAGATCTTGCGCACCTGGATCTTGGCCGTCTTGGAGTCGAGGTCGCGCCCCCCCAGGCTGTAGAAGTTGCGCAGCTCGTACTCGCGGGTCGGCGCGAACGGGCTGACCCGCTGGTCCTCCGTGAAGCGCGCCGTGTTCGTCGAGTCGGAGTTGAGCAGCTCGAGCGGCGCCTTGATGAGCTTGAGGCGCAGGGTGTCGGCGTCGGTCACTCCCACCTGCCCGCGCGAATCGCGGAAGGCCACGGCCAGGGTGGCGTTGTCGGGCAAGGCGGTGGCCAGCACGAGCACGGGCATGTGCTCGCCGAACAGGTCGCGGCGCACCGTGAAATCCTTGATCGGTTCCTTGCGGTCGAACTTACCGAACAGCGCCGCGCCCCGTGGGGCGCCCGCCGGCAGGCCATCGGCCCGCGGATCCGCCACCTCGGCGAACCCGGCCTTCTCGGCGCCCAGGTCCTGGCTGATGCGGTCGTCGAGGTACACCTCGATGCTCGCCAGGTCGTTCAGCTTGGGGGCGTCCGGGCGCACGTCGCCGTTGGCGTCGACCAGCGAATCGGGCAGCTGCAGCAGGAAGTAGGTGCGCTGGATGTACTGCCAGTCCTCGATGCTGGTGGTGCGCGTCTGGGTGCTGCCCGTGAACTGCGTGCGCTCGCTGCGCGCCTCCTGTCGCGAGGCGATCACCGTCAGGTCGGTGCCGCCCAGGCGCCCCTGGGCGTGCACGCCGAACAGACCGTCGTTGCGGCCGCTGTAGGAGACGTACTGGGTGCCCGGCAGGCTGAGGTTGGTGTTGCCGAGGTCGAGCTTGCGCAGGATCTCGTCGTCTTCGCCGGAGAAGCTCAGGGCGATGCGGTTGGTGAGCGGCGTCTGCACACCCGAGAACTGCGCCACGTCCACCGACACCTTGTCGCCGAGCGTGCCGATGATGTTGATGTCGAGGTCCTGCCGCATATCGAGCTGCGGGAAGATGGACTGCGAGCGGCCGTAGACGCTCTGCTGGTTCGTCCAGTTGCTGCGGCCCGCGATGCTGATGCGCTCCGAACCGCTGACGTTGAGCGCCGGCGGGCTGTCGCCCAGGAAGCTGCGCATCGCCTTGGGCAGTTCCACCGGCAGGGCGATGGAAAAGCCGGGGCGCGTGTCGATCGCCGATTCCACCGGCGCCTGGTTGATGCGGGCGCGCGCGGCGGTCACCCACTGCCGGCGCAGGCTGGCGGCGGTGAGCCGGGACGCATAATCTGCGAGCGGCTCGGAGCGCTCCGGGCCGAGCGGCACGTCGGCGGCCGACACCCCGGTGGTAATCAGCCCTTGCGCCGCATCCACCTCGACCTGCAGCGTGCGGGCGTCGAGGGGCAGTTGCAGGGCGCCGGCGGGGTAGTCGAAGCCGAACAGCTGATCGTCGAGGAAGTTGCGCGGCAGATTGAGCCCGGAGATCCACGGCGTCCATAGGATGTATGGTGAGTCGCCGCGCGGCGGCGGGGCGGCCGCGGGCGGTGGCGCCGGGCCCGGCGAGGCAGCCTGGCCCCACGCCGGCGCACCGGGCAGGAGCAGGCCGCTGGCCAGCGCGGCCAGCACAAGGAGGGCAATGCCAAAGCTAAGGCGCATAGGAGGCGACTCGCGGGCTCTGCCCAACCAACGGGGATGTGCCATAGTCAAAGTGTGGTCCGGACCGCGCAACGGGGCTCTGGCCGGCCAGTGGCCCAGGGTGTAACTTCAAGCCCGTGCGCACACTACGGTTGTACGTCCTGCGCCAGTCGCTGGTTCCCTGGTTCCTGGGTTTCGGGGTCGTCACCGGCACGCTTCAGGTGGACCTCCTGGTGGACTATCTGGACCTCTGGCTCAAGCGGGGCGTCCCCCTTTGGGCGGTCGGCCAGATCTTCCTCTTCGGCCTGGGCTGGATGTCCGCCCTGGCGGTGCCCTGCGGGGTGCTGGTCGCTTCCCTCATCACTTTCGGGAGGATGAGCCAGGACTTCGAGATCGTCGCTCTCAAGTCCAGTGGAATCAACCTCTTCCGCATCATCCTGGTACCCTTGGCCGCCGCCCTCGCGCTGAGCCTGGGGCTGGCCTATTTCAATACCTTCGTCCTCCCCGAGACGAACCACGCCTATGCCAACCTACTGGCCGACATCGGCCGCAAGCGCCCCACGGTCCGCCTCCGGGAGGGGGTCTTCAACAGCGATTTTCCCGGCATCCGGCTCCTGGTGGACAGCCTGGATGCGCGAGCCAACCGGATGTGGGGGGTCTCGATCCTGGAGTTCCAGGAGGGGGTCTCCCCCACCCTGATCGTGGCCCGACAGGGGCATCTGGGGTACAGCCCGGACGGGCAGACGGCCGTCCTCACCCTGCGCGATGGCGAGCTGCACCAGGAGCCGACCGACGCCGCCGAGCCGGGAACCTACAGGGTCATGCGTTTCGACACGCACGTGATCAACGTGGCCGGGGCCGGCGAGATGCTCGAGCGCCAGGTACGGCAGAGCCGGTCCGAACGCGAGATGACCACCGCCCAGCTGCGGAAGGAGATCGGCTACTCGCGGCGGCAGCTGGCCGACGCCCGCACCCGCCTCACGGACCGCCTCCAGGCCTTCGGCCTCGACCCCCGGTTCCTCCCCTGGATCGAGGGCCGCAGCGGACCGGCCGGGTGGTGGCTCGCGTTGCGGGGCCTGGCCGACCCCGCCGGCCGCCTCGACGCGGCCTCGCTCCCCTCGGGCGTCCGGACGGAGCTGGCGCTGTCCCGGCTCGAGACCGACACCTACCGGCGGCGCATCGCGCAACTCGAAGTCGAGGTCCACAAGAAGTACTCTCTGGCTTTCGCGTGCGTGGTCTTCGTACTGGTGGGCGCGCCCCTCGGGGTGCGCGTGCGGCGGGGCGGGCTGACGGTGGGATTCCTGAGCCTGGCATTCTTCCTCTTCTACTTCATCTGCCTGGTGGCCGGCGAGGGCCTGGCCGAGCGCCTCTTGCTGCCACCGGCGCTCGCCATGTGGCTGCCCAACCTGGTGCTGGGGATCCTCGGAGTCGCATGGACGGCGGCCGCCTGCGACGCGCGCTGGCAGGGCTGGCGACCGCGGCCGGCCGCGGCGGCGCCGGGCCCGCCCGCCGCGCCCCCCGTCTTGTCCGCGAGGAGCGGCGCGTGAGGATCTTCGACCGCTACGTGCTCCGCCAGTACCTCCCCGCGCTGCTCCTGGCCCTGCTGGCGTTCATCTCCATCTTCCTCGTCGTGGACTTCATCGAGAAGCTCAACCGCTTCCTCGACCACGACGCCGCCTTCTGGGCGGTGACCCGCTACTTCGCCTGGAAGACGCCGTACGTGATCGTGATGATGCTGCCGGTGGCCCTGCTCATGGCCACCTTCCTCACGCTCGGCCAGATGGCCCGCTTCCACGAGCTCTCCGCCATCGTCACCTCCGGCGCGAGCCTGGCGCGCGTCGCGCTGCCGGTCCTCCTCGTGGCCACCCTGGCCTCGGCGGCCTCGTTCGTGCTGGGCGAGCTGGTCGTACCGCAGGCCACGACGCGCCGGGAGCGCATCCTGGAGCGGGAGATCGACAAGATCCCCCCCGCCCCCGAGGCCGAGCGCACCGACGTCACGGTGCGCGGACGCGGCGGTTACGTGTACGTGGTGCGGCTCTACCTGGTGCCCGAACGGCGCATGCACGACGTGAGCATCTACAGATTTGAAGGCGGCCACCTGCGGCGCCGCGTCGACGCCCGCGTCGGCGAGTGGAAGGGCGACGCGTGGCTCCTGCGCCAGGGCACCGAGCGCCGCTTCCAGCCGGACGGCACCGAGCGCTCGCGCAGCTTCGAGCGCATGCGCCTGGTGGCGGCGGAGGGACCGGAGCAGTTCGGCTCGCCGCCCGACGACCCCGACCAGCTCGGCTACTTCGACCTGCGGCGCTTCCTGCGGCGGGCCGGACCGCACGGCGCCGAGCTGACGCGCTACCGCGTCGATCTGCACGTCAAGCTCGCTTTCCCGCTCGCCAACCTCATCGTCGGCATCATCGGCTGCGTCCTCGCCATGCAGGCCCGCCATCCCACCCCGGCGCTGTCGTTCGGCCTGTCGGTGAGCATCGCGTTCGCCTACTTCGGGGTCATGCGCATGTGCGAGGCGCTCGGCGACGGCGGGCTGCTGGCGCCGTGGGCGGCGGGTTGGGCCCCCGTCTGCGTCTTCGGGGGCTGGGCGGCCTACCTCCTCCATCGCCTGCATCGCCGGTAGGAGGCGCTGGACGCGACTCCAAGATCCGGCACCGTCGCCCCCCCGACCCTGCGTCTCGGCCCTCCTGCCCGCCCACGAGGGGCAGAGCGCCGCCCTGGCCGCCGAACCCCGGGAGGGGGAGCCCATCGTGGAGTACGCGTGCGTCAACGCCGGCCTGCCCTTCTATCCGGGCGAGCGCGTGTGGCTCTTCGAGGTGCCGCGCGAGCTCGAGTTTGCCGAGCCGCACGCCCGTGCCGCAGCCCTGTTGTCGCCGCGGCATCTCGTCGCCGTGGTCCGGCAGCGCGGGCGCGCCTGGGTCCTGGGGCCGAGCGGCCCCACCGGGCGGCGCATGCAGGCTCTCGGCTTGCGCCGGCAACCCCGGCTCGTGTGGCGCGATCAGGTGCTGGGCTTCGTCACGCCCTGATCCCCCCGGCCACCCCGAAGGGTCGCCCGCGCGCTCCCGGCCGGCCCTCAACCCCTAGGGCTGGAGTGCCGATAACCGAAGCAGGACGACCGCATCCACCTTGCCCGCCCGAGGGATCGACATGCGCTTCTCGTACTCATGGGCCAGAGCCGCGTCCGCCTTGGCGCTGGCCTGGATGCTCGCCGCCTCCACCCTGCCGCCGGCGCGGGCCGGGACGCTCACCGGCACCGTCGTGCACGAGGCGGACGCCAGCCCGGCGGCACGCGTCTGGGTCTCGGTGACGCGGGTCGGCGATCTGCTGGTCGCCATCTCTGGGAGGGCCGGCTCGCCGCGCCCGCTCCGTCGCCTGACCCGCACCGACGAACGCGGCCGCTTCGCGGCTGAGGGGCTGCCGTCCGGCGTCTACGAAGTGACGGCGGTGCCGGAGTCCCTGCCGCCGGCGCTGGCCCCGGCGCGCGCCTGTGTCCGCGCCGCCCTCGCCACCGGCAACGACCGCGCGGCCGTGGAGCTGGCCCTCACGCGGCAAGCGATCATCGAGGGACGCGCTTACCGCCGCGGCGGCGGCCCGCTGGTCGGCGCCCGCGTCGAGGTCTTCCACCACCAGGACCAGGTCCCCATCGCCGAGGCCCGCAGCGACGATCGCGGCCTGTTCACCCTGCGCGGTCTGGAGCAGGGGTCGCGCGTGGACCTGGTGGTGACCGGGCCGGAGGGCCTCTACCGCAAGCTCTCCGCCCTGCCGCTGCGGGCCGGGGCGATGCCGGTGGAAGTCGACCTGCCCACCTGGGACGGCCTGGCGCGCCGCCGCGTGCGGGTGCTGGTGTCGGTGCCGGCCACGGTCGGCCAGCGCCTGGAGATGGATTGGATCTCGCGGCCGGAGGATGCGCGCGAGGGCTTCCGGCGCACCGTGATGCTCGACCGCGACGCGCGCGGCGAGCTGGATTCGCCGGTCGGCATCTTCCTGGTGCGGGCGCGCGAGACGGATAGGGGCGGGCGCACGTGGATCGCGCCGCGCCTCGTCCGGGTCGAGCCGGGAGGCGAGCCGCTCACCGTGCGCGTCGAGGTCGAGCTGACTCCCTAGAGCCGGCTGCAAGACCCCTCGCAGCCGCGTCTCGTCCGCGCCGCCCCGCCTCAGGCCCGCAGCCGCGCGCCGCGCCCGGCCGGCGCCAGATCCACCACGTCCCAGCGCGCGCAGGCCTCCACGTCCGCCACGAAGCTCGGGCCCAGGGTCGCCAGGTAGCGGCCGTGGGCCGACTCCGTCACCCGGCGCCGGGTCTCCGCCTCGCTCTCCGGCGCCAGGGATAGGGCTCCGCCGTCCGCCCTCACCTCCGCGTCCCGACCGGCCTCGGCCAGCCGCTGCATGAGCCGCAGGACGAAGAGCGCCCCACACGCCGTGTCCTCCTCCGCCGGCTCGCCCAGCTTGCCCGCGCAGACCACGTGCAGGTCGGCCTGTTCCTCTTCCAAGGGCAGTTCCGCGGCCCCCGGGTCGCGCCCCGCGAGCCACGCCGCGGCGGCCCGAACCGCCGCGTCCAGATTGACGAACGCCGCCGCCCACTGCGCGGCGGCATCGTGCGTCGCCAGGAAAGCGAGGGAGCCGTTGGTCGAGGCGAAGAGCAGCGTGGCGCCGCGCACGCGCTCGGGCGGGTACTCGAAGGGCGAGTTGCCGAGGTCGAAGCCGCGGATGCGCAGGCCCTCGCGCTCGCCGCACAGCAGGAACGGCCGGCGCGCGTGCGCCTGGGCGGCGCGGGCCAGCTCCGGCTCGGCGAAGAACTGCGCCTCTCGCGCCCCAGCGGCGAAGGCGTGGGCCAGCGTGCTGGTGGTGCGCAGCACGTCGATCAGCACCGCGGCGTAGGCCGGGCCGCGGCTGGCCGGAGAGAGAGAGAGCCCGACCTCGGGCGGCGTCCGCGGCCGGGGCTCGCGCGCCGGCGGCACGGGGTGGAGCCGGATGCGGACCGGCCGCTCCGGCACGGGGTGCCCCACCACCCGCCCCGCTCTCAGGCCGCCGGCCCGGCCGCCGGCGCTTTGGCCCACTCCGCGAACCAGGCGGCCACGATGCCGGTGTCGAGGTCGCCGCGGATGAAGCGCGGCTCCTGCAGGGCCTTGAGGTGGAACGGCACGGTCGACGAGACGCCCTCGATGATGACCTCCTCCAGGGCCAGCACCATGCGCCGCCGCGCCTCCTCGCGGTCCTTGCCACGGGTCACGATCTTGGCGAGCAGCGAGTCGTAGTGCGGCGGCACCTGATAGCCCTGGTAGACGTGCGAGTCGACGCGCACGCCCGGGCCGCCGGGCTTGTACCAGTAGGTGATCGTGCCCGGCGTAGGGCGGAAGTTCTTGTCCGGGTCCTCGGCATTGATCCGGCACTCGATGGCGTGGCCGCGCAGCACCACGTCCTCCTGGGTGAGCGTCAGCGGCTCGCCGGCGGCCACGCGGATCTGCTCCTTGACCAGGTCGAGACCGGTGACCTCCTCGGTGACCGGGTGCTCCACCTGGATGCGCGTGTTCATCTCCATGAAGTAGAAGCGCCCGTCGGGGTCCATGAGGAACTCCATGGTCCCCACCGAGTGGTAGCCGATGGCCTTGGCGCCGCCCACCGCCATCGCCCCCACCCGCTGGCGCACCTCCTCGCTCACCGCCGCCGACGGGCTCTCCTCGATGAGCTTCTGGTTGTTGCGCTGCACGGAGCACTCGCGCTCGCCGAGGTGGACGATGTTGCCCTGCGCGTCGCCGAGCAGCTGGAACTCGATGTGGCGCGGCTTGACCACCCGCTTCTCGACATATAGCGCGCCGTTGCCGAACGCCGCCTCGGCCTCGGCGCGCGCGATCTTGAAGCCGGTGCGGAAGGACTGCTCGTCGCTGGCCAGGCGCATGCCGCGCCCACCGCCGCCGGCCGCCGCCTTGATCATCACCGGAAAGCCGATGCGCCGCGCCACCGCCAGCGCTTCGTCCTCGTCCTCGATCGTCCCCTCGCTGCCCTCGATCACCGGCAGGCCCGCCAGCTTCATCAGCCGCCGCGCCTCGGCCTTGTCGCCCATCTTGCGGATGGTCTCGGCAGACGGGCCGATGAAGGTGAAGCCGCTCGACTCGCAGGCCTCGGCGAACTGCGGATTCTCGGCCAGGAAGCCGTAGCCGGGGTGCACGGCCTGGGCGCCGGTGATCTCGGCAGCGGCTAGGATGCGCGGGATGTGCAGGTAGGACTGCGGCCCCGGGGGAGGCCCGATGCAGACGGCCTCGTCGGCGAGGCGCACGTGCAGCGAGTCGCGGTCCGCCTCCGAGTAGACGGCCACCGGCTGGATACCCAGTTCCCGGCAGGCGCGGAGGATGCGCAGGGCGATCTCGCCCCGGTTGGCGATCAGGACTTTCTTGAACAAGGGGTCCGCCGCGACGCCGAGGCCCAGGCGGGCCGCGGGGCGGCCGCCGCGGCGCCGCCCCGGCGTCTGCGGGCGACGCAGGGCGGCATTCTAGGGGCAGCAGCGCCCGGCGGCAAGGCGGGCCGCGCGACGGGGGGGCGGGGGCGCGCTCCGGCGGGCCTACTCCCGCATCTGCCAGTCGCCGCCGTCCAGGCCGGCCGACGTCGGGCGCGTGTTGTGCTCGAGCATGCCGCGCTCCACCGGCTGCCAGCGCCGGTCGGAGGTGGCCTGGATGCCCTTGAGGTGCAGCTGGAACTCGCTCGCGTTGGTGCAGTGGCGCAGGGCTTCCTCCTCGCTGACGAGGCCGCCCTTGAACAGGGACATCACCGACTGGTCGAAGGTCTGCATGCCGTACTGGGTCACGCCATCCTGGATGACCTGCCGCAGCGTGTGCGTCTTTTCGGGGTTGAGCAGGATCTCCTGCACGGTCGGCGTGCTGACCAGAACCTCGACGGCCACCACGCGCCCGGTGCCGAGCTTCGGCACCAGCCGCTGGCAGATGACCGCCTTGAGGTTGCTGGCCATGGAGCGGCGGATCTCGTCGTGCTGGTGCGGCGGGAAGAACGACAGGATGCGCTGCACGGTCTGCACGGCGTCGGTGGTGTGCAGGGTGGTGAGAACCAGGTGCCCGGTGTCGGCCGCCATGAGCACCGTCTCCATCGTCACCCGGTCGCGGTTCTCGCCCACCAGGATGACGTCGGGGTCCTGGCGCAGGATGTGGCGCAGCCCGTCGACGAAGGTGTGCGTGTCCACCCCCACCTCGCGCTGGTGGATGCAGGACATGCGGTCGCGGTGCAGGAACTCGATGGGGTCCTCGATGGTGATGATGTTCTTGGCCATCTCGCGGTTGACCGCGTCCACCAGGGCGGCCAGCGTGGTGGACTTGCCCACCCCGGTGGGCCCGGTCACCAGCACCAGGCCGCGCGGCAGGAAGGCCTGATTGCGCACCGACAGCGGCAACCCCAGGTCCTCGAACGGCGGGATCTCGACCGGGATATGGCGGAAGGCCATGGCGAGCGTGCCGCGCTGCTGGAAGACGTTGGCGCGGAAGCGCGCCATCCCCGGCACGCCGAAGGAGAAATCCACTTCGCGGTGCGTGTCGAACTCGCCGCGCTGGCGGGGCGTGAGCATCTGGTCCAGCCAGGCCTCGAGGTCCTCGTTGATCGGGATGCCGACACCGTCGATGCCGAAGAGGTTGCCGTCGACGCGGATCAGGGGCGGGCTGCCGACCTTCACGTGCAGGTCGGACGCGCGCGTCCCCATCATGGTCTCGAGGAGTGCTCTGAGGTTCATCCGGCGCCTCGCCCGATCCGCGAGGCGCCACGCCCGGCCGGCGGGCTAGCCCTGCGGATCGATCAGGAAAAGAACCTGCCCGTACTCGACGGGCTGCCCGTTCTCGACCGCGATCTTGGCCACGCGTCCGCGCACCTCGGACTCGATCTCGTTCATCAGCTTCATGGCCTCGATGATGCACACGGTCTGGCCCGCGTCGATGCGGTCCCCCACCTCGACGTAGGGGTCGGCATCGGGCGCAGGCGCCCGGTAGAACGTGCCGACCATGGGTGAGACGACCTTGACCAACCGGTCCTCGGCCGAAGCCGGGGCGGCGGCCGGCGGCGCGGCAGGGGCCGGCATCGCCGGCACCACGACCGGGGCCGCGGGCCCAGGGGCAGGATGCCAGGCCGAGATGCGGACGGTCCGCCCGCCCTCGGTCACCTCCAACTCGCCGATTCCAGTGCGTTTGACGAGCCGGATCAGCTTGCGAATCTCATCGATGTCCAAGGCGCGCCCCTAGCGGCTCACCCGCTCTACATATCGGCCGGTTCGAGTGTCCACTTTAACCACGTCCCCCTCCTGGATGAACAGCGGCACCTGGACCACAGTCCCAGTCTCGAGGGTCGCGGACTTGTACAGGTTGGATACGGTGTTGCCCCGCACGCCCGGTTCCGCCTCCTTCACCGCCAGCTCGACGAAGTACGGCAACTCGGCGGTGAGGGGGCGCCCCTGGTGGGTGACCAGCGAGATGACCATCCCCTCCTTGAGGTAGGCCTCCCCGCCACCCAGGGTCTCCTTGGGCAGTTCGAACTGGTCGAAGGTCTCCGTGTTCATGAAGTGCAGCGTGCCGCCCGCCTCGTAGAGGAACTGGACGGATTCGTCGCGCACCTCGGCCTCGGTGACTTTCTCCCCGGCGTTCCAGGTGCGGTCGATGATCTGCCCGGTGAGCAGGTTCTTGAGCTTGGTGCGCACGAAGGCCCCGCCCTTGCCGGGCTTCACGTGCTGGAACTCGACGATACGATAGAGCTGTCCCTCGAACTCGAGGGCCAAGCCGTTGCGGAAGTCTGCGGTCGTTGCCATGTCGTCTCTTGCGAAGGCCTTTCCGAATGCCGGCCTGGGTGTCCCCGGGGCCCCCCCCGCCGCTACCGGGATCAGCGCCCGGCGTCGCGCAGATGCGCCGCTAAGGCCCGCAGCCCCCACTCGTACGAGCGGGGCCCGAAGCCGGCCACGCTACCCACCGCCGCGCGCGCCGTCCACGAGTGGCGGCGGTACTCCTCGCGCGCCGCGGGGTTGCTGAGGTGAACCTCGACTGCCGGCAGCCCGACGCCGGCGAGCCCATCGTAGAGGGCCAGGCTGGTATGCGTGAGGGCGCCCGGGTTGAGGAGCACCCCCGCGAAGCGCCCGCGGGCGGCGTGCAGCGCATCGAGGAGCGCGCCCTCGTGATTGGACTGCACGCACTCCACCTCGACGCCAAGTTCGGCCGCCACCTGCCGCAACCTGCCCTCGATCTCGGCGAGCGTGGTCTTGCCGTAGATCTCCGGCTCGCGGCTGCCCAGCAGGTTCAGGTTCGGCCCGTTGAGGACGAGGATGCGCGTCATGCCGGGGTCTCCCTAGGGCTCGGCCCCCAGACTTCGTAGGGCCCGCACCAGCGCCTCGCGGGACAAGTTCTGGCGGACCCTAGCAACCCCCACCCCCGCCGTCAACACGAACGCCAGCCCGCGCCCCGAACGTTTTTTGTCTAACTCCAAGTAAGGCCAAAGCTTACGGATGGAGACCCGGGGCCAGCTCCGGGCCAGGCCGAAGCGCGCCAGCAGCGCAGCCTGGCGCGCCTCGGCCGCCTCATCCAGCAGCCCAGCCTGGACAGACACCCGGGCGGCCGCCCGCATCCCGAGAGCCACCGCCTCGCCGTGCAGCCACCGGCGGTAGGCCCCGGCGGCCTCGATGGCGTGGCCCACCGTGTGACCGTAGTTGAGCAGCCGCCGCCGCCCCCGGTCGCGCTCGTCCGCCTGGACGAGTCGCGCCTTGGCCCGCACTGCACCCCATAGCGCGGCGTGCAGCGGCCCGGGGGCGAGCGCCAGGATCGCCTCGGCGTGGCGCTCGAGCTGGCCGAAGAGGCGTGCATCGAGGGCCATCCCCACCTTGATCACCTCCGCCAGACCGGAGCGCAGATGGCGCACCGGCAGGGTCGCGAGTGTGCGCGGGTCGATGACCACCAGCCGGGGCGCGTGGAACGCCCCGACCAGATTCTTGCCCGCCGGCAGGTCCACGCCGGTCTTCCCGCCGATGGCCGAGTCGGCTTGGGCGAGCAGCGTGGTCGGGACCTGGACGAGGGGCAGCCCGCGCAGGTAGGTGGCGGCCACGAAGCCCGCCAGGTCGCCCGCCACTCCCCCGCCCAGGGCCACCACGCAGGTCTCGCGGTCCACGCCGAGGTCGGCGAAATGAGCGTAGAGGCTCCCAGCGGTGCGCAAAGTCTTGGAGCGCTCTCCGGGCGGGAACGCGACGAGGCTCGCAGCCAGGCCGGCGCGGCGCAGCGCCGTCAGGACGCGCGGCGCGTAGAGCGCGGCGACGGTGGCATCGCTGACCACTACGGCGCGGGCGCCGAGGCCCGAGGCCCTCATCAGGCGCCCGAGGCGGTCGAGCGCGCCCGGCCCGACGAGGACGCGGTAGGCTCCCGAGGCCGAGCGCACGGTGAGGCTCTGGAGGGCGGTCACGGGCCGGACGCTACCACTGGCAGGGGGAGGGAGAAAACGGCGATCGGGGACTCGCAGCCGCGGCCGGGGCGGCCCGCCCTCAGCGTCGGAGCGAGGAGTCGGGGGGTGGCGCGCCGAGACCCCGCAGCTCGCGCTGCAGCCGCTGCATCTCGGCCTCGATCTCCTGGCGCCGCGCCCCCGAAGGCGCGCGGGCGCTCTCCAGGGTGGCGGCGATGACGCTGTCCGGGGTGCTGCCCAGCAGCACGCGGGCACGGTGCTCCTGGTCGGCGCGCAGCCAGAGCAGCTCGGCCGCCGTCCCGGGGCTCATCGTGGTGATCCGGCGCATCAGCTCGTCGGGCGAGTTCACCTCGACGCCGTTGACGGCGACGACCAGATCGCCGGGCCGCAGGCCGGCTTGCCAGGCGGGCCCCCCCGCGACGACGTCCGACACCTGCACGCCGATGGCCGCGGGCGCGTCCGGGTGTTCGGGATCCTCGATGAGCCCCTGCTGGATGCTCACACCCAGGAAGCCGCGCCGCACACCGCCGAAGCGGCGCATCTCGTCCACCAGGGTGACCAGGTCGCCCACCGGCACGGCGAAGGTGCTGCCGCGGGCGCTGGCGCTCGCCGCCAACGAGTCGGCCGCCTGCACATCTCCCAGGCCTCCGACGACCACCCCCAGGAGCCGGCCGCGCTCGTCCACGGCCGCTCCCCCGGAGTTGCCCGGGTAGATCACGTTGGTCAGCTGGATGAGCGAGGCGCGCGGCTCGTCGTAGCGCCAGGTGATCCGGCCCACGTCCTGAGTGGGCAGCGAACCGTACGACTGCGCCACCGTGATGACCCGGGCTCCGATCTGGACGGTCCCGGCCGGCGCCAGAGGCAGAGGGGGCACGAGGCCGGCGGGGATGCGCACCAGGGCGAGGTCGGTGACCGGATCGAGCCCGAGCAGATTGCCCGCCACCTCGCGCCCGTCGGGGGTGCGCACCTGGATGGCGATGCAGCCGGCCACCGCCCGCGCCGTGGTCACCAGGTGGCCCTGGCCATCGAGCATGACGCCGGAGGCGACCTGCGCGCGCCGGCGTGCCGGTTCGCCCAGGGCCTGGTCTTCGGGCTCGATGCGCGGGTGGATGGCGAGGACGCGCACCACCGACTGGCGCACGCGGCGGATGATCGGGTCCAACTCGGCGGGAAGCGCGGCGGGCGAGGCCGCCAGGCGCGTCGGCGCGCGGCTCGGGGACTGGGCGGCGCCGGCGCCCGGGGGTCGCGGCGCGAGCGCACCGCCGGCGAGCGCGAGCAGCCCGGCGAGGCAAGCGCAGCCGGCTCGCATGGCTCCACCCCGACGGGCCGAGGCAGGGGGACGGCGACGCACCGGCACGGCTCCTAGAAGGTGATGGAGGCCTTGCGCCCGTCCTCGGCAGCAGGCACCGGCCGCGCGGGCCGCAGCTTCTGCTCGCCGGGCACCCGGCGCAGATGGACCGGGTCGAGCGCGAACTCCAGATCGTAGGCGTGGTCGAAGAGGCTGTCTGGGACCACTGCGGCCTCGTCACCCAGACGAGCGGCGGGTGCTCCGCTCGGGCCCGCAGCGAGGGCATTGGCCCGCAGGCGTGTCGCCCCCGCGGCGTCGCGCCTTGGCGTCGCCGCCAAGCCCCGCGCCACAGCGGCAGCGCTCCCGGGCTGGGCCGTCGGCGGGACCGCGGCGATACGGCGGGCGGACTCCGCCGCCGGCTCGGCAGGGCGCGCTGCCAGCCCCTTGAGGCCAGGCGCGCCGGCCACCGGCGCCGTGCCCGGCGTCGACCTCGCGAGCTGCGAGCCGCTCGGGACTTGACCCGAATTCCTGATCGAGTACGCGCCCACGCCGACCACCACCGCCAGCGTCGCGGCGGCCAGCGCAGGACGCCAGCCCCACTCCCAGCCCCCGATCCAAGCCGGCGCCGACCGCCGCAGCGCCCGACGGACCGCCGGCGCGCGCTCCGCAGACCGTGCCCGCGCCAGCACGGTCTCGGCGAACCCGGGCTCCGCCTCCAGCCGGGGCAGCGCTTGCACGGCCTCCATGCCGCGCACGAACCCGTCGTACGAGCCACGGCACGCGGGGCAAGCCCCGAAGTGGGCCTCGAGCGCTTCCCGCTCGGCCACCGACAGCTCGTCTTCCCAGCAGGCGGAGAACAGACTTTCGACGCGTGAGCAACGGATCATGTGAGCTCTTCCCGGCGGAGCATCGGCTCCAGTTTTTTCTTCAGCATCAGGCGCGCCCGGTTGATGCGCGAGCGCACGGTCCCGCCCGGGATGCGGAGAACCTGGGCGATGTCCTCGTAAGCCAGGCCCTCGATATCCCGGAGCACGAGGGCCGACCGGTACCTCTCCGGCAGGGTGGCGATGGCGGCTCCTACGACGCCCTGCAGCTGCCGGACCTCCACGTCCCCTTCCCGGTTCGCGCGCGGATCCATGAGCTGCAAGCTGGAGTCGTGCAGCGTCTCCTGCATCTCGTCGAGGCTGGTCCAGTTGCGGCGCCGCTTGCGCCGGCGGATCTCGTTCTTCGCCAGGTTGGCGGCGATGGTGAACAGCCACGTCGAGAACTTGGCCCCGCGGCGGTAGTTCTTGCGGTGCAGGAAGACGCGGACGAACACCTCTTGGCAGATGTCGTCCGAGGCCTCCCGGTCGTTGAGCAGCCGGCTCACCAGGTTCACGACACGGGACTTGTACCGATTCACGAGTTCGGTGAAAGCCCGCTCGTTCCCCTCCGCGGCCTCGGCCATGAGGTCCTCGTCGGACAGCGAGATGACCTGTCGCTCTTCGGACCGCGGTTCAGTGCCCACCTAGGGCCTCTTCCACCATGTGCTTACGCCTCGGCGCGCGCTCCGGTTCCGGTTTGTATCGGCGCCACCGAGCGGATTGCCGGCTCCGGGCCCGCCGGCCCCCACTCCGTTGTCGGAATTCGATGCCCGGAAATCAGTTGCGATGGCCGGCCCCCCAGGGCCGGAAGCCGGGTGATGTTCCCAGAGCCGACCGCGCCCGGCAAGCCGCGGTGGCAGTCTCCGGCGCCCTCACGGCAACCGGCGCAGCTTCTCCCGGAGACCATCGGGGTTCTCCGGGCCCAGTTCCAGGGCCCGCCGGTACTTCTCCTTGGCGACCGCCGGCCGGTCGAGGGCGGTCAGGACATCGCCCAGGTGCTCCAGGATGGTGGGGTCTTCCCCACTCGTCGCCAGGGCCCGCTCCAGTTCCACCCGCGCCGAGTCCAGTTCCCCCATCCGGAAGTAGGCCCACCCGAGACTATCCATGATGAATCCGTTGCGCGGATCGAGCTCGAGGGCCCGCCGGATGAGCCGCACGGCTTCCGGTAGGTTGCGGTCGTAGTCGGCGTAGAGGTAGCCGAGGAAATTGAGAGCCTGCGGACTGTCCGGCCACCGCTCGACGACCCGACGGATGGCCGCCTCGGCACCGTCCACGTCCGCTCGCCGCTCACGCGCGCCGGCAATCTCGTACCAGGCCGCCGCCGAGTCGGCTCCCAGGGAGAGGGCCCGGCTGAAAAGGGTCTCCGCCCGGGCGTAGTTGGCGGTCGCGAAGTAGGCGCGCCCGAGGGCGAATTGCGCGTCTGCGCTGTCCGGGGCCACAGCCTCGGCCCGGGCCAGCGCCGCCTCCGCCTCCCCGCTCCGCTTCGCCCCGCTCAAGGCCATCGCCAGGAGCAGATGGGCTGCAAGCGACTCCGGAGCCTCCGTGGCGAATTGCCCAGCCTCGGCCACCGCCGCCTCGTACTCGCCTTGGCGCAGCAGCAGCGTGACCGTGAACTCCGCGACCTCGAGTTCGCCGGGGGAGCGGCGACGCAGATCGAGCGCCACGTCGCGTGCCTGCCCCGGCTGGCGCAGACGCAGGTAGATCCCGGCCAGCACGCGGCCCTCCGCCAGGCCCGGGCCGGCGTCGTACATCAGGCGCGCGTGCGGCAGGGCGTCCCGGTCCCGACCCAGCGCCATGAGCCCGTTGACCAGGCGGCGCCGGACGGTGACGTCGTCGGGATGCAGGGCCAGGAATTGCTCGTAGATCGACACCGCCTCGGCGCGGCGGTCCAGCTCGTCCAGGATCCAGGCCCGCGTCAGGGATAGAGTGGGTAGGTCGGCCCCGCTTCTCTCCGCCTCGTCGAGCAGCGGCAAGGCCTCGTCGTGGCGGCCGAGGCGCCCCAGGACCACGGCATGGCGCAGCCGGGTCTCCGGATCGTCGTTGCCGAGTTCGACGGCGCGCTCATACAGGCGCCGGGCATCCTCGAGACGGTCGATCCTCTCGTACTCCCGGGCCAGCTGGTAGGCGTAGTCGGCGTCCGTGGAATCGTAGTGGGCGGCCTTCTCCAGGTCGTAGCGGGCGGCGTCGAGGTTGCCCGAGGCGGTCAGCGCGGTGGCCCGCAGCGCGTGCAGACGCGCGTCGGTGGAGTCGACGGCCAGTCCCTCGGTCGCCAGGCTCACGGCGCGCTCGGTGTCCCCGAGGTGCAGGACGGCCGAGGCCAGATGGGTGATGACGGCCGGCGATCTCGGCTCGATGAGGTACGCGTGGTAGAAGGCCTGGTAGGCGGCTTCCACCTCGCCGCGCGAGGCGGCCAGCGAACCTTCGAGGTAGAGCCCCATCGCGCGCTCGCTGCCGAGGCGCGGCGGCTCTTCGGCGAAAGCGACTGCCGCAGGGCGAATCCCCGCCGGCGGACGGGTGGCCGCCGCCGTCCCGGCGCTCGCCAGGGCGAGCAGACCGACGCACAGCGACAGAACGGCCGGCAGAGCCGGGCGCAAGATGCTGCCCGGCCCCACCGGCCGCCCGTCCGCTGCCTGCAAATGAGAAGGCGCGGCCGATCGCCGCGCGCCGGAAGGGACGAACCGGGTCACGCGGCGATTCTAGCACGCCGGGGCCGCAGAGCGCCTACGGCCCGGTGTCCTCCGCCCCCTCGGGCGCCTTGCGCTCCCCGCGCCGTGCCGGGCGGGACGGCGCGTCGCTCTCCGCCACGCGATACCGGTCCCCAGGCGCGCCTGCCGGGGCGGGCCCTGAAGTCTCGACGATCCGCACGTCCGGCGCCGGCGGCGGCGTGGCGAGCAGATCCCCCACCGGGATCGGTCCGTGGCGCACTGGCGTGCCTGCCGGAGCCTCGGCCACGGCGGCCGGCTCCGGGCCGCCCGGGGGCGGCACGATGAGCCCGACCGGCGCGCGCGCCGCCCGCTTATTCGGTTTGCCCTTGCGCCCGTAGGCCGCCTCCGGCTTGGCGGCCGGCTCCTCGGTCGGGCGCGGGGAGGATTCCCGCTCCTCGATCGCGAAGGGGGGCGCCTCCAGCGAAGCGAAGAGGCCGGCTCCCACTTCCGCCGGGGCCGTCTCGACCGGGGCCGCTTCGCGTCGGCGAGCCTCGCGCGGGCGGCGGCCACGGCGGCGCTCCTCCGGGCGCTCCTCGCCCTTCGGTTCGGCACCCTCGCCCCGGCGATCCTCACGTGCGACGCGCACACGCTCACGGGTCTCCGGGCGCTGGACGGGGACCTCGTCTCCCAGAGGCAGACGCTCCCGCTCCGGACGCTCTGGACGCTCACGCTCCGGAAGCTCCGGACGCTCTGGACGCTCCCGCTCCGGAAGCTCGGGGCGCTCGCCGCGCTCCCGGCGTGGGCGCTCCTCCGCCCCGTCCCGCATGCCCTCTTCGCGCTCGCTCAGGGGCCGCTCTTCGCGCACCCGGCGGAGCCGGGGCTCGCGCTCCTCTCTGCTCGGTCGCTCGGGACGCTCTCGGCGCGGCCGCTCTTCGCGTTCCGCCCGCGGACGCTCTTCGCGTTCCGCCCGCGGCCGCTCTGCCTCGTCCCACCGGCGCATCCGGGGCTCGCGACCCTCCCGCTCCGGACGTTCACCGCGCTCCCGGCCCTCGCGTTCACCACGCTCCCGCTCCGGACGTTCACCACGCTCCCGGCCCTCGCGGCCGGCGCCCGCCGGCCCCCCGCCGCGCGCGCGCCGCCGCCCTTCGTCGCGCCGCGCCACCTCGGCTGCCACGCGCTCCAGTGCGTTGCGCGCCGCCGACTGCTCGGCCTCCTTCTTGTTGCGACCGCGGCCGTCGCCCAGGGTCCGGCTGCCGACCATGACCTCGACGGTGAACTGCTTGAGGTGGTCGGGGCCGTGCTCTTGGCGGATGCGGTACACCGGGTGGGTGTGGAAGGTGCTCTGCACGTACTCCTGCAGCAGGCTCTTGTAGTTCGTGTGCCGCTTGTCGGCGGCGATCTCGCCGGCCTCGTTCAACAGCCAGGTCTGGATGAACTGGCGCGCCGCCTCCAGCCCCTGGTCGATGTAGATGGCCCCGATCACGGCCTCGAAGGCGTCGGCCAGGATGGACAGCCGCTGCCGTCCACCCGACTCCACCTCGGAGTGGGACAGCAGGACGAAGCGCCCCAGTCCCATGGCCAGCGCCCGGCGCGACAGGATCGCCTTGGAGACCAGCAGGGACTTGGTCTTGGTGAGCAGCCCTTCATGCTCGTCGGGCCGGATACGGTAGAGCCAGTCCGAGCACACCAGCCCGAGCACCGAGTCCCCCAGGAACTCGAGACGCTCGTTGGATTCGCGCGGCTCCTCGCCGGGCGTGACGTGCAGGTAGGAGCGGTGGGTGAGGGCCAAGCGCAGCAGTTCCGGGTGGTTGATGCGCACACCCAGATGGCGGCAGAAGTCGTCGACCGCCTTGCGCTCTTCGGCGGTCAGGCCGCGCCCCGCCGCCGGCTGTCCGAACAGCCGCCGCAGCCAGGCGAAGAATCCCCCCGGCCGGGCCGCCGCGCGCGGCGCGGCGACGGCATCACGCGGCCGCGGGCTGCCCGAATACTCCGGGCGCGGCCGCCGCCGCCTCAGGTTACGCCTTACTTGGGAAGAGCCTTGAACGCCAGAGTCGCGTTGTGCCCCCCGAAGCCCATGCTGTTCGAGAGGGCGCCGGTCACGGCCGCCTCTCTCGCTCGATTCGGAACGCAGTCTAGGTCGCATTCTGGATCCGGATTCTCATAGTTGATGGTGGGCGGAACGACCCCGCGAGAGATCGCCAGAACGCACACCGCGGCTTCCATCGCGCCGGCCGCGCCCAGCAGGTGCCCGGTCATCGACTTGGTCGACGAGAGCATCAGCCGGTGGGCGTGTTCGCCGAAGACCCGCTTGACGGCGATGGTCTCGGTCCGGTCGTTCGGGAGCGTGGAAGTCCCGTGTGCATTGATGTACTGGATCTCGGTCGGCGAGAGCTCCGCGTCGCGGAGCGCCCGCTCCATGCAGCGCACCGCCCCATCCCCGTCGGGGGTCGGAGCCGTGATGTGGTAGGCGTCAGCGCTGGCGCCGTAGCCCGCGAACTCGCACAGGATGGGCGCGCCGCGCTGGCGGGCGTGCTCTTCTCTTTCGAGCACCACCACGGCGGCACCTTCGCCCATCACGAACCCGTCGCGGTCGCGGTCGAACGGCCGGCTGGCCCTCTGGGGTTCCTCGTTCCGCGTGGACATCGCCTTCATCGAGCAGAAGCCGGCCATCGAGATCGGCGTGATGGTGGATTCGGCGCCGCCCGCGATCATGATGTCCGCGTCGTCGTGCTGCAGAAGCCGCAGCGCTTCCCCCATGGCGTTGGCCGAGGAAGTGCACGCCGAGACCGTCGTGAAATTCGGTCCCTTGGCTCCCAGCTGGATGGAGACCTGTCCCGATGCCATGTTGCTGATCATCATCGGGATGAAGAACGGGCTCACCCGGTCGGGTCCCTTCTCGATCATGACCCGGGTCTGGGCCTCGAAGGTCTCGATGCCTCCGATGCCGGAACCGATGATGACCCCGACGCGGCCCGCGTCCATCGCCCCGATGTCCAGAGCCGCGTTCTCGACGGCCCCCTTGGCGGCGGCGATGGCGAAGTGGACGAAGCGGTCGTTCCGCTTGACGTCCTTGCGGTCCATGTAGTTCTCGGGGACGAAGCCCCGGACCTCGGCCGCGATCTGAGTGGAGAATCCCGTGGGATCGAAACGGGTGATGCGGACGACCCCGCTCGTGCCCGCGCAGAGGGCCTGCCAACCGTCTTCGACGTTGAGGCCCAAGGGCGAGATGATCCCCAGGCCGGTGACGACCACCCGCACGTCACCGTTCTGCTTTGCCGTCATAGAACTCGCACTTTCCCTGGCAACCTTCCTGTCCGCACCGGACCCGGGCCGGCCCGGCGCGCGGTTGCGCCCGGGCGACCCGCCAGCCGGCGATCCAGTCTTGCGGCGCGCGCAGCGCGACTACTTCGCGTTGCTCTTGAGGTACTGCAGAGCGTCGCCCACCGTCTTCATCTTCTCGGCGTCCTCGTCGGGGATGTCCAGACCGAACTCCTCCTCGAGGGCCATGATGAGTTCGACGGTGTCCAGCGAGTCGGCGCCCAAGTCTTCGATGAACTTGGACTCGTACTTGAGCTGATCGACCGTCACCTCCAACTCCTTCGCGATGATTTCCTTGGCTCTGTCCTCGCTGAAGGCCACTTGCGCGTCACCTCCTTGTCAGGATTTCCGGTTTGCGGCCCGCGTCCCGGCCTGGGCTCCCGCTCAGGCCATCACCATGCCGCCGTCCACGACCCACACCTGACCAGTGACGTAGGCGGCGCGGGGCGAAGCCAGGAAGGCGACGATCTCGGCCACGTCCTCGGGGGCGCCGAGGCGCCCCAGGGGGATGGCGGCCATGAGCTGCTCGCGCGCCTTGTCGGGCAGCGCGTCGGTCATCGCCGTCCGGATGAACCCCGGTGCGACTGCATTCACAGTGATCCCGCGGGGGGCCAGCTCTTTGGCCAGCGCCTTTGTCAGGCCGATCATCCCGGCCTTGGCGGCGGCGTAGTTCGCCTGCCCGGCGTTGCCCATCAGCCCGACCACGGACGAGACATTGACGATCCGGCCATGCTTGGCGCGCATCATCGCACGCGCCGCCGCCCGGCTACAGATGAAGGCACTCCGCAGATTGACGGTCAGGACCTCCTCCCATTGCGTGTCGCTCATGCGCAGGAGAAGGCCATCCCGGGCGATGCCGGCGTTGTTGACTAAGATATCCAGGCGCCCCTGCCCCTTCAAGACCTCGTCCAGGGCGGCCTCGACGGCGGTCCCGTCGGTGACGTCCACGGCGTGGGCCGACGCCGCGCCCCC
>CAYLSO010000045.1:0-1634 GCA_964386525.1 uncultured bacterium
TGAGTCGGTCCTCATCCTCGCCGGCGGGCGCGGCGAGCGCTTCTGGCCGTGGAGCCGCCCCGGCTTGCCCAAGCAGCTCCTGCCGCTGGCCGGCGCGCAGACGCTGCTCGAGGCGACCCTGGAGCGCGTCGCGGGGCTGGCCCCGCCGGAGCGCACCTGGATCCTGACCGGCCGCGACCTGGTCGGGGCGGTGGAGCGTGCCGCCGGCGCTCGGGCGCGCGTCGTGGGCGAGCCGGTGGGGCGCAATACGGCGGCGGCGGCGGGGCTCGGCGCCTGGCTGGCGCTGGAGCACGGCGCCTCGGGTCCCATGGCCGTGCTGCCGGCCGATCACCTGATCCCCGACCGCGAAGCGTTCCTGGTCACGGCGCGCCGGGCGCTGGCCCTGGCGGGGCGCGAGCCGCTGCTGGTCACCCTCGGCATCGCCCCGCAGCGGCCGGAGACCGGCTATGGCTACATCGAGCGCGGCGCGGCCCTGCCCGAGCCGCCCGGCGCCTTCCGCGTGGACTCCTTCCGTGAGAAGCCCGAGGCGGCCGCCGCGGCGCGCTTCCTCTCGGCCGGCGGTTTCTACTGGAACAGCGGCATGTTCTTCTGGCGGCCCGAGGTGCTGCTCGCGGCGCTGCGCCGCTGCCGCCCCGGGCTGGCGGCGGGCTTGGCGAGCCTCGAGGGGCGGCTGGCCGGGGCCGGGCGCGACGCGGCGCTGGCCGAGGTCTTTCCGGGGCTCGAATCCATCTCGGTGGACTACGCCGTGATGGAACGCGCCGACAACGCCGCCGTGCTCGAGGCGGGCTTCGACTGGGACGACCTCGGCTCGTGGGGCGCGTGGGCGCGGCGGCAAGAGCGGGATGCCGCGGGCAACGTGGCGGTGGGCAAGGCACTGGCGCTCGACTCCGAGGAGTGCGTCGTCCTGGGCGGGGAGAGCCCGGTCGTGGTGCTCGGGGCGAAGCGGCTGATCGTGGTGCAGCGACCCGGCGGGACCCTGGTGTGCCCGCTGGAGCGGGCCGAGGACGTGCGCCGCGTGCTGGCCGAGCTCGAGCGCCGGGGGTGGCAATGAGCGCGGTGCGAGCGGCGCGGGTGGCAGCGCTCGTGGCCCTGGCGCTGGCGGCCGCGGCGGGCGAGGCCCCGGCGCCGGAGGCGGTGACGACCCGGTGGAGGCCGCCGGTGGCCGAGCCCTCGAAGTCGGCGTGGCGGGTGCTCGACTCCTTGCCCGATCCGTCGCGGGTCCGGCTGCCCGCGGACATCCGGTCGGCGCCGATGCGGGCGCCCGTCGGCGGGGCGATCCCGGGCGCCGACTCGGTGCCCGGCCTCGGCGCGGCTCCCGGGGCCTGCTACGAGGTGCAACTGGCGGCCAGCGCCGACCCGGCCACGGCGCAGCAGATGGCCGATGCCGCCGCCGTCCGGCTCGGGCTGTCGACGCGCGTCCTGACGGCGGGCGGGCTGCACCGCGTCCGCGCCGGCGGCTGCCTCGACGGGACGGCGGCGGCGCGCCTGCGCGACCGGGCGCGCGCGGCCGGCTATCTCGGCGCGTTCCTCACCCCGGCCCGCTAGCGGGCCGCAGCGGAGTCCGAGCGTGAATCCAGACCTCCTCGTCCTCTACGAAGACTCCGGCTGGCGGCGGCTGTGGCCCCTGTCGGCGA
>CAYLSO010000046.1:0-1568 GCA_964386525.1 uncultured bacterium
CCACCAGCCCGCCGCAGCCGACGACGGCGCCGACGAAGACGCGCACGTCGAAGACCCGCCACAGCCAGCCGGAGAGACGCTCCAGCGGGAGCACGACGAGCGCGCCGTAGAGCTCGTCCACCTAGTACTTGTCGAGCAGCGTGCGGTAGGCGCGCTGGAAGCGCTCGGCGAGGCGCTGCGCCACGCCCGGCTCGAGCAGGTAGAGGCGGCGCGCCACGAAGATGCCGACGAGGCCGGCGGCCACCGAGACCGCCATGAGCGCCACCTCCAGCCCGACGGACGCGTGGTGGGCGCCGGGCGCGGCCGCGCCGTGGGCCCCCGCCGCGGCCGCGTGCCCCACCGCCGCCGTCGCCGAGGCGTGGCCCGCCGCCGCCGCGGCCGCCAGCTCGCGCAGGTGGCCGAGGTCGGCGAAGACCGGCTTGAGGAAGTCGCCGAAGCGGTCGGCGCCGGGCAGCAGGGGGATGCCCAAGAGCCCGACCAGCGCCGAGCCGACGGCCAGCACCGCCAGCGGCACGACCATCGCCGGCGGCGACTCGTGCAGGTGGTGCTCGGCCTCCTCGGTGACCCGCGACCCGCCGTAGAAGGTCAGGTAGAGGAGCCGGAACATGTAGAACGCGGTCAGGCCCGCGGTCAGCAGGCCCACGTAGTAGAGCCAGCGCAGCGGCCCCGCGAAGGCCGCGGCCAGGATGGCGTCCTTGGAGAAGAAACCGGCGAACGGCGGGATGCCGGCGATCGCCAGGCAGGCGATGAGCATGGTGCCGTGGGTCCACGGCAGGCGCCCCTTGAGCCCGCCCATGCGCCGCAGGTCCTGCTCGCCGGAGAGCGCGTGGATGACCGAGCCGGCGCCCAGGAAGAGCAGGGCCTTGAAGAAGGCGTGCGTGGCCAGGTGGAAGATGCCGGCCGAGTAGGCGCCCACGCCGCAGGCCAGGAACATGTAGCCCAGCTGGCTCACCGTCGAGTAGGCGAGCACGCGCTTGATGTCGCGCTGCACCAGGCCGATGGTGGCCGCGAACAGCGCCGTGGCCGCGCCGATCACCGCCACGGTGACCAGCGCCGCCGGCGCCAGCTCGAAGAGCGCGTGGCAGCGCGCCACCATGTACACGCCGGCCGTCACCATGGTGGCGGCGTGGATGAGGGCCGAGACCGGCGTCGGGCCCTCCATGGCGTCGGGCAGCCAGACGTAGAGCGGGATCTGCGCCGACTTGCCGGTGGCGCCGAGGAAGAGCAGGAGCGCGGTGGCGGTGGCCAGCGCGCCGCCCACCGCCCAGCGCTCCGGGGCCGCGGCGAAGACCTCGTGGAAGTTCACCGTGCCCAGGGAGGTGGCCAGCAGGAAGATGCCGAGCAGGAAGCCGAAATCGCCGATGCGGTTGACCACGAACGCCTTGCGCGCCGCGTGGGCGGCGCTGTGGCGCTCGAACCAGTGCCCGATGAGCAGGTACGAGCACAGGCCGACGCCCACCCAGCCGACGAACATGAGCACGAAGTTGTCGGCCAGCACCAGGGTCAGCATCGAGAACGTGAAGAGGTTGAGGGCGATGAAGTAGCGGCGGTAGCCGCTGTCGCCGTGC
>CAYLSO010000047.1:0-8497 GCA_964386525.1 uncultured bacterium
CCGCCGCCGCGCCCGCCGCCTGGTTGGACCCGACCGGATTCATAGCGACCTCTCCTCGGGCGGGGTCTCCCGCCACGGTCTCTCGCCCGCCTGCCCCGCCGCCGCCAGGGCCACGCGCGGCCCGCCCTCGGCGATCCACGCAGCCAGCGCTTCCAGGTCCGGCGCGGGCGAACGGTCGGCTTCCAGCACCGGCACGCGCCGCCGCACCGCCTCCCACAGCACCGCTGTGCCGCGCCCCGGCGCCAGCGGACGGCGCAGATCCAGAGCCTGCGCGGCCGCCAGGTACTCCGCCGCCACGATGCGCCGCACGTTGCCGAGCACCCCCCGGCACTTGCGCGCCGCCCACGGAGCCATGGAGACGTGGTCCTCCATCCCCACCGAGGTCGGGATGCTGTCCACCGACGCCGGGTGCGCCAGCGTCTTGTTCTCCGAGGCCAGCGCCGCCGCCGTGTACTGCACCAGCATCAGCCCCGAGTGCAGGCCCGGCTGGCGCGTCAGGAAGGCCGGCAAGCCGGTATGCGCCTCGTCCATCAGCCGGTAGAGGCGGCGCTCCGCCAGGGAACCTAGCGCAGCCAGGGCAATGGCCGCCACATCGGCGGCGAGAGCCACCGGCTGGGCGTGGAAGTTGCCGCTGGAGAGCACGCGGTGGTGCCAGGGCTCCTCCGAGCCGGCCTGCGCGAAGACCAGCGGGTTGTCGGTGGCGCTCGCCAGTTCGCGCTCGGCCACCCCCACCGCGAACGCCAGGCCGTCGAGCGACGCCCCCAGCACCTGCGGCACGCAGCGCAGCGAGTAGGGGTCCTGGATGCGGTCGCAGTCGGCGTGCGAGCGTATCAGCGCGCTGTCCGCGGTCAGCTCGCGCAGCCGGCGCGCCACCCACGCGGCCCCGGGATGCGGCCGGGCGCGCATGGCACGCTCGTGCAGGGGCGCGACGGAGCCCAGCATAGCCTCGAGGCTCATGGCCGCCGCCCCGACCGCCGCCTCCACCAGGATCTCGGCGTCGGCGAGCGCCAGCGCCAGGATCGCCGTGGACTGCTGCGTGCCGTTGATCAGCCCGAGCCCCTCCTTGGGGGCCAGGGTGAGCGGTGTCAGGCCGGCGCGCCGCAGCGCCTCCCCACCCGAAACCCACTCGCCGCGGTGCTCCGCTTCGCCCTCGCCGATGAGCACCAGCGCGTAGTGCGCCAGCGGCGCCAGGTCGCCGCTCGCCCCCACCGAGCCCTGCTCCGGCACCACCGGGTGGACGCGCTCGTTGAGCAGACCGATGAGCGAATCCACCACGACTTCGCGCACGCCCGAGACGCCCACCGCCAGCGACTCGGCGCGCAAGAGCCCCATGGCGCGCACCGCGTCGGTGGGCAGCGGCTCGCCCACCCCCGCCGCGTGGCTGCGCAGGAGGTTGCGCTGCAACTCGCCGAGGTCGCCCGCGTCGACGCGCCGGTTCTTGAGCTTGCCGAAGCCGGTGTTCACTCCGTACACCGCCGCGCCCGAGGCCAGCGCCTCCTCGACCACGGCCCGCGAGGCGAGCAACCGCGGCCGCACCGCCGGATCCAGCTCGACGCGCTCGCCCCCGCGTGCCACCCGCACCACCTCGTCGAGGCTCAGCCCCGTGCCCCGCACGACGACGCTCATCCCGGCTCTCCTTCCCCCGCCGGGCCGGGCCCCGCGGCGAAGAACGCCGCGGCCCGCTCCACCAGGTCGCCCACGCCGCCCGCGCGCGCCAGCGGCACCGGCAACGCGGCGCGGAAGACGGCGCCGTAGGAGCGCGTCACGGCGCGCGGGTCGGCGATCACCACCACGCCGCGGTCGGTAGCCCGGCGCACCAACCGTCCGACCCCCTGCCGGAAGCGCAGCACCGCCTCCGGCAGCAGCACGTCGCGGAAGCCGCTGCCGCCGTCCTCCTCCACGCGCTCGCAGCGGGCCTCGACGAGCGGGTCGTCCGGCACCGCGAACGGCAGCCGCGCCACCACCACCACCTCGAGGGCGGCGCCCGGGAAGTCCACGCCCTCCCAGAAGCTGGCCGTGCCCAGGAGCACGGCGCCGCGCGCGTCGCGGAAGCGCGCCGTGAGCATCGCGGCCTCGCCGTCCACCCCCTGGGCCCACAGCGGCGTGCCCTCCGGCAGGCTCTCCAGCAGCAGCGCCCGCGCCCGGCGCAGCATCTGGTAGCTGGTGAAGAGCACCAGCGTGTTGCGGCGCACGCGCGCGAAGAGCCGCGCTACCAGGTCGCTCACCGCCTCGGCCGTGGGCTCCTCGCCGCCGGCCGCCAGGGCGAGCACCTGCGACGGCCAGTCGAAGTGCGACGGGTAGACGCAGGCGCGCACCGGCAGCGCCCCGTCGCCCCCCAGCCCCAGGCGAGTGAGCAGGTACGCGAAGCTCTCGCCCACCCGCAGCGTCGCCGACACCAGCACCAGCGCGTGCAGCTCCGCCAGCAGCCACTCGCGAACCGCCTGCGTCACTTCGATGGGCGCGGCCGAGAGCTCGGCGGCCTCCGGGGTGGCGCCGGAGAGCCAGTGGACGCGGTCGCGCCCGCGCGGGTCGGTGAGCAGGCCGAGGTCGCGCATCACCCCCGACCATTCCGTGAGCGCGCCTTCCGCGTCGGCCGCGAGGTCTTCCACGTCGGGCGTCTGCTCCAGGCGTCCGAGCCCGCGCGCCACCGCCTCGAGACAGTCCTGCGCTTGGGCCCCCAGGGTGAACACCTCCTCGAGGGCGTCGAAGTCCTCGCCGACCAGCTCCTCGGCCGTGCGATAGCGCCGGCGCGGCGCGTACGGAGAACCTGCGTCGAGCGCCATGGCCAGCCGGCCGAAGAAGCGCTCGGCTGCGCTCAGCACCTTGGGCCCAAGGCCCACCAGTCGCCGCGCCTCCTCGGAGAGCTGCGCGCGCTCACCGCCGCCGAGCGCCGCCAAGAGCCCGGTGTCCAGCTCTCCGGCGAGCCCGGTGCCGCGCCGCCGCCCGCGCCCCCAGCCCTCCACCGCGTAGCGGACCCGGGCGTAGGAGGCCCGCGTCGTCAGTTGCGAGGTCAGCGATCCCTCGAGGTGCTGCGCCTCGTCCACGATGAGCGCGCGGAACGGCGGCAGCACGCCGCCCACCGCCTGCCCGGCTACCAGGAGAGCGTGGTTGACGATCACCAGGTCGGCCGCCGCCGCATCGCGGCGGGCGCGGCGGAAGGCGCAGTCGCCGGTGACGCGGCAGACCCCGGGCCCGCAGAAGCCGGGATCGGCGCAGACGCGCGCGCGCAGTCCCGAGCCGCCCTGGTAGTTCACCCACGGGAATCCGTCGAGGTCGCCGCTGGCCGTGGCCTGCGCCCAGGAGGCGAAGTCGCCGTCGAGGCGCGTGGCGCGCCCGCGCCGGCTGCGCCCCTCGGCGGCGTGCAGGCGGTAGCGCCGGTGGCAGAGGTAGTTGGCCTTGCCCTTGAGCACGACGACGCGCGGCGGGTCGCCCCACGCCGAGGCCAGGCGCGGCACGTCCTGATTCAGCAGTTGGTCTTGCAGACTCTTGGTGTAGGTGGAGACGACCACGGGCTCGCGGTTGGCGCCGGCCCACAGCAGCGCCGGCACCAGGTACGCCAGGCTCTTGCCCACACCGGTGGGCGCCTCGCCGACCAGCGCCCCGCCGGCCGCCAGTGTGCCGTGGATGTCACGCGCCAGGGCCTGCTGGGCGGCACGCGCCTCGAAACCGCCCAGAGCCCGCGACAAGAGCCCACCCGCGGCGAACCACTCGTCCACGGGGCTGGACACCTCGCCGGGCGGATCCGGAGCGAAGCCCGAGGCCTCGGAACTCACTCCCCGTCCCCCGGCGCTCCCTGCGCGGACGCCGCCAGACGCGCCGGATCGGCCAGCCCCGCCTCGAATTCCTCCTCCCCCAGCACGCGCACCCCGAGCCGGCGCGCCTGGTCCAGCTTCGCGCCCGCCTCCTCGCCGGCCACGACGAAGTGCGTCTTCTTGCTCACCGCCGCGACGACCTTGCCGCCGCGCGCCACGATCTCGGCCGCCGCCTCCGTCCGCGTGCGCCGCGCCAGCGCGCCGGTGAGCACGAACGCGAGCCCCTCCCACGGCGCCCCGCCCGGCGCCGCCGCCGGCGCGCCCGGCCGCAAGCCGCGCTCGGTCAGCCGCTGCCACAAGGCCTGCGCCTGCGGGTCGCGTAGGTAGCGCTCGAGGGCGCCGGCCACCACCGGCCCGACGTCCGGCACGCCCAGCAGGTCCCCGCCCCGTGCGGCCGCCAGCGCCTCGTACGAGCCGAAGCGCCGCGCCAGCGCCCCGGCCAGCGCTGCGCCCACGTGGCGCATGCCGAGCCCGAAGAGCACGCGGTCGAGCGGCTGCGTCTTCGAGGCTTCCAGCGCCTGGGCCAGATTCTCCGCCGACTTCTTCCCCTGGCGCTCGAGCCCGGCGAGGCGCTCGGCGTCGAGCTCGTAGAGCCCGGCCACATCCCCCACCCAGCCGCGCTCGACGAGCTGCTCGACCACCGCCTCGCCCAGTCCGGCGATGTCGAGCGCGCCGCGCGACGCCCAGTGCAGCAGCTTCCCCTTGGTCTGCGCCGGGCAGGCCACGCCGTCGCAGCGCAGCGCCACCTCGCCCTCCTCCTGAACCAAGGTCGACCCGCACGCCGGGCAGCGCTCGGGCATCTCGAACTCCCGCTGCCCGCCGCTGCGCCGTTCGGCCACCACCGCCACCACCTTGGGGATGACCTCGCCGCCCTTCTCCACCACCACCCAGTCGCCGATCTTGAGGTCCTTGCGCCGGATCTCGTCCTGGTTGTGCAGCGTGGCGCGCGCCACCGTCGTGCCCAGCAGCACCACCGGCTCCAGACGCGCCACCGGAGTGACGACCCCCGTGCGCCCGACCTGCAGCTCGATGTCGAGCAGCTGCGTGACCGCCGATTCGGTCTCGAACTTGTAGGCCAGTCCCCAGCGCGGGCTCTTGGCCGTGGCCCCCAGCGCCTGCTGCGCGGCCAGACCGTCCACCTTGATCACCAGGCCGTCGACGTCGAACGGCAAGTCGCGGTAGCGCCCGCGCCACGACTCGATGGCCGCCTCGACCTCCTCGACGCCGCGCGCTCCCCGCGCCTCCGGGCGCACGGGCAGCCCGAGGGCGCGCATCCACTCCAGCGCCTGCATCTGCGTGCGGCGGCCGTGGCGCGCCGCGTCCACCACCGCGTACAGGGCCACGCGCAACGGCCGCCCGGCGACCTCGCGCGGGTCGAGCGTCTTGAGGGTGCCCGCCGTCAGGTTGCGCGGGTTCATGAACGGCGGCTCGCCGCGCTCCTCGCGCACCCGGTTCAGCGCCGCGAAGTCGGCACGCAGCATGTAGACCTCGCCGCGCACCTCGAGATCGTCCGGCGGGGCGGCGCCGTCCGCGCGGCGCAGCACCAGCGGCAGGCCGCGGACGGTGCGCAGGTTCTGCGTGATGTCGTCGCCCACGCGCCCGTCGCCGCGCGTCAGGCCCTGGGCGAGCCGCCCGCCGGCGTAGCGCAAGCCGACCGCCACCCCGTCGATCTTGAGCTCCACGACGTACTCGATCCGCTCCTCGCCGAGCCCCTTGCGCACCCGGGCGTCGAACTCGCGCACCTCCTCGAGCGTGTAGCCGTTCGCCAGGCTCAGCATGGGCGCGGAGTGGGCCACCGCCGCGAAGCCCGGCGCCGGCTGGCCGCCGACCCGCTGCGTGGGCGACTCCGGCGCGACCCACTCCGGGCGGGCCGCCTCGGCGGCCAGCAGGGCCTGCAGCAGGGCGTCGTACTCGCGATCCGCGATGGCCGGCCGCGCCTCGACGTAATAGAGGTGGTCGTGGCGGCGGATCTCCTCGCGGAGCCGCTCCACCTCTTCCCATGTGGCGGGGACGGGAACTTCGCGCACGCGACCTCCGGCCGCCGGCCGCGCGGCGGCGGACGGCAAGGCTCCAGGCAAGGATACGACCGCCGGGGGGCTAGAAACGGCTGCGCAGCCGCAAGTGCAGCTTGGCGTCGAGCGGGCCGTCGCCGCGGCCCCAGGCGAACTCCAGACCGACCCGCCCGAGCCCCGAAGGCAACGAGGCGCCGAAGCCGTACCCGGCACGGTACCGCGTCGCCGCCTCCCCCGTCGAGAGCGCCGCCTCGGGCGCGCGGTAGAAGACCGCCTGATCGAGGAACAGATAGACGCGCGACCCGGCGCGACCCCACCCGTGGTCGGCGCGCAGCAGCAGGTAGCGCGCCGCGCGGAACTCGTCTTCACGGTAGCCGCGCAGGCTCGCCGCACCGCCCAGCGGGAAGAGATCGTACACGGGCAGCGCGGCGCGGTCGCCGTCGCGGTAGCGGCCCTCGAGCCCGAGGGTGACGAATCTCCGCTCGCCCAGCCGCCGCTCCGCGGCGGCGTCGAGCGTGAGGGTGAGCAGGCGGCCGCGCCGCCCGCTCCCGTCCGGCAACGTCTCGCGCGTGAAGCGCTGGCTGGTGACCAGGACCGCGGAGTAGCCGAAGAGATCCATGAGCGGGGCGCCGTCGAGCCACCCGCGTGAGCGCCGGCGCAGCGATATCCGCGTGCCCTGCCAGGTGGTCCTGGCCACCGGCCCGAAGCTGGCGACCACGCGCCCGCCCTCCACGCCGAGGCCGAGCGCGGCGCCCTCGCCCAGCGGCAGGCCCGCCTCCAGTCCGTATTCCGTGCGGGTGTAGAGGGTGTCCTCCAGCTCGTGCGTGAAGCCGAGCCCGGCCGTCAGGCGCGTCCCGACCAGGAAAGGCTCGCGGTAGCGGAAGCGGAATTCCGAGCGGCCGGCGCCCCGGCCTTGCCAGAAGGCGTCGGCCTGGCGCGCCGTCCCGGCGATGTTGGCGAGCGCCAGGCGCGCCAGCCCGCTGAGCGAGTTGTCCTGCCCCTGGTAGCCCACGATCCCGTCGAAGCTGCTGCCCCCCGCCTCGACTACGGCGTAGCGTAGCTCGCCGCGGCCCGCCGCGGTGAGCTGGAAACGCGGCTCGCCCACGCTCGCGAAGACACCGAGGTCGAGCAGCCGGGAGCGCCCGGCCGCGGCCAGCTCGCTCCGGTAAGGCGCCCCCTCGATGCCACGCAGGGCGCGCCGCAGCGTCCCGGCGGCGGTGCGGTGCGGGCCGTCCACCACGACGTTCTCCACCACCGCCGAATCGCTCTCGACCACGTCCAGCTGCGCGTCCACCCACTCGCCGCGCAGCGTCACGCGGCGCAGGCGCACCTGCGTGAACGGTCGCCCGAGCTCGTCGTAGCGCTCCAGCAGGCGCCCGATGCCGCGCTCGAGGCGCCGGCCCGCGAACGGCTCGCCGGCCGGCGCGTCGAGCAGACGCCGCGCCTCCTCCGCCAGCAGCGAGCGCGCTCCCAGGATCTCGATGTCCCCGAAGCGGTGCTGTGCGCCCTCGTCCACCGTCACCCGCGCGCGCACCGCGCCGGCGGTGTCGCTCAGCGACACGCCGGCCACCGTGGCCGCCAGGTTTCCGATCGCCGCATAGGCGCGCGCCACGCCCTCGGCCAGCGCCGTCCACGCCGCCCCGTCGAGCGAGCGGCCGGCCCGCCAGCCGGTCGAGTCGGCCAGCACGCCGGCCGGCAGGCGCGCGTTGCCGGCCCACTCCACGGCCGCCAGCCGCGCCGCAGCCGGCGCCTCCGCCGCCCAGGCGAGGGTGAGGGCCAGAGCCACCAGCAGCGCCCTCATTCGAAGAAGGCCCTCAGCTCGGTGCGCGCCGTCTGCGTCAGCCCGCCGTCGGCGCCCGCGCGCCCGCTCCAGTCGAGCGTGAGGTTCACCCGCTGGCGCAGACGGTAGGCGACGTTCACCCGGAAATCGAAGCGGTCCGCCCGCACCGCGAAGCCCTCCGGCAGCAGCGTCGGCACCCGATCGCCGCGCACCGCCGCCACGCGCAGCTGCGACTCGGCCCGCAACCGGTCGCCGGCGGCGTACACCACGCGCGGCCCGAGCCGGGTGACCACCCACGTCTCCTCGCCCCGTGCGGCCACCCGCTCGAGCGTGGCGAAGCCGGTCAGCTGCAGACGTTCCCCGCGCGCGTAGGTGGCCTCGAAGCCGGCGCTCAACTCGTCCAGCTCGCGCGCCAGACCGGCCCCGCCGGGCCGCGTCTGGAACGCCTCGCGTTGGGCCGCGAGCCCGCTCCACTGAAAGAGCCACGCCGGCCCGGAGCGCAGGCGCACGCGCCCCTCCTCGACCCAGGCGCCCTGCACGGTGGCGAAGCCCTCGTACTGGCGGTCCGCCAGGCCGCGACGCTCGATGCGAAGCAGCAGCCCGACACGGCCTTCCGGCGCCGACTCCACCTCCTGGCGCCAGAGGAAGGACCCCGAGGCGATGCCGGCGTCCCGCGCCAGCCGCCTCGGCGTGGCCAGGAAGTCCCCGATCTCCAGTGCCCCGCGCCGCCCGGCCGCCGACTGTATCAGCGTGCCGACCCGCAGGTCGCGCCAGCCGCGGCCGCCCGCTGCGCCGCCGCCCGCGCCCCGCCGCCCCCCCGCGAACGGCCGCGCCCCGAGCCGGTACGAGAAGCTGGCGCGGGCCACGCGCTCGGTCGCGCCCGGGTCCTCGCG
>CAYLSO010000048.1:0-7509 GCA_964386525.1 uncultured bacterium
CCTTGACCACCTCCATGTTCACCTTGTCGGGCTTGGCCACCGCCGCCGACTCGGCCACCGCCGGGTGCTCGAGCAGGGCCGACTCGATCTCGAAGGGCCCCACCAGGTGGCCGCCGGTGTTGATGACGTCGTCGTCGCGCCCGACGAACCAGTAGTAGCCGTCCTCGTCGATGCTGGCGCGGTCGCCGCACAGGTACCAGCCGTTCTTGAACTTGCTCTGGTAGGCGCCCGGGTTCTTCCAGTACTCGCGCATCATCGACGGCCAGCCGGGCTGCAGGGCGATGAGCCCCACCGCGCCCGGGCGCGTGAGGGGCTCGTGCGTCTTGAGGTCGACCACGGTGGCGGTGATGCCGGGGAACGGCTTGCCCATCGAGCCCGGCTTGATCGGCATGCCCGGCCGGTTGGTGATGACGATGCAGCCGGTCTCGGTCTGCCAGAAGGTGTCGTGGAAGGGCCGCCCGAAGGCCTCCTTCGACCAGATCACGGCCTCGGCGTTGAGCGGCTCGCCGACGCTCGCCAGGTGGCGCAGCGAGCCGAGGTCGAACTTCTTCGCCGTCGGGGTGCCGTCGCGCATGAGCAGCCGGATGGCGGTGGGCGCCGAGTACCAGACGGTGATGCGGTGCTTGGCGATGAAGGCGTACCAGCGCTCGCTGTTGAAGCCGGAGTCGAGCACGGCCTGGGTGGTGCCGTTCGACCACGGGCCGATGATCCCGTACGAGGTGCCGGTGACCCAGCCCGGGTCGGCGTTGCACCAGTAGACGTCGTCGGGGCGCAGGTCGAGCACCACCTTGGCGGTCAGGTACTGCGAGACGAGCGAGTAGTGCACGTGCTGGGCGCCCTTGGGCTGCCCGGTGGTCCCCGAGGTGTAGTGCAGCACCGAGGGCGACTCGGCGGTGGTCGGGTGGACCTCGAACTCCTCCACCCGCGGCTCCCGGTCCAGCGCGAAGGCGCGCTCGCCGTCGCGCAGCTCCAGACCGTCGGCGTCCACCACCACGGCCAGCTTGAGCTGCGGCAGGCGGTCGCGGATCTTGCGCACCTTGTGGAGGTGCTTGCGCTGCGTGACGATGGCCGCGGTGCCGGCGTTCTCGAGCCGCGTCAGCAGCGACTCGTCGCCGAAGGCGGAGAACAGCGGCTGCACGATGCCGCCCATCTTGAGCACGCCGAGGAAGCCGATGTACAGCTCGGGGACGCGGTCCATGAACAGGCAGATGCGGTCGCCCGGCGCCAGGCCGAGCCCCTGCAGGTGCCGCGCGAAGGTGTTGGTGAGCACGCGCAGGTCGTCGAAGCTGTAGACGCGGCCGTCGCCCTGCGCGTCCTCCCAGATCAGCGCCGGCTTGGCGGCGTGTCCGAGCCGGCAGATGCGGTCGCTGCAGTGCCAGCCGATGTTGATGAGGTCGCCCTTGCGATAGCCCAGATCCTGCTCGGCTCGCGACCAGCTGACCTGGTCGGGCAGGAGCGGGCCGCCGACGGTGTCCATCCTCTGCGCCTCCTTCACCCTGCGGAGCGTCCGCGTTCGAGACACGGGGTCACGGCGTCCGGGCCGGGGGTCCCGCGGACGGGCCCCGGCGGCGTCCGGTGCGGCGCGCAGAACGGCCTGCCGGCCCGCCCCGGGAACGCGCCGGACCACGCCGCAGAGCCTTGGGGATCCCCCTGCTGGGTCGCACGTGAAGGTGGATTGCCACGCGCATCCTAGCGCCGCCGCGGGGCGAACGCCAGAGGGAGCGCAAACGCGGCCGGCGCCGCTCGGGTTCACTGGCGCCAGACTCTCCCGGGGCCGGCGACAAGCCAGGCCGAACGCGCGCCATGACGCGCGAAAGACGCGCGCGCGATGCGGCCGCCGGCCACGCCGGTGTGCTAACCTGTGCGCGATGAATCGCCCCCTTTCCCGCCCCGATCGCCGCGCGCCCTACGACTGGGACGCCGGAGAATACCTCTCCCCCGAGGAGGAGCGCATGATCGACGAACTGGAGGCCATGCTCCGGCCGCCCGCGCTGCCCATGGCCCCCTACCCCGCCAAGGCCATCCTGCTGGCGAGCGGCGAGACCATGGTGGTGCGCCAGGCGGCGGTCGACGAGGTCGACCAGATGCTCAAGATCATCCAGCCGCTGTCCTGGGTGAACCGCGACTACTACGACATCGTCTCGGCGCGCCTGTTCGCCGAGCTGCTGGGCTGGAAGACGCACCGGGTGCGCGACGAGTACTGCCTGGTCGGGGTCATCGACGGCGTGCTGGCCGGCATCGTCAACGGCCGCCTCTTCGACGAGCGCCACGGCATCAGCTACCACACCCTGACGCTCAAGCGCGGCCTGCGCGTCGGCGCGCACCTCTTCGCCGCCAAGATGGAGCACCACGTCGAGTACCTCGGCCAGGACGAGGTGTGGATCGTGGCCGAGAGCCCCATCGGGCACCGCCGCTGGATGATCGAGTACCCGCTCGACAAGAAGTTCGAGGTCCAGCACGAGCTGGGAGGCGCTCCCGCCTGGGTGCTCACCAAGGAGACCTACCACAAGGCCAAGGCGCGCCTGGTCACCGGGTCGCGCCCGGTGTCGCCGGAGCTGCTCGCCCGCTCGTATCCCCTCCGCGAGCCCGATCTGCGCGCCATGCTGGTGCAGATCGAGAACACGCTGGAGGCCCGGATATGAGGGACGTCGCCATCGTCGGGATCGGCTCGACGCAGTTCGGGCGGGCGCAGTGGAGCCTGCTCAAGATGATGTGCGAGGCGTCGCACGAAGCCCTGGCCGACGCGGGCGCCGGCGAGCGTCGGCCGGACGCCGTCTACGTCGCCAACATGGGGGCGCCGCGCAACAACAAGATGGCCGGCCTGGCCAGCGCCCTGGTGGACCGCCTGAACCTCTACCCGGCCGGCGCCGAGACCATCGAGAACGGCCCGGCCTCGGGCGCCTCCGCGGTCAAGCACGGCCTGCACGCGGTGGCCTCCGGGATGTGCGACCTGGTGCTGGTGTGCGGCGGCGAGCGCATGCAGGAGGTCAACAACTTCGAGGCCACCGAGTTCGTCTCCTACCTCTCGCACCGCTACGCCGAGTACGTCTACGGCGTCACGCTGCCGGCCCTGGCCGGCCTGTTCGCCCGCCTCTACATGGAGCGCCACGGCGTGCGCCCCGAGCACCTCGCCATGGTGGCCATCAAGAACCACGCCAACGGGGCCAAGAACCCGCGCGCGCACCTGCGCATCCCGGTGACCATGGAGGGCATCCTCACCGGGCCCGACGCGCACAACAACAACCCGTGGATCGCCGACCCCCTGCGCTTCTTCGACTGCTGCCCGGTGAGCGACGGCGCCTCGGCGGTGCTCCTGGCGCCGGCGGCGATGGCCAAGGAGTTCAAGCCGACGCCGGTGCGCATCGCCGGCATGGGCCAGGCCACCGACACGCACGCCGTGCACGAGCGGCCCGACCCCACCGAGCTGACGGCCGTGCGGCTGGCCGCGGAGCAGGCCTTCCGGATGGCGGGCCTGGCGCCCAAGGATATCCACGTGGCCGAACTGCACGACGCCTTCACCATCCTCGAGATCGCCGAGAGCGAGGAGGCGGGCTTCTTCCCCAAGGGGCAGGGGCACAAGGCGCTGGAGCGCGGCGAGACGAAGATCGGCGGGCGGCTGCCCATCAACCCGTCGGGCGGGCTCAAGGCGCGCGGCCACCCGGTGGGCAACACCGGCGTCTCACAGATCGTCGAGCTGGTGCGGCAGTTGCGCGGCGAGGCCGGCGACTACCAGGTGCCGAACCAGCCCAAGAACGGCTTTGCGGTGAATTTCGGGGGCTTCGGCAACAACGTGCTGGCCACCGTTCTCACGCGGGGGGTGTGACATGGCGCGCGACGTCGTGGAAGCCGCCAAGTGCAAGAATTGCGGTCGGCTCTCCTATCCGACGCACTTCTACTGCCCCGCCTGCCGCGGCACCGGGTTCGAGCCGGTGCCGGTGGCCGGCGAGGGCAAGCTGCTGACCTGGACGCGCGCCTACGCGCTGCCGCTCGACTTCTCCGATCTCTACATCACGCTCGGCATCGTCGAGATGGACATGGGGGTGCGGGCCACCGGCCGGCTGGAGATCGCCGAGCCGCGGATCGGCGCGCGGGTGCGCGCCCGGGTCGGCAAGGTCCGCGAGACGGCGGGCAAGGACATCACCGGGCTGATCTTCACCGAGGTGTGAGCGGCGGCGCGGGGCCGCCGCGCGAGAGGTGAGACCATGAGCAGCTTCCGTTACGAGCGGCCGGAGTCCGTGGCCCAGGCGACCGCGCTTCTGGCCGGGCCCCCCGGGCACGCCCGGGTCCTGGCCGGCGGCACCGACCTGATGGTCGCGCTGCGCGCCGGCGCTGCCCGCCCCGAGCTGGTGGTGGACGTCAAGCGCATCCCCGGGCTCGCCGACATCGCCTGGACACCCGCTGGCGACCTGGTCCTCGGCGCCTGCGTCCTGGTGCAGGACATCGCCAAGGACGCGCGCATCCGCGGGGCCTTCCCGGCGCTCGCCGAGGGCGCCGGCGCGATCGGCTCGCTGCAGATCCGCTCGCGAGCCACGGTGGGCGGCAACCTCGCCAACGCCTCGCCGTGCATGGACACCGCCCCCCCGCTGCTGGTGCTCGGCGCGCGGCTGCGCGTCGCGGGGACGGGCGGCGAGCGCGAGATCCCGCTGCCCGAGTTCTTCCGCGGCGTCAAGCAGACCGCGCTGGAGCCCGGCGAGATGGTCACGGCGATCCTGGTGCCCCGGCCGGCGGCGGGACTGCGCAGCGCTTTCGACAAGGTCAAGCGCGTCGCCGGGCACGACCTGGCGCTGGTCAACGCGGCGGCCGCCTACGACCCCGGCGCCCGCGCCCTGCGCGTGGCCGTCGGCAGCTGCGGGACGACCCCGATGCTGGCCCCCGCCCTGGACGGCGTCGACGCCGCGGCCGACCCGGCGGAGGTCGGCGCGCGGCTGGCGGCCCTGGCGCTGGAGCGTGTCTGCCCGATCGACGACGTGCGCGCCTCGGCCGAGTACCGGCGCGACATGACCGCCATGCTCTGCCGCCGCCTCGCCGAGCGGCTGCTGGGCGGCGCGCGGAGGCCGTCATGAAGACCTATCCCATCACCCTGACGGTCAACGGCGAGAAGGTCGCTCTCGAGGTGCCGGCGCGGCGCACGCTGCTCGACCTGCTCAAGAACGACCTGCACCGCCACAGCGTCAAGGGCGGCTGCGGCATCGGCGAGTGCGGCGTGTGCACGGTGATCCTGGACGGGCGGCCGGTGAACGCCTGCCTGGTGCTGGCGGTCGAGGCCGACGGCGCGGCCGTCGAGACCGCCGAGGGCGCCACGCCCCAGCCCGGCGTGCTCTCCGACCTGCAGCAGGCGTTCGTGGACTTCGGCGCCATCCAGTGCGGCTTCTGCACGCCGGGCATGCTCAACTCGGCGCGCGCCCTGCTGGCCCGCAACCCCAAGCCGACGCGGGCCGAGATCGTCGAGGCGCTGGCCGGCAATCTCTGCCGCTGCACCGGCTACGAGCCGATCATCGAGGCGGTCGAGGCGGTGGCGGCCGGCGGCTACCGCGCCGCGGCCGCGCCGACCGCGCCCTTCGTGGGCGGCGGCGCCAACCGCGTGGACGCCATGGCCAAGGTGACCGGCTCGGCGCTCTTCGTGCACGACCTGAGCCTGCCCGGCATGCTGCACGCGCGGCTGCTCACCTCGCCGCACGCCGCGGCGCGCATCCGCAGCATCGACACGGCCGCGGCCCGCGCCCTGCCCGGCGTGCGCGCCGTGCTCACCGGCGAGGACCTGCCGCAGAAGCTCGGCCTCTACATGGAGGACAAGAACATCCTGGCGCGCGGCGTGGTGCGCCACCAGGGCGAGGCGGTGGCGGCCGTGGCCGCCGACACGCTCGAGCAGGCGCGCGCCGCGTGCGCCGCCATCGTGGTGGATTACGAGCCGCTGGCGCCGGTGCTCGACGTGCGCGCCGCGCTGGCCGACGGCGCCCCGCAGGTGCACCCCGATCTGGCGGGCTACTCGTGGATGAAAGGCGTGTTCTTCCCGCAGCCCGGCCGCAACGTCGCCCACTGCCAGAAGATCCGCAAGGGCGAGGTCGAGCGCGGCATGGCCGAGGCCGACCGCGTCTTCGAGTTCCGCTTCTCGAACCCCCCGGTGCAGCACGTGCCGCTCGAGACCCACACCGCCATCGCCACGGCGCGCGCCGACGGCGAGGTCGAGATCGTCACCTCGGCGCAGTCGCCGTTCGCGGTGCGCAGCCTCTTCTGCCGCGCCTTCGGCATGCCGCTGCAGAAGGTGCGGGTGCGCGTGCCCTACGTGGGCGGCGGCTTCGGCGGCAAGGCCGGCATCCACCTCGAGCCGCTGGTCTACTGCCTGTCGAAGGCGGCGGGCGGCCGGCCGGTGAAGATCGTCGCGACGCGTGAGGAGGAGTTCAACACGCTGCCGTCGCGCCAGGGCCTGACCAGCACCATCAAGACCGGGGTGACCCAGGACGGCCGCATCACGGCGCTGGACATCACCTACCTGTGGGACGCGGGCGCCTACGCCGACTACGGCGTCAACATCGGGCGCGCCGCCTCCTACTCGGGCGCCGGCCCCTACGTGGTGCCGAACTGCCGCATCGACTCCTTCGTGGTCTACACCAACAAGATCTTCGGCACCGCCTACCGCGGCTTCGGCCACCTCGAGGTGCTGTGGGGCATCGAGCGCAACATGGACATGGTGGCCCGCGCGCTGGGGCTGGACCCCTGCGAGTTCCGCCGCCGGAACCTGCTGCGGGTCGGCGAGACCACCATCACCGGCGAGCCGTTCAGCGAGGGCCACGGCCGGCCCGACGAGTGCCTGCGGCTGGTGGCCGAGGCCATCGGCTGGGACCCCGCCGAGCGCGCGGCGCGGCCGGTGGCGCCGGGCTCGGGGGTGGTGCGCGGCAAGGGGCTGGCGATGCTGCACAAGGCGCCGGCCATGCCCACCTTCACCTCGTGCGCGGTGAGCATCCTGATGAACGGCGACGGCTCGGCCAACGTGCTGGTGAGCGGCGTGGACTACGGCCAGGGCACCTACACCACGCTCGCCCAGATCGCCGCCGACGAGCTGCGCCTGCCGCTCGCCAAGATCAAGGTCCCCTGGGACTGCGACACCGACTACACGCCCTACGACTGGCAGACGGTGGCGAGCCGCTTCGCGGTGATGGGCGGCAACGCCGTCATCCAGGCGGCGAAGGAGTGCCTCGACCAGATCCGCAGCATCGCCGGGCAGGCGCTGCACGCGCCGCCCGAGCAGATCGAGTGCGGCAACGGCAAGGTCTGGGTGAAGGGCAAGCCCGCCCGCACGCTCGACTACAGCCAGATCGTGCTGGGCTACACCTACCCGGACGGCAGCAGCATCGGCGGGCCGGTGATCGGCAAGGGCCGCTACATCGCGACCGGCCTCACCAACCTCGACCCGCAGACGGGCCAGGGGCTGCCGGCGCTCAACTGGACCTACGGCGCGCACGCGGTCGAACTCGAGGTGGACACCGACACCGGCCACATCCAGGTGCTCCG
>CAYLSO010000049.1:0-13759 GCA_964386525.1 uncultured bacterium
GCGAAGACGATCTCCTTGAAACCGTCCCCGTCCACGTCGCCGACCGCCGGTGACGACCACACCGCGTCGAGCAGGCTCACCGGGAAGCCGGGCTTCACCGAGCCGTCGGGCCCGAAGACGTAGAGCAGTTTCGTATCCCAGGCGCAGGCCACGATGTCCATGACCCCGTCATTGTCGAGGTCGGAGATGGCCGGCGCGCCGGCATAGTAGGCGCCCTGCATCGTGAAGTCGCCGGAGGTGCGCTCGCTGCCGTCGGCGTCCACGACCCCCTGGCCGTTGGCGTGCCAGGCGTAGAGCACGTCGGACCCCACCACCACCTCCAGCTGCCCGTCGCGCTCCAGGTCGCCGATCACCGGCGAGGACGGCGTCGTGCGGCCCATCGGGATCGGGAACCCGACATGCATCGGCGGGTTGGTGCTCGCCGACTGCACCGCAGTGGCCGCCGACTGATTGCCCGAGGAGTCCACCGCCGTGACGTAGTAGTAGTAGCGGGTCAGCGCCGCCAGACCTTCGTCGGAATAGTAGGCGCTGCGGCCGCTGGGGACGAAGTTGCGCTTCGTGAACGGCCCGCCCTGGCTGTTCGCGCGGTAGATGTTGTAGCCCGCCAGGTCGGCGGCCGGCGACAGCGTCCACACCATGGCGATGCTCGTGGCCGAGCCCGCGGGCAAGAGGTTGGCCGGAGCCGCCGGGGCCGTGAAGTTGACCTCCTGCGTGAACAGCGGCCCGTAGAAGTCGCTCACCGCCAGCGTGAAGCGCGGATCGGGCTGCGAGAGGTTCTGCACGCGGAACACGTCGCCCGTCGCCTGGCCCAGCGCTCCCAGGTTGCCGAACGACGAGCTGCCGTCGAGCACCGCCACGCCCGCCGCCGCCGCCGTCAGGGTGGCGGTCACGCCGCGCGCCACACCCTCGGCCAGGTTCACCAGCGTCACCGTGTAATCGGCCGTCTCGCCGACGTCGAGGAACTGATCGCCGTTGCCGCCGCCGCCGTCGTTGAGCAGGCGCGCCAGCAGCTGCACCTTGGGAGCCCGCACGACCAGGAAGTGATCGGCCGGATACTGGCGGCCGAGGCCGTCGCTGATGACCAGCCGCAAGTGCATCTCGTCGCCGTCGAGCACGCCGCTGCGTGCCACCGAGATGCGGTACTGCGTGCCGGCCGCCGAGCCTCCGGCCGGGATCACGCCGTAGGAGCCGGCGCCCACCAGGACGACGGCGCGGGAGTCGAGGCTCAGGAGCGTGGCCGTGGCGCTCCCCGACCCGGCACCGCCCAGGTTGGTCACGGGCAGCGTCAGGTTCACGGTCTCGCCGGCGTCGAGCACGCCGTTGCCGTTGCCCACCGTGCCGGCTCCGCTGTCGGCCAGGCTGCGGTCCGCCGGCCGCGACACCAGCGCGACCTGGGCCGTTCCCGTGACCGTGAGGGTCCCGCGGTAGGGCCGCGATTCGAGTGCCGTCACCGTCACCTTGACGGTGCCGGTGCTGGCGGCGTGGACCGACAGCGTGACCTGCCCGGCGCCGTCGGTCGTGCCGATGCGGTAGTCCTCGCCGGCCTTGTAGAGGCAGACGGTGGCATTCGGCAGCGGCTGGCCGCCGCGCTGCACCGCGACGGTCACGGTCGTGTCGCGCAGCGTGAGGCTCGCGGGGTGCGACACGATCAGGGCGACCGGCTCCTCCGTCCACAGCCGCATCTCGGGATCGCCGAACATGAGGAGGGTCATCTGCGTCCAGCGCTGGACGTTGTCGAAGCTCGAGAAGCCGATGAACGGCACCTTCGACAGCGCCTGCGCCTCGCCGATGCGGGTGAAGCCGTCCTGGAACATCAGGTTGTAGAACTCGTTCTGGTAGCCGTCGCCGGTGGCCGGGAAGTCGTAGTTGGTGGAGCCGATCACACAGGCCGCGCCGCCGCCGGACGCCAGCAGGAACTCCTCGCTGATCGACTCGAAATCCAGCGCCGCCGACGTGCAGTTGATGGCGTAGAGCAAACCGGACACCTTGGGCAGGTTGTGCAGCGCGACCACGTCGGGATTGTTGAGTGCCCCGTCACCGACCGACATCGAATTGCGGTAGCCGTGCCCGACGTGATGCAGGAGGTTGTAGCCGGCGTTGATCGAGTCGATGACCGCTTGCTTGGTGAGCGGCAGGGCTCCCGGGAACGCAGTGTAGTTCTCGTAGAGGCGCGTCGGCTGGATGCAGCCTGAGAGCCGCGAGATGGCGTGTTCCGCAATGGTGGCACCATCCGAGGCGATGCTCTGCCCCTGCTGCCAGTCCTGCGGGAACAACACCTCGGCGAAGAACAGGCCCTTGCACAGGTATCCGGCCGCCGGGTTGACCGCGTAGAGCAGCTGCTTGTCCACGAAGGTCTGCGCCTGGGACGGATTCTCGATCGGGGCGCGGCCCACGTACACGTCGGGGTAGAGGTCGAGCCCGTCACCCGGCGTGTAGATATCGATGAAGCCCTCGCCGAACAGCGAGTCGCCGTCGGCGTTCCACCCGCGGTCGAGGTCGGAGTAGTAGAGGTCGGTGGCCAGTTCGGCGCTGCCGAAGAACGTGGTGTGCGCGTAGCGGGTCGGGATCACCGGGGTGTCGCCGGCCAGCAGCACCCACAGCGTGCCCCACTGCGTATAGGCGTCGCGCACGAACATGCGCACGCGCTCGGCCCGGTCGACGCCGAAGGGGTAGTTCTGCTCGATGAACTCGACGGTGCGCACGGCCGCCGGCACGCCCTTCTCGGTCTTCCAGTCGGCGAGCGTCTGGAGCACCGGCTTCATCGCCTCGTTGGTGATGATCAGGTACTCGACCGGGCTGCCCAGGGTCGAGGGCAGGGCGGTAGGCGCGAAGGGGCGGGTGAGGCCGGGGCCCGCGGCCGCGGCGCCGAGCCCGCCGATCTGCGGCCCCAGGGCCGGGGCGGCAGACCAGCGCCGGCCGCTCTCGATGCCCTGGCGCACGGCCTCAGGCCCACGCGAGAGCACGGCGGCGAAACCCGCGTCCATCTCCACCTCCCACTCCGGCACGATGCGCTTGCGCACCAGCGCCTGCGGGTCGGCGGCGGTCTCGACCGTCACTTCGATCCGCGTGGCGAGGCGGGCCCGGCCGGAGGCCGGGATCACCTGCACGGGCAGGAGCACCAACGACGCCAGGGAGCGCCCGCGCATCGTCCCCGCGGGGCCGAGCACGGCCGGCGGGGAGGAGGTCCACTCACTCTCGCCGTAGCGCGCCGCCATGGGCTCGGTCCAGCTCGGCGGCTCGAGCCCGCTGGCCGGCCGCTGCGCCGGGCGCACCGGCGCCCCACCCTGCAGGTCCACGAAGCCACCGGCCGTCGCGCGCAGCGCTACGGCCCGCGTGCCCGCGGGCAGGTCCACCAGCACCGAGAGCCCCGGCACCTCGGGAGATCCGGGATCGCCCCAGGGAGCACCGCCCTCGAGGGAGTAGCGCAGGTAGCCGCGCTCGTCACCCGCGACCGTCACATCGCCGGGCGAGAAGGTGAAGGTGCGGACGACCGTTCCGGCCATGGCGACGGAAACGCACGATCCGGCGGCGACGAACAGAAGCAGCAGGGAGCACAGAAGCGGGGATCGCCCGGTCATTCAAGACTCCTGTCGGACAGACCTTGGTTGTGACGGATTGGGGCAGAAGCCGCATGGAGGGCGGAAAGTGCGGCCCCGGCCGCGAGGATCGCGCATTGGGTGCGTGTACCTGTTGATGGAGCTCTCCTAGCGACCTAACCTGACCGCTGTAATCCTATGCGAAATAAGCCCCAGGCGTCAAGAGGAGATGTGCGCTTTGGTGGGCGATTTCGGGTATTCCTCAGGGGACGAGCCAGACGTGAGCCAGGTCCAGCCCGTAGCGCGGGTGGAACCTCACCCCCCGCAAGGTGCTGCGGAAATACACCTCTTCCCGCACCCGGGCCACGGGGACGAAGGGCATCTCCTCCCCCAGGCGGGTCTCCGCCTCCCCGAGGGCCGCGGCCCGCTCCTGCGGCCCGCGCTCCCGCAGCCCGCCCAGCAGCAGGGAGTCGAACGCCGCCCTGCCCGAACTCCGGAAGAAACCGAGGTTGCCGCCCCAGCGCTCGTCGAGGCTGCGGTTGAGCAGCAGCTCGGCGAGGTTGGAGAGCGGGTCGGAGGTCGGCGCCCGCCAGCTCCAGAACGACGCGACCGCGCCGCGGTGGGCCAGCCGAGCCGCCTCGAACTCGGCCCGCGCGCGCAGACGGATCTCCCCGTACACGCCCGCGCGGCCCAGGTCGGAGACGAGGCCGCGGGCCGCTGCGGCCTCGACCGAGCCGCGCGGGACCTGGACGGCCAGCTCGATGCCGCGCGGGTACCCGGCGGCGTCGAGCGCCGACTGTGAGGCGAGCGGATCGAATCCCGGGGCCGCGCTCGAAGGCGGCCCGCCGGGAGCGTAGCCGCGCCACGGCGAGGCCAGGGGCATCAGAAGCCCCACGACCCGCTGCCGATTCACGGCGCGCGCCACCGCCTGGCGCGCCTGCTGACGCGCCGTGGGGGCCAGCTCGCAATTCAGCACCAAGAGCCAGTGCAGCTCCCCCGGGCCGCCGCTCTGCGCGTATCCGAGCCGAGGATCGCGCGACAGCCGCAGGCGAAACTCGACCGGCACCGGCCAGAGCATCCCGACCGCACCGCTCGTGAGGCCGAGCGCGGCCCGCCGGGCCGCGATCCCGGTGCGCACCCGGATGGTGTCGAGATGCCCCGGAGTGGCGCCGCGGTATCTCCCGTTGCGCACCAGGACGAGCTCGCCGCGCCCCCGCCGGGCCAGCCGGTAGGCCCCGGTGGCCAAGGCGTGCCCCGAACTCGCCTCCCGCCCGGGCGCCGCGAGCGGGACCGCGTAGCGCGGCTGGGCCAGCTTCTCGAGCAGCGCGTCGTCGGGCGCCCACAGGCGGACGACGAGCGTCCGCGGATCGGGGGCCGAGACCCCCAGCGGCCCCCGATCGCGCCGGCGGCGCGACACGGCGCCGTCCAGGCTCCAGAACCGCGGCCGCGCCGGCGACACGGGGTCGGCGGCGAAGAGCGCCTCGAGGGCGCGCACGTAGTCGGCGGCGGCCACCGGAGTGCCGTCCTCGTACCGCCAGTCCGGGCGCAGCGCGAAGGTGTAGGTGCGCCCGTCGGCGCTCACCTTCCACGCCGCCGCGTGCGCCGCTACGACGCGGCCCGTCGAGTCGAAGCGCACCAGCCCCTCGTGGAGCAGAGCCAGGAAGGGCGCGGCCAGATCGCCGTGGGAGGTGCGCGGGTCGAGGTCCAGCGAGTCGGCGAGCGCCAGCACCAGCGTGCCGCCGGCGCGCGGTTCGCCGGTGTCGAGCCTCGCGCAGCCGGCGAGCAGCGCGGGGAGCACGGCGGCCGCCAGGGCCAGCAGGAGGACTGCAGCCACGGGCGCGGGGCGCGCGCCCGCGCGCGGCGGGGCAGGACGACACGGCATGCGCGCACCATAGGCAGCGCCCGGCGCGGCGGTCAAGGCGGCGGCCGGGCCGCGTTGAATCGGTCCCTTCCCTTTGCTAGCGTCCGCTCATGGCGATGTCCCCGATCTCGCTCTCCGGCGGTGAGGTTCTCTCTCCCATCCTGGACGACCTGAACGAGCCCCAGCGCCGCGCCGTCACCCACGGCGAGGGGCCGCTGCTCGTGCTGGCCGGGGCCGGCACCGGCAAGACCGGCGTCATCACGCGGCGCATCGCCTGGCTCATCGCCGCCAAGCGGGCCCGCCCCTCCCAGATCCTCGCCCTCACCTTCACCGACAAGGCGGCGGCCGAGATGGAGGCGCGCGTCGACGTGCTCGTCCCCTACGGCTACGCCGACGTCACCATCTCCACGTTCCACGCCTTCGGGCGGCGCCTGCTGGCCGAGTACGCGCTGCTCCTCGGCCTGCCCGGCGAGCCGCGCATCCTCGACGAGGCCGAGGGCCTGGTCTTCCTGCGCGAGCACCTCTTCGAGCTGCCGCTGGCGCGCCTGCGCCCGCTGGGCGACCCCACCAAGCACCTGGCCGCGCTGCTCGGGGCGGTCAACCGCGCCCGCGACGAGGCCGTCTCGCCAGAGGAGTACGCCGCCTACGCCCGCCGGCTGGCCGCCGCGGCCGGCGACGACGCGACCCGCGAGGCGGCGGCCGAGCAGGCGGAGATCGCCGCCTTCTACGGGACGTACCTGGAACTGCTGGGCGCCCACGGCCTGTGCGACTACGGGCAGCTGATGTGGCTCTCGCTGCGGCTCCTGACCGACCACGCGCGCGTGCGGCGCGAGGTCGGCGAGCGCTACCGCTACGTCCTGGTGGACGAGTTCCAGGACACCAACGTGGCCCAGTTCCGGCTGCTGCAAGCCCTCGGCGAGGCGCACCGCAACCTCACCGTGGTGGGCGACGACGATCAGAGCATCTACCGCTTCCGCGGCGCCGCTTACGCCAATCTCGCGCAGTTCGTCGACGCCTACCCCGACACGGCGCGCGCCGTGCTGGTGGACAACTACCGCTCGACCCAGCCCATCCTCGACGCCGCCTACCGGCTCATCCGGCACAACGATCCCGACCGGCTCGAGGCCCGGATCGGCGTCGACAAACGCCTGGTGGCGCGCGCCGCGCACGCCGCCGGGGCGCCGCCCGAGTTCCACTGGTTCGACACCGCCTCGACCGAGGCCGACTTCATCGCCCGGCGCGTGCGCGAGGCGGTGGAGACCGGCCGGCGGCGCTGGGGCGACTTCGCCGTCCTGGCGCGCACCCACCTCATCGCCCGGCCGCTCCTGCAGGCCCTCGCCTACCGCGACGTGCCGCACCGGTACACCGGCAACCAGGGGCTCTACGACGCCGACGAGGTGCGCCTCTGCGCGCACCTGCTGCGCGCCGTCGCCGACCCGGGCGACTCGACCGCGCTCTACCACCTGGCGGGCTCCGAGGTGTACCGCGTGCCGGCCCGCGACCTGGCCGCCCTCGCCGGCACCGCGCGTCGCCGCAACCGCGCGCTCCTCGAGGTCGCCGAAGCGGCGCTCGCCGCCGGCCAGGCCCCCGGGGAGACGCCGCTCTCGGAGGCGGCCCGCGAGCCGCTCGGCGAGTGCCTGCGCGACCTGGCGTGGCTGCGCGAAGCGGCGGTGACTCGCCCCACCGGCGAGGTGCTTTACCGTTTCCTCGAGCGCTCGCGCTGGCTGGAGCGGCTGTCGGGCTCGGCCGAGCCGGCCGACGAGCGCAAGGTGCAGAATCTGGCGCGCTTCTTCGAGGTGGCGCGCGGCTTCTCGCTCCTGGCGCCCGAGGACCGCGTGCCGCACTTCGTGCGCCACCTGGAGCTCTTGCGCGAGGCCGGCGACAGCCCGCCGCAGGCGGAGCCCGACGACGACCAGGATGCCGTGCAGGTGCTCACGGTGCACCGCGCCAAGGGCCTCGAGTTCCCGGTCGTCTTCCTGGCCGGACTCACCCAGGGACGCTTCCCGGGCAGCGCCCGCGGCACGCCGCTGGACTTCCCCGAGGCGCTCCTGCGCGAGGCCCCGCCCCAGGGCGACGCCCATCTGCAGGAGGAGCGGCGGCTGTTCTACGTGGGCATGACGCGGGCCCGCGAGCAGCTGGTGCTCACCGGGGCGCGCGACCTGGGCGGCAAGCGGCCGGCCAAGCCGAGCCGCTTCGTGGCGGAAGCTCTCAATCTGGCGGCGCCGCCCGGCGACGCCCGCAAGGCGTCGGCCCTCGAGGCCCTCGCCCGCCACGCGCCCGACGCGCGCGGCCCCGAGCCCGAACTGGCGCCGATCCCCGACGACGAGCCCCTGTCGCTGTCGCAGGAGCAGATCGCCGACTATCTCGCCTGCCCGCTCAAGTACAAGTACGCGCACGTGCTGCGCGTGCCGCTGCTGCCGCACCACGGCGTGGTCTACGGGCTCGCCCTGCACAACGCCATCCGCGCCTACTACCGCCACGTGCTCAACGGCTGGCCGGTCACGGTCGACGACGTGCTCGCCGCCTACGCCGCCTCGTGGCGCAGCGAGGGTTTCCTCACCCGCGAGCACGAGGAGAGCCGCTTCGCCGCCGGGCGCGCCGCCCTGGTGCGCTTCTACGAGCGCGAATCCCGCGCCGCCACGCGCCCCGATGCCGTCGAGCGCGAGTTCCGCTTCAAGGTCGGGGTCGATCTCGTGCGCGGCCGCTTCGACCGTGTCGATCTGCGGCCCGAGGGCCCGGTGATCGTGGACTTCAAGTCCGCGGAGGTGCACGATCCGGACAAGGCGCGGGAGCGCGCCGAGCAGAGCCTGCAGCTGCGCATCTACGCCCTGGCGTACCGGGAGCAGTTCTCCGCCGCTCCGGCCGCCGCCGAGCTGCACTTCGTGGACACCGGCCTGGTGGGCCGGGTCGAGTTCGCGGAGGCGGCGTTCACCGCGGCGCGCGCGGCCATCGGCCAGGCCGCCGCCGGCATCCGGCGCCGCGAGTTCGGCGCCGCGCCATCGTACGCGGCCTGCCTGCAGTGCGCGTTCCGGGAAGTCTGCCCGGCGCGCTACGGCGGCTGAACCGCCGCCGGGGAGAGAGCGGATGAACCGTGAGCCCAGCCGCAGCGAGCCGTGGCGCGCCGTCGCCGAGGAGCTGGCGCGCGGCGCCGGTGCCGTCCTCATGCGCTACTTCGGCAGCGCCTTCGAGATCGGCTACAAGGGCGCGCAGGACCTCGTGACCCCGGCCGATCGCGACAGCGAGGCCTTCCTCGTGGGCGAGCTCCATCGCCGCTTCCCCGACCACGCCGTGCTCGCCGAGGAGGGCGGCGGCCGCGCCCAGGCGGCGCGCTACCGCTGGCTCGTCGATCCCCTCGACGGCACCACCAATTTCGCGCACGGCTACCCGTTCTTCACCGTGTCGGTCGGCCTCGAGGAGGCTCTGCCGGGCCACGAAGGCGAAGCCGGCAGGCGCGGCCCCATGGTGGCCGCGGCGGTCTACGACCCGACGCGCGACGAGTGCTTCACGGCCGCCGCCGCCGGCGGGGCGCTGCTCAACGGCCGGCCCATCCGGGTCTCCGAGGTGGACCGGCTCGAGCGCTCGCTCCTGGTGACGGGGTTCCCCTACGACCTGCGCGAGCGCCCCGAGGAGAGCCTCCGCTATTTCGCCGCCCTGCTGCCCATCGCCCAGGCCGTCCGGCGCGACGGCTCGGCCGCGCTCAACCTCTGCTACCTGGCGTGCGGGCGCTTCGACGCCTTCTGGGAGATCAAGCTGCACGCCTGGGACACGGCGGCGGCCTCGCTGGTGGTGGAGGAGGCGGGCGGCCGCGTCACCGACTTCGCGGACGGGCCGTTCGACCCCTTCGGCATCGAGTGCGCCGGCTCGAACGGCCGCGTGCACCCCGAGCTGCTCGCGGTGCTCGGCCGCTTCCCCCGCCCCGGGCACTAGGTCCCGCTTGAAGGCGGAGCCTACGAACCGCCCGCCCCGCCCCCCACGGTGAAGTCCAGGGACTTCGCCGCCACCTGCCCCGAGACGCGGTCGGTGACGCGCACCTCGAGGCGATACGGCCCGGGAGCCGGGTCCCCGAGATCGACGCTGACGTACTGGTAGCGCACGCGCCCCGGCACCTCATCCTCGCGCACCGCCTGCACGCGCGGCTCCTCGCGGCGCGGGTTGACCCACTTGGCGAAGAACGGCCGTTTGTCGGGGCGCAGCGACCGCACCGTGTACTCGAGGGCGAGCTGCCCGCGGCCGGCGTCGTCCGGCACCAGGCCGTAGATCTCGAAGTAGACGCCGAGCGGCCGGCCGGCGGGGACCTCGCGGCGGGGATCCGGCACCACGCCGAAGGTCATCTTGTCGAAGCCGCTGCCGTCCGGTTCCGGACGGTAGGCACAGGCCAACTCGAGGTCGGAGACCTCCAGCTTCCCCGGCAGAGCCCACTGCACCCGCAGCGGCAGCCGCCAAGTCGCGGCCGCGGACCTGCTTCGGTCGCGGGCCGAGACCCCGACGGTGTACTCGCCGGGCGGCAGGTCGAAGTTGACCTGAGCTACGCGGAACGAGTCGGCGTGGCAGACCACCGCCCCCCCGATCTTCTGGCGCGCCACTTCGCGCCAGGCGGAATCGAGCACGACAGCTTCGGCTTCCACCACCCCTCCCGCCGCTCCGGCGGCGGTGGCGAGGTAAATCTCCGCCCGCGCCACGTCGCCGCCGGGCGGCGCGGCGCTGCGCGGGTCGAAGCCGCGCACCCGGCGGAAGAGCGCCGCCTCGGCGCGCCCGGCCAGCGGCACCGTGCCGCGCTTCGTCGCCCGGAACACGCCGCGCCCGGCCACGGCGAGCTCGCCGCTCCCCACCCCGACCGCCACCGCCGCCGGGTCGGGCAGCGGGTCCACCGACTCGAAGAGCGACACCGGCAGGTCGTATGCCTCGTTGAGGTAGCGGTCCTCGAGCAGGATCGCCATACCGAGAGAGGGATAGAACCAGACGAGGCGGTTGGTGGTGATCGGCCCCCACTCCAGGCCCGGCGGGTTGTACTGCACCTCCTCGGGCACGCCGTAGCGGACGAGCAGCGCGGCGCGCTCGTCCCAGGTCTGCAGGCGCTGGTCGAAGAAGAGCAAGTACGCGAGGGTGCCGCGGGTGAGCAACTCGAGGCGCACCTCGTTGACGGCCGTGGTGAGATCGGGATCGCGCGAGCGCCAGAAGCGGCGCAGGAACTCCGCCTGGCCGCGCGGATCGCCGGCCAGGGCCCGCCACGCCACCGTGTCCTCGTCGCTGGCCGCCGCCGTGATGTCGCTGAGCCGCTCGCGCGCCGCCGAGCGCAGGCGCGGCAGCGCCTGGGCGAAGGCGCTGTCGGACAGCTCGAGCTTGCCCTGCAGGAAGGCCCCCGCCCCGACGAGCAGCAGGCCCTCGCCGAGCGGATCGGGGGTGGCCTGGGCGCGCTCGGGCGTGGCCCCGCGCGCGCCCTCCGGGTAAAGACCGACGGGCGCTGCCGGCAGCCGCCGCTTGGGGGCCGCGGCCAGGCAGTTGCGCCCGTAACGCTCGGCCCCCGCCCCGTCGCCGGCCAGCAACGCGAGGATGCCCAGGCCGAGCCACGGCTCCGGGTCCTGGGGCGCCCGCCGCGCCGATTCCCTCCAGTAGTCCTCGGCCACATTGAGGGCCTCGGGGCGCTGGAACTTGAGCCAGTCGCGCAGCGCGATGCGGCCGAGCCGCACGTACGCGGGCGCGGCTTCCGAGGGGGAGGACAGCGCCCGGCGCAGCTCCTGGCGCGACAGGGTGAGGTAGCCCTGTCTGTAATAGAGGTCGGCGAGGGCGAGGCGCAGTTCGCCGGATTCGGGGTGGTCGTCGACGGCCTGCTTGAGGACCCGGACCGCGATGGACCGCTCGCGGATGCTGTTGCGCGCCGCCAGGGCGCGCGCGTAGTAAAGGGCGGTCTGCTCGTCCTTGGGGCGCGCTTGGTAGGCCACACGCAGGCTGTCCAGGTCGGCGCTCGTGGCGCGCGGGGCGGACATGCGGTACTGGGCGGCGGCGGGCCCCACCGGGAGCAACGCCCCGAGCAACAGGACCGGCGCCAGGCGCCTGCAGAGGGAGAGAGGCTGCTTCACCACGCCGTCCAGTATCGGCGGTGGCCGAATCGGCGGCAACCGGATACACTGCCGCCGCGCCACCGATCCGCCGGCGCCCGCCCGCGCGGCGGTGCGCCTGCCCCGAACGTCAAGAGTCCCGAGGAGGAATGCCCCACATGACGGCTTTCAAGTTCCGCCTGCGCCGCAAGAAGGCCCGCAAGTCCCAGGCCCGGAAGAAGACCCAGGCCAAGCTCGCCAAGAAGCGCCCGCGCTGAGCGCGGGCCGCGGGTGCGTGCCGACGCCGCTTCGGGCCCGGCCGCGGCCCCGGGGCTAGGCACCCCCTTCGAGGGAGCGCCGCACCGCCTCCTGCACCCGCTTGCCGTCGGCGCGCCCCTGGACGCGCGCCATGGCCGCCTTCATCGCCGCCCCTAGGCCGGCCGGACCGCTGACCCCGCTCTCCTGCACCGCCGCGCGCGCGATCTGCGCCAGCTCGGCGTCCGTGAGTGCCGCCGGCAGGTAGCCCTCGGCCACCGCGAGCTCGCGCCGGGCCGCCTCGGCGAGATCCTCGCGTCCCGCCCTCACGGCGTGGTCCAGCGCCTCCTTCACCTTCTTCACGTGCCCCTGGATGAGGCGCAGCACCGTCTCGTCGGGGATGGCCTCGGGCGCGTGCGGCTTCTTCTTCTCGAGGAGCACCGCACTGCGGATCATGCGCACCACGGAGAGCTTGAGCTCGTCGCGGTCGCGCATCGCCGTCTTGAGGTCGTCGTTCAACCGCTGTTCCAGGCTCATGGCTGCTCCTCGCCTGCCCCCCCGCCGGCGCGAGTGCCGCCCGGCAGCAGCTTGCGCAGCACGGCCGGCAGGATGCCGCCGTGGCGGTAGTAATCGACGTGCACCGGCGTGTCGAGGCGCACGGTCACCGAGAACACGGTCTCCGCGCCGTCGGCCGAGCGCGCCGTCACGTCGAGCTTCTGGCGGGGCGTCAGGCCCGCGGCGATGCCGGCGATGTCGAAGGTCTCCGCCCCCGTCAGGTGCAGGCTTTCGGCGCTCTGCCCGGGCTCGAACTCGAGCGGCAGCACGCCCATGCCCACCAGGTTGGCGCAGTGGATGCGCTCGAAGGACTCGGCGATGACGGCACGCACGCCGAGCAGCGCCGGCCCCTTGGCAGCCCAGTCGCGCGACGAGCCGGTGCCGTACTCCTTGCCCGCCAGCACGACCAGCGGCACGCCCTCGGCGCGGTAGCGCTCAGCCGCGTCGAAGACGCTCAGCGGCTCCCCGTCCGGGAAATGCGCGGTGAGGTTGCCCTCGCTGCCCGGCACGAGCAGGTTCTTGAGCCGGATATTGGCGAAGGTGCCGCGCATCATCACCTCGTGGTTGCCGCGGCGCGCGCCGTAGGAGTTGAAGTCGGCCTTCGGCACGCCGCGCTCGAGCAGGTAGCGGCCCGCCGGACTGTCGGCCGCGATGTCGCCGGCTGGCGAGATGTGGTCGGTGGTCACCGAGTCGCCGATCCGCACCAGCACGCGCGCCCCGCGCACGTCGGTGCACGCCGGCGGCTCGGGCGCCAGCTCGACGAAGAACGGCGGCTCCTGGATGTACGTGGAGCCCGCCTCCCAGCGGTACAGCTCGCCCTCCGGCACCGGCAGCTGATTCCACGCCTCGTTGCCGTCGAAGACCCGGCCGTAGGAGGCGGCGAACATCTCGGGCTTGAGCGCGGCGGCCACGGTCTGGGAGATCTCACGGTCGCTGGGCCAGACGTCGCGCAGGTACACCGGCGCGCCCTGGGCGTCGTGCCCCAGCGGCTCGCGGTCGAAGTCGATGTCGACCCGCCCGGCCAGCGCGCACGCCACCACCAGCGGCGGCGAAGCCAGGTAGTTGGCGCGCGTCAGGGGATGGATGCGACCCTCGAAGTTGCGGTTGCCGGAGAGCACCGCCGCCGCCACCAGGCCGCCGTCCTTCACCGCGCGGGCCACCTCCTCGGCGATCGGGCCCGAGTTGCCGATGCAGGTCGTACAGCCGTAGCCCACCACCGCGAACCCCAGCTTCTCCAAGTCTTCGAGCAGCCCGGCGTGGCGCAGGTATTCGGTCACCACTCGCGAGCCGGGCGCCAGGCTGGTCTTGACGTACGGCGGCACCCGCAGCCCGCGCGCCACGGCCTTGCGGGCCAGCAGCCCGGCCGCCAGCATCACCGACGGGTTGGAGGTGTTGGTGCACGAGGTGATGGCCGCGATGATCACCGCGCCGTGGCCGAGCGGCGCCGGGCCGCCGGCGGCGGCCGGCGTCGCGGTGCGCGCGGCGTCCTCCGGGGCGAGCCCGTAGCCGCGCTCGGC
>CAYLSO010000050.1:0-1628 GCA_964386525.1 uncultured bacterium
CCTGCGCCGCGCCCGGCACGGGCGCCGGGGCGATGAACGCGGTCAGGAGCAAGATCCACATGCTACGCCGCGCCGCCCCCCTCCCACCACCGCAGCGCGCCGCGCAGCCGCTCGAGCGTGCGCTCCCGGCCCAGCAGGTGCATCACCTCGAAGAGCCCCGGCGACACCTTGCGTCCGGTCAATGCCACCCGTGCCGGGAAGAAGAGCTCTCCCGGCTTGACGCCCAGCCGCTCGGCCAGCGAGCGCGCCCCGGACTCCAGGGACTCGGTCGTGAACGGCTCGGTCTTCTCCGCCAGCTCGGCGAGCGCCGCCAGCCGCTCGCGCGCCCCGGGCTTGGCCAACACCTCGGCGCGCGCCGCCGGGTCCACCTCGACCTGGGCGCGGAAAGCGAAGTCGGTGTGGGTCTCGACGTCGGCCAGGGTCTTGAGCCGCTCTCCGGCGGCCGCCACCGCGCGCTCGAGGAAGCCGTCCACGTCTGGCATTCTCGGCAGCCGCCCGTTCTCTTCCAGGTAGGCGCGCACGCGGGCGGTCCGCTCCATCAAAGGCAGGGCCCGCAGGTACTGGCTGTTCATCGCCACCAGCTTGGTGCGGTCGAAGACCGCCGCCGACGGGTTGACGCGCTCGAGCGAGAACTTCTCGACCAGCTCGGCGCGCGAGAAGCTCTCCGTCGTGCCGTCCCACGACCAGCCGAGCAGCGCCAGGAAGTTGATCAGCGCTTCGGGGATATAACCCTGGGCCCGGAACTCGCTCACGAAGGTGGCCGCCTCGCCGCTGCGCTTGGACATCTTGGAGCGGTCCGGATTGAGGATCAGCGAGATGTGCCCGAAGCGCGGCTCCGGGTAGCCGAGGGCGCGGTAGAGCTGCACCTGGCGCGGCGTGTTGGAGAGGTGCTCCTCGCCGCGCAGGACGTCGGTGATCTTCATCGCGGCGTCGTCCACGACGCAGGCGTAGTTGTAGGTCGGCAGCCCGTTGGAGCGCAGCACGACGAAGTCGCCCACCGCGTCGGCAGGGAAGGTCACCACCCCCCGGATGAGGTCGCGCACAAGGACCGGGTCGCCGCCGACCCGGAAGCGCACGCTCTCCGGGCGCCCCTCGCAACGGCGCTCGGCGCGCTCCGCCTCGGAGAGGTCGCGGCAGGTGCCGTCGTAGTGCGGCGACAGGCCGGCGGCGTGCGCCGCCTGGCGGCGCGACTCCAGTTCCTCGTCCGTGCAGAAACAAAGGTAGGCGCGCCCCTCGGCGAGCAGGCGATCGGCTTCCTGGCGGTACAGCCAGCGCCGCTCGCTCTGCCGGTACGGCCCGTAGATCCCCCCGACGTCGGGACCCTCGTCCCAGTCGATGCCCAGCCAGCGCAGGTCGTCGAGGACGGCGCGCTCCGACTCGGCGGTCGAGCGCTGCACGTCGGTGTCCTCGATGCGGATCACCATCCTGCCGCCGCGCCCGCGCGCGAACAGCCAGTTGAACAGCGCCGTGCGCGCCCCCCCGATGTGGAGCGACCCCGTGGGGCTGGGAGCGAAGCGGACGCGGACCGGATCGGACATGATCGAGGACTCCTGCGCGGGCCGGACGGCGGTCGCGGGCACCGGCCCGCCGGGCGCGCGGAGCAACTCCTCGGCAAGGCAGTCCTGGCT
>CAYLSO010000051.1:0-2323 GCA_964386525.1 uncultured bacterium
CCATGGGCAGCCCTGCCGTCAATCCGCAGATCTTCCGCGAGTACGACATCCGCGGCCTGCACGAGCGCGACCTCGGTGACGACGCGGTGCGGCTCATCGGCCGCGCCTTCGGCACGTACCTGCGCCGCCGCGGCTTGAAGACCGTGGCGCTGGGGCGCGATTTCCGCCTCTCGAGCCCGCGCATCGCCGCCGCCGTCACCGCCGGGCTGACCGCGACCGGCTGCGACGTGAGGTTCGTGGGGGAGGTGCCGACGCCGGGGCTCTACTGGTCGATCGTGGCGCTCGGCACCGACGCCGGCCTGATGGTCACCGGCAGCCACAACCCCATCGAGTACAACGGGCTCAAGCTGTGCGCGGGGGGCGTCCAGGCGGTGTACGGACAGGAGATCCAGGGGCTTCTCGATCTCATCCGGCGCGGCGATTTCGAGACCGGCAGCGGGGGCGTCGAGGAGCGGCCGACGGCGGCGGCGTACGCCGACATGCTGGTCTCCAAGGTGAAGCCCGCCGGCCGGCTCAAGGTCGTCCTCGACGCCGGCAACGGCAGCGCCGGACCGGTCGCCCCGGATCTCTTCCGGCGGCTCGGCCAGGACGTGGTGGGGCTGTTCTGCGAGCCCGACGGCCGCTACCCCAACCACACGCCCGACCCCACGGTGGAGAAGAACCTCCAGGACCTCATCCGCGCCGTGCGCGCCGAGAAGGCCGATTTCGGCGTCGGCTACGACGGCGACGCCGACCGCATCGGGGCGGTGGACGGACAGGGGCGCATCCTGTGGGGCGACCAGCTGCTGGCGTTGTTCGCGCGCGACGCGCTCGCCGAGGTGCCCGGCGCCCCCATCGTCTTCGACGTGAAGTGCTCGCAGGGGCTCGAGGAGGACATCCTCGCGCACGGCGGCAAGCCCATCATGTGGAAGACCGGCCACTCGCTCATGAAGGCCAAGATGAAGGAGGTGGGGGCTCCGGTGGCGGGCGAGCTCTCCGGGCACATCTTCTTCGCGCACCGCTACTTCGGCTTCGACGACGCCATCTACGGCTCGCTCAAGCTGCTGGAGATCGTCAGCCGCTCCGGGGGCTCGCTGGCCGCGCTGCGCGACTCGATCCCGTACTACACCTCGACGCCCGAGATCCGGCTCGACACCACCGACGAGGACAAGTTCGCCATCGTCGAGCGGGTGCGCGACCACTTCCGCCGCGACCACGAGGTCATCGCCATCGACGGGGCGCGGGTCAAGTTCGCCGACGGTTGGGCGCTGGTGCGGGCCTCCAACACCCAGCCGGTGCTGGTGGTCCGCTTCGAGGCGCGCACCCAGGAGCGGCTCGACGCCATCCGCTCGGAGCTCTACGCGGCGCTCGAGAAGGAGGGTGTGCCGACGGCAGCCGGAGGCGGCCACTGAGGGCGGCCCGGCTCGGCCGCGGCGGCTTCGCGCGGCCGACGCTGGCCGTCGCCGAGGGGCTGCTCGGCCGCCTGCTGGTCTACGAAGGGGCGGGCGGACCGGTGGGCGGGCGGATCGTGGAGGTCGAGGCCTACATCGGCGTCGACGACCCGGCCTGCCACGCCGCGGCCGGTCGCACGGCCCGCAACCGGGCGATGTGGGGTCCGCCCGGGCACGCCTACATCTACTTCACTTACGGCATGCACCACTGCCTGAACCTGGTCACGGAGCGCGACGGATTCCCGGCCGCCGTCCTCATCCGCGCCCTGGCGCCCGAGGTCGGGGTCGAGCGGCTGCGCCGCGCCCGGCCGCACCTGGCCGAGCCCCGGCTCCTCTCGGGCCCGGGCCGGGTCTGCGCCGGGCTCGGCTTGTCGCGGGCCCAGGACGGCCTCGATCTGGCCGGCGGGCCCCTGTGGGTCGGCCGCAGCCGGCGGGTCCCGGCGGCCGTGGGGCGGGGGCCGAGAGTCGGGATCCGCGTCGGGCTCGACCGGCCGTGGCGGTTCTTCGTCCTGGGACACTCCGCGGTCTCCGGGCCGCGCGGGGGACCGTCCGGCGGCCGTCCGGGCGGGCGGGGCGGGGGAGGCGCCGGCGCGGCCCGGTTCCGGGGTTGACAGATTCCGAACCTCGGCCGAGAATGCGGCTGCTCTTCGACGACCGCGGCGCCGGCGCGGGTTCGCGCTCACTTGGCGTTGCGGTCGGCTCTTGTCAGCCCGGCGGGGGCGTGGAAGAGTGGCTCGCCCCGCGGCCGGTTCCGGTGCTCTCCCCACCCAAGGGGAATCCCGCGTGAGACTCCTGAATCCCCGGCCTTTCCGCTGCGCGCTCGCCGCCACCGCCGTGGGGCTGCTGTGCGCTGCCAGCGCGGCCGTCGCCCAACCCGACACCCGGAACCTCGC
>CAYLSO010000052.1:0-4728 GCA_964386525.1 uncultured bacterium
CTGCGCACCCGCCGGCTGGTGCTCGAGATGATGCTGGCGCGTTGGCCGAACGTGAAGGTCGTGCAGGACCTGGCGCGCGACGCGGGCCTGGATGGGCCGCGCTTCGCGCACCCGCGGCGCAACGAGGACCCGCACGCCTGCATCCTGTGCGGCCTGTGCGTGCGCCTGTGCCACGAGGGCGTCTGGCACAACGTGCTGGCCTTCGAGGGCCGCGGCGAGTCCCGCCGCGTGACCATGCCCTACGGCGAGCAGCCCGCGACCTGCGTGGGGTGCATGGCCTGCGCCAACATCTGCCCGACCGGGGCCATCCGCATGAGCGAGGACCCGAACGACCCGGCGGACGCCGACCGCATCCGCCGCGCCGGGGCCGAGCTGACGCGCGAGGTGGTGATGCTCGACAAGCACCAGTGCCACATGCGCGAGGTGGGCACGGCGCACCTGACCGAGATCATGAGCGACTACGATCTCCTGCCCTGCTACAACTACCGCTACGGCGCCGATCCCCAGGTGCCGAAGATCGCCTCCGACAAGTTCAAGGCGGTGTTCACGCAGGGCGTGGCCGACGGCTGCTCGCTGGGCTGCGACATGGCCTGCGCCAAGGCCGTGGACGGCCACGTGCTGCGCACCGGCCCGGACAAGGGCAAGGCCGTGCTCGTGGACGGCCCCGAGTACGAGACCGTCTCGTGCTGCGGCAGCAACCTCGGCATCTTCGAGCCGTGGGCGATCGTCGAGATCAACTACTACTGCGACCACTACGGCCTCGACACCATCTCCTTCGGCACCATCCTGGCCTTCGTGATGGAGTGCTACGAGGCCGGCGTCCTGAACCGCGAGCGCACCGGGGGGCTCGACCTCTCGCCGGGGAGCATCGAGGGCACGCTGGAGGTCCTGCACCAGATGGCGCGCGGCGAGGGCTTCGGCCTGATCGCCGGGCAGGGTGTGCGGCGCATGAAGAAGATCTTCGTCGAGCGCTTCGGCGCCGATCCCGCGTTCCTGCAGGACATCGGCATGGAGGCCAAGGGGCTCGAGTACTCCGGCTACATCTGCAAGGAATCCCTCGCGCAGCAGGGGGGCTACGGCATCGCGCTGAAGGGTCCGCAGCACGATGAGGCCTGGCTCATCTTCATGGACATGGTGAACAAGCAGATCCCCACCTTCGAGGACAAGGCCGAGGCCCTGCACTACTACCCGATGTGGCGCACGTGGTTCGGCCTGAACGGCCTGTGCAAGCTGCTGTGGAACGACGTGGAGCCCGAGGACAACGCCGAGTCTGAGGCGCCGGCGAAGGAGCCGCGGCACGTGCAGGGCTACTGCGACTTCGTGGCCGGAATGACGGGACGCGAGGTGACTCCCGAGGACCTCATCGTCCAGAGCGAGCGGGTCTACAACTTCCAGCGCGTATTCAACCTCAAGGCCGGGTTCGGCCGGCGCGAGCACGACGCCATCCCCTACCGGGCCCAGGGACCGGTCACCGCCGAGGAGTACGTGTCCCGGCAGGAGCGTTACGACAAGCAGCTGAAGGAGGAGGTCGGGCTCGATCCCGCGGCGATGACCCTCGACGAGAGGCGCGCCGCACTGCGCCGCTGGCGCGAGGACCGCTACGAGAAGCTCCTCGACGCCGTCTACAAGCGGCGCGGCTGGACGCGCGACGGCATCCCGACGCTGGCCAAGGTGCGGTCGCTCGGCATCGACAAGGTCGAGGGACTCGTCGAGCTCCTCGCGGCCCACGGCGTGACGGAGTGACCTTGACGATCACCGTCAACAGCGAGCCGCATCGCTGCGCCGAGGGCCTCACCGTCGAGGAGCTCCTGCGGGAGAAGGTCTACACGTTCCCGCTCAAGGTCATCTTCGTGAACCGGCAGTTGGTCAAGCGGGACCAGACCGCCGCGACGGTGCTGCACGACGGCGACGTCGTCGAGGTCGTGCACCTGATCGGCGGCGGGTAGCCGGGACCCCGACCATGTCGCAGGACGCCCAGGGCCGCTATTCCCGGCAGATCCTCTACCCGCCGATCGGTACTGCCGGGCAGGTGCGGCTGCGCGCGGCGCGCGTGCTGCTCACCGGCTGCGGCGGCCTCGGCGCGGCGGCTGCGGAGCTGCTCGCGCGCGCCGGCGTCGGGCATCTGCGCATCGTCGATCGCGACGTGGTGGACCTCACGAACCTCCAGCGCCAGGCGCTCTTCGACGAGGCGGACGCCCGCGAGTGCCTGCCCAAGGCCATCGCCGCAGCCCGGCACCTCGCCCGCATCAACTCCGAGGTCGCGGTCGAGCCGATCGTCGCCGACCTGGACGCCGGCAACATCGTCGAACTGCTGGCCGGCGCCGACCTGGTCATCGACGGCTTCGACAACTTCGAGGGCCGCTTCCTGCTCAACGACGCCTGCGTGCGCGAGAACGTGCCCTGGGTCCACGGCGCGTGCGTGAGCAGCTACGGGGTGAGCACGCTCGTGGTGCCCGGTCGCACCCCCTGCCTGCGCTGCCTCCAGCCCGAGCTGCCGCCCACGGGCTCGACGCCCACCTGCGACACCGTGGGGATCCTGGGCCCGGCCGCCCACCTCGTCGCGTCCCTCGAGGCGGCGCAGGCGCTCCGCTGGCTCGTCGCCCGCGCGGCGCCGGACCCGGCCGTCCTCATCACGGTGGACGTCTGGGACCTGCGGCTGCAGCACGTGACGCTCCCGCCGCCGTCGCCGACTTGCCCGTGCTGCGGCGAGCGGCGCTTCGAGTTCCTCGACGTCGCAACGAGCCCCGCCACCGAGCTGTGCGGGCGGGACGCGGTCCTCGTCCGATCCGCCGCCGGCGCGAGCCCGGACTTCGCCGCGCTCGCCGGACGCCTGCGGCCTCTCGGCGAGCTGCTCGTGAACGACTTCGTGCTGCGCTTCCGGGCGGGGTCCCACGAGTTGACCCTGTTCCGCGACGGGCGGACGATCGTGAAGGGCACCGCCGACACCGCGACGGCCCGCGGTCGGGTGGCGCGCTACTTCGGCGCGTGAGCGTGGCGATCCGGTCCGTGCCTGCCCTGCCCGCCCTGATCGCCGCCGCGGTCCTGGCGCTCGTCGCCGCCCCGCGGCCAGCGGCCGCGCAGGGGGCGCTCCGCGTGACCGACGCCGCGGGTCGCGTCGTGGCGCTGGACGCCCCGCCCCGGCGCATCGTGGTCGTCGGCCACGGTCCCTTCATGACCCTGCACGTCCTCTACATGTTCACGGGGGCGCGCTCGCGGCTGGTGGGCCTGGAGGAGAAGGGCGGCGGCCGCGACGAGTTCCTGCCGCTGGTGGATTCCGCCTTCGCGCGCAGGACGGTCCTGCGCAACCCGGGCCCGGAGGAGATCGCCGCGCTGCGCCCCGACCTGGTCATCACGCGGGGGCCCACGCTCGACGCGCTCGGCAAGGCCCTGAGCCAGCTCCGGATCCCCGTCGTCTATCTCGGCCTTGAAACGCCGGAGCAGTTCGCCCGGGACGTCACCAACCTGGGCGCCCTGCTCGGCGATCCCGGGCGGGCCCGAGCGATCAACGCCTTCTACCAGACCCGTCTCGCGCGCCTGCGCGCGGGCCGGCCGGGGGCGGCGGCGCGGCCGCGCGTGCTGCTGCTCGAGTACAACGACCGCGGCGGGACCGCCGCCGTCCGCGTGCCCGCCCGCGCGTGGATGCAGACCCAGGAGGTCGAGACCGCGGGCGGCGAACCCGTCTGGCTGGAAGCCGCCACCCCGACCAGCGGCTGGACGGTGACCAACGTCGAGCAGATCGCGCGGTGGGACCCCGACCGGATCTTCCTCGTCGTGTGGTACCGGCTCGACCCCGCCCAGGTCCTCGCGACCCTGCGGGCCGACCCGCAGTGGCGCGCCCTGCGCGCGGTGAAGGCCGGCGCGCTGCACGCGTTCCCCTCGGACTACTTCGGCTGGGACTCGCCCGACCCGCGCTGGCTGCTCGGCATGAGCTGGCTCGCCAAGACCCTGTACCCGGACCGCTTCGCCGACCTCGACCTGAAGGCGGAGATCCGCGCGTTCTTCGGCACGCTCTACGGGATGGACGCCGCGACCATCGACACGCACATCATGCCCCGGATCCGCCTGGATGTCCGCTGAGCCGGCCGCGGGGCCGCCGGCGGACGGCGCGGCGGCGGCGCGCCTGTGGTGGATCGTCGGCGTGACGGCGGCCGTCCTGGCCGCCTCGGTCCTGATGGGCCGCTACCCGGGTCCCTATCTCACCCCGCCCGGCGCGCTCGCGCACGACGAGTTGGCGCGCAACGTGATCCTCAACCTGCGCCTGCCCCGCATCCTCGCCGCGCTGCTGCTGGGGGCGACGCTGGGCGCGTCGGGAGCGGTGCTGCAGATGGTCTTCCGCAATCCGCTCGTGGACGCGGGCTTCCTCGGCGTCTCGCCGGGGGCGGCGTTCGGCGCCTCGCTGGCCATCGTGTTCCTCGGCGGCGCGCCCCCGGTCGTGCAGGTGTGCGCGGCGGCGTTCGCGTTCCTCGGCATGGCCGCCAGCTACCTGCTGGCGCAGCGCATCCACCTCGGCGACTGGGTGCTGCGCCTGGTGCTGGCCGGCATCATCGTCTCGGCGACCTACTCCTCGGCGACCGGGGTCGTGAAGTACCTGGCCGACCCGCTCCGCCAGCTCCCCGACATCACGTTCTGGCTGCTGGGCGGCCTGTGGGCCACCACCTGGCCGGACGTACTGCACCTGGTCCCCGTGGTCGTGCCGTGCCTGGTCGTCCTCTACCTCATGCGCTGGCG
>CAYLSO010000053.1:0-12169 GCA_964386525.1 uncultured bacterium
CGCGTCGGTCACCTCGGGGTCGAACTGCGTGCCGCGGTTGGTGAGCAGCTCCTCCTCGATGCGCGCGTAGGGCATCGCCCTGCGGTACGGGCGCTGCACCGACATGGCGTCGAGGGCGTCGGCCACCGCCACGACGCGCGCCGCGCGCGGCAGCTGCTCGCCGCGCAGGCCGAGCGGGTAGCCGAGCCCGTCGTAGCGCTCGTGGTGGCCGACGATGCACTCGGCGGCGGTGCGCAGGAAGGGCAGGTCGCGCACGATGCCGAAGCCGACCCGCGGGTGGCTGCGCATCACCCGCCACTCCTCGGTGTCGAGCGGCCCGGGCTTGAGCAGCACCGAGTCGGGGATGCCGATCTTGCCGAGGTCGTGGAGCAGCGCGCCGTGGAAGATCTTCTGCTTGTGACGCTCGGGCAGGCCCATCACCTCGGCCAGGCGCAGCGAGTACTCGGCGACGCGCTTGGAGTGGCGCTGCGTCTCGCCCTCGCGGGCGTCGAGCGCGGCCACCAGCGACTCGAGCGCCAGCCGGTAGGCGCGCCCGGCGCGCCGCAGCGAGCGGCGCAGTTCGCGGGCCCGCTCGCGCATCTCGCGCTCGAGGGCGGCGCGCAGCTCGCCGTTCTCGTGGCGCAGGCGGCGCCGCTCCAGCGCCCGGCGCACGGTGACGTGCAGGTCTTCGGGGCAGCGGTCGCGGCGCAGGCAATCGTCGGCGGCGTCTGGCACGGCGGCCAGCGCCAACCCCGCGTCCTCCGGCGACGCCAGGAGCACCAGACCGGGCTCCGGCCACCCCTCCCGGATGCGCGGCGCCAGGGGCTCACCGCCGAGGTCCAGCAGGCGCAGGTCGCAGAGCACGGCGTCGTACGGCGTGCCGGCGAGCGCGGCGAGCGCCTCCCCGGAATCGCCCGTGCCGCGCGCTTCGAAGCCCTCGAGGGTGAGCAGGGTCACCACGCGGTCGCGGAGCGGGGTCTCGCGGTCGGCGACCAGGATCCGACGGTTGTGGAAGCTGGCGAAGTGCACGGTGTCCCCCGATGCCGGACGCCCCCCCGGGGAACCGTGCCCCGCGGGGTCCTCCGAGCCACCCATCGTTATCGTCTGAGGGCCGGGGGAACCTGAGTCAACTCTGCGCCACGGTCCGGGCCGCGAAGGCCGTTGGGGCCGGCCAGCGCCGGCCGGGCAAACGTCTGGCCCGCAGGACCTTACCTGGCGCCGCCCGTCCCGCGGGCGCGTCCTTTCCGGCAGAGCGCCGAGTAGAGGCCGGGCACGCGGTCGCGCAGCAGGTGGTTGGTCTCGGTGACCCGCTTGCGGCGCGCTTGCCCCAGGTCGAGGTCCACCACCATCGTCTCGGCCCGCCGCTCGCCCGCGCGAGCCAGCACGCGGCCGGAGGGATCCACGACCTGGCTCGCGCCGGTGAAGACCACCGTCCGGCCCGGACGCCGGTCGGCCCCCACGCGGTTGGCCGTGGCGCAGAAGACGCGGCTCTCCAGGGCCCGCGTGCGCATCGCCTCCTGGCAGTGGGGCTGGACCAGATTCGAGGGGTGGGCGATCACGTCGGCGCCGGCCAGCGCCAGGCAGCGGGCCACCTCCGGAAAGCGCCAGTCGAAGCAGATCATGAGACCGACGCGGGCCGGCCCGACGCGGAACACCGGCCACGGCTCCCGGCCGCGCGCGAACCACCGCTTCTCCTGCGCGAACAGATGCACTTTGCGGTAGACGCCGCGCGCCCCGCGCGGCCCGACCCACACGGCGCTGTTGAACAGCTCGCTCCCGCGGCGCTCGCACAGCCCGCCCACCGCCACCGTGGCATGCTCCCGGCAAAAGGCGGCCAGGGCGCGCGCCGTCGGCCCGCGCCCCGCGTCCTCGGCCAGCGCCAGCGCCTCGCGGCGCGAGCCGAAGACGTAGCCCGTGTTGAACAGCTCGGGGAAGATCACGAGGTCGGCGGCGACCGCCGCGGCGAGCGCGTGCGAGGCCAGCGTCAGGGCCTCGGTGACGTTCTCCTCCACCTCGCCGAAGACCGGCTGCGTCTGCACCACGGCCACCCGGAATCGCGTGCGCTTCACGAATCCTCCCTTCCGAGACGCAGAACCGCGGCCATCGCGGGCTCGTCGAGCAGGTCCTGCACCGCGGCGCGCAGCTGCGGCAGACGGCCGTCGAAGAAGTGCCCGGCGCCGGCCACCAGGCGCGCCGCCTTGGGCTCGGCCCAGGCGGCATAGCTCGCCTGCAGCGCCGGCAGCGGGCACAGCTCGTCGGCGGTGCCCTGCACCACGCCTTTGGGCTTCGGGCTCGCCGCCAGGGGCGCCAGATCGCGCGCGCCGACCGCCGGCGCGACCGCCAGCACGGCCGCTACCCGCGCGTCGCGCGCCCCCAGAGCCAACGCGATCCCGCCGCCGAACGAGAAACCGCCGAGCAGCACGGGCAGCCCCGGATACATCCGCTCGAGGAAGGTGATCGCCGCGGTGGCGTCCTCTTCCTCCCCGTCGCCGCCGCCCCACACCCCGGCGCTGCGGCCCACCCCGCGGAAGTTGAACCGCAAGGTCGGCAGCCCGCGCTCGAAGACCGCCTCGCTCGCGCGGTACGCCACCTTGTTGTGCATGCTGCCACCGTGCTGGGGGTGCGGGTGGCAGAAGACCGCGACGGCCCGCGGCCGCTCGTCCACGCGGCAGAAGAGCACGCCCTCGACCCGGCCGGCGCTCGAGCGGAAGTCAAGCTGGCGCACGCGCCGCCCCCCCGCGAGGATGCGGTCGTGCGGTTGCCGAGCGGCCAACGCCAGCCTCCTGTGTGAGCGCCGATTGACGCAGCGATGGGGAACACCTACCGTTATAGCACGGTTCACGGCTTGGGATACGGCCTCTTCCGGCGGCCGCAGCGCCGCGACCGGCGCGCGCCGGTCGCGGCGCTCCCAGCTTGGACGACCCCCGGAGATACGAGAATGGCACCTGCGCGCCGCTCGGCCCTGCTGCCGCGCCTGCTTCTGGTTCTCGGCTTCGCCCTCCCCGGCGCTGCCCTGCTCCCCGCCGTCGCCGCGTGCGCCGACGAGCCGGGGGAGGCGTTGCGCGTCACCTCGCCCGGCCCCGCCCAGGACCGCCCGGACGCCTGGAGGTGGCAGCAGTTCCAGTCGCGCCTCACCGGCCGGCCGGCCTCCTCCACGCTGATTCCCGCCGAGGGCACCGACGAGGAACCCGCCGCCGGATTCCCGATCAGCGGCGGCCCCACCGCCGACGGCCAATGGTTCGAGATCCCGCCGCCGGCGCTCTGGTTGCACACGATGATCTACGACCCGCTACGCGACCGGCTGCTGGTCTTCGGCGGCGTGGGCTACCGCGGTCCGAGTTCCGAGGTTTGGCAGCTCAACCTCTCCGCCGGCCCCCACTGGCAGGGGCTCACCGTCGGTGGCGCCGGCCCCGCGCCGCGCTCGCGCCACACGGCGGTCTACGACCGTCTCCGCGACCGCGTGATCGTCTTTGGGGGCTACGACGGAGCGGAGTACAAGAACGACGTTTGGGCGCTCGACCTCGACGGGCCTCCGACCTGGAGCCGCCTCGAGCCGGCGGCCGGCCCCAGCCCGCGCGGCTGGCATGCGGCCGTGTTCGACGCGACCCGCGGCCGCATGGTGGTCTGCGGCGGCGCCGACGGCGGCTCGACCTTCGGAGACGTCTGGGCGCTCTCCCTCGGCGACAGCCCGACGTGGACGCAGCTGGCGCCGACCGGCACGGGCCCGGGCCCGCGCTTCTCCTCGCCCGCCGTCTACGACGCGCCCCGAGACCGCATCGTCTTCTACGGCGGCATCGACGGCTCGAACACGACACGCACCGACGTGTGGGCCCTGTCGCTCGCCGGTCCGCCGGCCTGGTCGGAGATCCTGCCCGCGGGCACTCCGCCCTCGCCGTGCAACGGGGCCAGCGCCATCTTCGATCCGATCCGCCAGCGGCTCGTCCTGTTCGGGGGCGGCACCGGCAGGCCGAACCTCAATGAGACCTGGGCGCTGGCCCTCGGGGCCGCGCCCGCCTGGACGCAGCTCGTCCCGGCGAGTCCGCCGGGCGGCCGCCAGTTCCACGCGGCCGCCTACGACCCCATCGGCGACCGCCTGCTGGTCTTCGGCGGCAGCGACGGCCCCATCCTGAGCGGTACGTGGGCGCTGTCGCTGTCGGCGACCGAAGCCTGGATTCCGTTCTCGAGCACGCGGCGGCGCGGCCACCTGGCGGCCTACGACGAGCCGCGCCGGCGCCTGCTGATCTTCGGCGGGGACGACGGCGGCGTCCTCGACGACCTCTGGGAGCTCGGGCTGGACGCGCAGGCCGCGTGGCTGCGGCTCACACCGGCCGGGACGCCGCCGGCCGCCCGGGCCTTCCACGCCGGCGTCTACGACCCCCAGCGCGACCGCCTGATCATCTTCGGGGGACGCGGCAGCGCGCCGCGCAACGACACCTGGGAGCTCTCCCTCTCCGGAGCACTCGCCTGGCGGCGACTTCTGCCCGGGGGGGGCGGGCCCTCGGCCCGCATCGACCACGCCGCCGTCTACGACCCGGTGCGCCGCCGTATGATCGTGTTCGGCGGCGCGGGGGACGGCGCCGTCTACAACGACGTCTGGGCGCTGTCGCTGAGCGGCAGTCCGACCTGGACGCAGCTCTCCCCGCTCGGCGCGGCACCGGTCGCGCGCGGCGGCGCGATGGCGATCTACGACCCGGGGCGCGACCGCGTCGTTATCTTCGGCGGCTACAACAAGAGCTTGGTCTGCCTCGACGACACGTGGGAGCTCCGGCTCGCCGGCACGCCGACGTGGAGCCGCCTGTACCCGGCCGGCGCCGTGCCCGACGCGCGCCTGGCCGCGGCGGCGGTCTATGACCCCCAGCGCGACCGCGAGATCCTGTTCGGCGGCACCGACCTCATCTCCTATTTCTCCGACGCCTGGCAGCTCTCGCTCTCGGACACGCTGGCCTGGACGCGGCTCACCCCGGTCGGCACCGGGCCGCTGTCGCGGTCCGACCACAAGGCCGTCTACGACGCGCCCGCCGACCGCGTCGTGCTGTTCGGCGGCGGCGGCCTGGGGGGCGGTCTGCTCGACGACACCTGGGCGCTGCACTTCTTCGGCACGATCGACGTGCCCGCCGCCGCGGCGGCGGTGCGGCCGCGCATCTGGCCCGCCTGGCCGAACCCCGCCCGCGGCAGCGTCCGCCTCGAGTTCGAGTCGCCGACGCCGGCCGCGGCGCGCATCGCGGTGTACGCCGTCAGCGGCCGGCTCGTGCGGGAGCTCGTGGCCGGCCCGGTGCCCGCCGGCCGGCACGCCGCCACCTGGGACGGCACCGACACCGGCGGCGGCCGCGTCCCCGCGGGCGTCTACTTCTACCGGGTGAGCCTCGGCCCCGCGCGCCGCGACGGCAAGATCGTGCTGCTCGACTGACGCCGCCGTGCAGAACGTCCACCCGCTCGTCGTCCACTTCCCCATCGCCTTCCTGGTGGCCGCCGCCGCCGCCGAGCTGGCCTGCGTGGTGGCGCGTCGACCGCCGGCCGAGGCCCTGGCGCGCTGGCTGCTCTACCTCGGCGCGCTCACGGCCGTCGCCGCCTCGGCCACCGGCTGGCTGGCCGCCGGCAGCGCCGCTCCCGTGGCCGCGGCGCGCGCCGCCCTGGACGAGCACCGCCTGCTCACCTTCCTCACCACGGGCGCGGCTGCCGGGCTCGCCTTCTGGCGCCTGAGTGCGGCCCGCCGCGGCGGCCCACGGCCCCGCCCGCTCTTCACCGCCGCCATGGTGGGACTCGCGGTGCTGCTCTTCGCCGCCGCCCGCGAGGGCGGCGAGTTGGTGCACGAGCACGGGGTGGGCACGCGCCTGACCGCCCCCCGCGGGCCGCTGGCCGAGCCCGACTCGGCCACGGCGGTGCGCGGCGCGTCGGCCGACCGCCGTCCCGTCCCCGACCGCGGCGACTTCCGCTGAGTTCGCCCAGCGCCCCGCACCCGGCCCGGCGGCTTTCGCCGCGCTGCCGGCCGGATTCGGTGCTACAGTCTCCGCGACCGCGCCGACCGGGCGTGATCGGCATCGGCGTGCGCCCACCCGGGTGACACGCCACGGCGGCAACCGAGGGGGGGCGCACATGCGGGTGGATGCGATTCAGCAAGCCCTCGAAGAGGCGGGGCTCGACGGCTGGCTGCTCTACGACTTCCGCCACTCCAATCCCATCGCCCAGAGCCTCGCCGGCTTCCCGCCGGACGCGCACCACACGCGGCGCTGGTTCTGCCTCATCCCCGCCGCCGGCGAACCGCAGTGGCTGCACCACGCCATCGAGGCGCACCACTTCGCTGCGAAGCCCGGCGCGCGGACGGCCTACTCCGGCTGGCGCGACCTCGAGGAGAACCTGCGCCGCCTGCTCGCCGGGCGGCGCCGGGTGGCGATGGAGTACTCGCCCCGCAACGCCGTGCCCTACGTGTCGCGCGTCGACGCCGGCACCCTCGAGCTGGTGCGCGACTGCGGCGTCGAGGTGGTCTCAAGCGGCGACCTGGTGTCGCGCTTCGAGGCCTCATGGGACGCCGAGGGGCTGGCCGGCCACCGGCGCGCCGCCCAGATCCTCGGCGACGGCGCCCGGCGCACGCACGCCTACCTCGTCGAGTGCGCGCGGCGGGGCGAGGCGCCGAGCGAATACGAGGTGCAGCAGAAGCTGGCCGGGATGCTGCGCGCCGCCGGCCTGCGCCTCGACGACGAGCCGATCGTCGCCGTCGGGCCCCACGCCGCCAACCCGCACTATTCGCCGGGCCCCGACGGCTCGCTGCCGGTCAAGGAGGGCGAGGTGGTGCTCCTCGACCTGTGGGGCCGCGAGGACCGGCCGGGCAGCATCCACGCCGACATCACCTGGATGGCTTTCCTCGGCCGGCGCGTGCCGGACGAGGTGCAGCGCGTGTGGGACGCCGTCGCCGGGGCGCGCGATGCGGCGGTGGCCTTCCTGCGCGAGCGGGCCGCGGGCCGCATCCCGACGCGCGGCTACGAGGCCGACGACGTGGCCCGCGGCTACCTCGCCGAGCGCGGGCTGGACCGCTACTTCATCCACCGCCTGGGCCACTCGATAAGCGTGGAAGTCCACGGCAATGGCGCCAACCTCGACCACCTGGAGACCGTGGACGACCGCCTGCTGCTGCCCTACACGGGCTTCTCGATCGAGCCCGGGGTCTATCTGCCGGGGCGCTTCGGCGTGCGCAGCGAGATCGACATGTACTGGGGTCCGGACGGGGCGGAGATCACCACCCCGATGCAGGAGGCGATGCCGGCGCTGCTCGCCTGACGGGCCGCCCGCGGCGCGCCGCGCGGCCGCTGGAAACGCCACGGGAGATGCCGCTGCGATCGGCATCTCCCGTCTTGCCATCCGCCGCGCGCGGCCGGCCTACCGCGGCGGGATCACGCTCTGCACCTTGAAGACCAGCTCGTACTGCTTCGGCTGGCCGTCGATCTCGAGCACGAAGTTGGCCGCGAAGGTCTTGCCGAGGTAGCCCTCGGCCATGCCGTTGGTCGGGAACAGCCGGCGCATGCCGCCGCCCTGCGCCGCCGTCGGGTCTTCCATCAGGTCGACGGGCGCGAACCAGTCGCTGTAGCGCTGGTTGCCCGCCACCAGCGTGTAGTCGAGGGGATCGTTGCGGCGCTCGTACTGGATCCCTTCGTGCACCACCTTGAAGACCCGGTTGTCGGTGTCGCGGAAGCGGAACTCGTTCCACAGGATCTTGATGGGCGCGCCCACGCGATTCTGCAGCTGGAACCAGACGCGCGTCGTGTCGGGCCAGAAGTAGAGATCGACGGCGCGCTCGCGGATGGCGTTGCGCTCGTTGGCCGGCGACACCATGTCGAAGCGGTAGCGCCAGCCGGTGGTCAGCGCCCCCTCGCCCGCGGCGGAGGCCAAGCGCGGATCGGCGGGCACGGCCCCGCCCGGGCCGGCCGGCGGCACGCCGGGCTGGGACACGCCCGACGGCGGCACGGGACCCGCGTGCCCCGGCGGCGGCACGCTCTCCGGCGGCGGCGCCGCACTGCCCCCGCAGCCCGCCAACGCCGCGCCGAAAAGCAGGGTCACAGCCACCAGGCCCACCCACCGCCGACGCTCGTGCCTCACGACGCACCTCCTTCGCGTATCCGTCCCCACCGCGCGGCAGACCATCCGCCCAGACTCTATCGGGCGCGGTGAACGCCGGTCAAGCGAGCCCGCGGTGCCCGGCGCGGCTCCCAGCCTTCCCCGAGACGCCCCCTAGCCCACGGCCACCCGCTCCGCCGCCAGCGCCTGCTCCAGGGCTTCCAGGTACTTGAGCCCGCTGCCCGTGTTGAAGAGCACCACATCCTCGTCGGGCGCTACCCACCCGTCTGCCGCCAGCTGCCGCAGGGCGGCCAGGGCGGCGCCGCCCTCCGGGCATGCCACCACGCCCTCGCGGCGCGACAGGCGGAGGGTGTCGGCGAGCAGCGACGCCTCCGGGACGGCCACCGCCGTTCCGCGGCTGTCGCGCAGGACGCGCAGGATCCAGAAGTCCGCCACCGCCGCCGGCACGCGCAGGCCCGACGCCGCCGTCTGCGCGTCCTCCCACGGCGCCGCGCTCGGCTCGCCGGCATGGAAGGCCCGCACCAGGGGCGCGCACCCCGCAGCCTGCACGCAGACCATGCGCGGGCGGCGTCCGGGCTCGATCCACCCGAGGGCCTCCAACTCCTCGAAGGCCTTCCACATCCCGAGGAGGCCCGTGCCGCCGCCGGTGGGATAGACGATCACGTCGGGCAGCCGCCAGCCGAGCGCCTCGGCGATCTCGTAGCCGAGGGTCTTCTTGCCCTCCAGCCGGTAGGGCTCGCGCAGGGTCGACAAATCGGTCCAGTCGCCGGCGGCCCCCTCCCGCAGCGCGCGGGCGGCGTCGGTGATGAGGCCGTCGACCAGCGTGACGCGCGCGCCGAGCAGCCGGCAGTCGGCCAGGAAGACGCGGGGCGTGTCGCGCGGCATGAAGACGTGCGCCGCCGCACCCGCCGCCGCCGCGTAGGCGGCGAGCGCCGAGCCGGCGTTGCCGGCCGAGGGCACGGCGAGGACGGTGCGCCCGAGGGCCACGGCCACGTTCACGGCCACGGCCATCCCGCGCGCCTTGAAGGAGGCGGTGGGATTGCCCGACTCGTCCTTGATCCACAGGCGCGCCAGCCCCAGCTCGCGCCCCAGCCGCATCGCCGGGAGCAGCGGCGTGCCGCCCTCCCCGAGATCGGTGACCGGCACGCCGGCGGCCAGCGGCAGCACCTCGCGGAAGCGCCACAGGCCGCCGCGGCGCCGCGCCAGCGAGCCCCGCCGCCAGCGCCGCGCCAGGCGCGGCAGGTCGTAGCGGACCGCCAGCGGCGAGCCGCAGTCGCACAGGCCGCGCCACGGCCGCACCGCGTGCTCGTGCCCGGCGCGCGCGCACGCCAGCCCGAGCACCGCGCGCGAGAACGGCGAGCCGCGCCTCACGCCTCCCCCTCCTGTTCCAGCTCCTCGCGCAGCCGCGCGTACGACTCGTAGCGCTCGCGGGAGGCGCGCCCCGCCTCGACCGCGGCGCGCACCGCGCAACCCGGCTCGGCCACGTGGCCACAGTCGCGGAAGCGGCAGCCGGCCGCCAGCCCGCGCAGGTCGCGGAAGGTGTGGAAGAGCTCCTCGCGGCTCAGGCCCCATGGGGCGAAGGCGCGGAAGCCCGGCGAGTCCACCACCTCGGTGCCGTCCGCCAGGCGCACGAGTACGGCGGCCGCGGTCGTCTGCCGGCCCCGCCCGGTCACCGCGTTCACCTCGCCGACGCGCAGGCCGAGCGCCGGCTCGAAGGCGTTCAGGAGCGTGCTCTTGCCCACCCCGGAGTGGCCGACCACCAGGCTGCGGCGGCCGCGGATCCCGGCGTACAGCTCGGCGACGCCGTGGCCTTCGAGAGCGCTCACCACATGCACCGGATAGCCTATGGCGCGATACAGGTCGGCCGGCCGCGCGCTCTCCTCCGCCGTCGCCAGGTCGACCTTGGAGAGCACGATGCGCAGCGGCAGTCCGGCGCCCTCGGCAGCCACCGCGACGCGGTCCAGCAGTCCCTCGCGCAGGCTCGGCCGCGCCAGCGACGCGACCACGACCACCTCGTCGAGGTTGGCGGCCAGCACCTGCTCGCGGCCCGGAAAGCCGGCGGCGCGCCGCGTGAAGGCGTTGCGCCGCGGCAGGACCTCCTCGACCACCGCGGTGCCCTGCTCGTCGGTGTCCCACTCCACTTCGTCGCCTGCCACCAGGGCGCCGCGCAGCCGCTTGGCGCGGTCCATGAGCCGGGCCCGGATGCGGCACGCGACCTCCCCGCCCCCGCTCGCCAGGATGACGGCCTGGTGCAGGTCCACGCGCGCGACGAGCCCGAGGTTCACGGCGAGTTCGGGGGCGCGGGGCGTTCCGCGCCCGGCGGGCCGCCCCAGGCCCGGCGCACCAGCGTCTGGGCCACGGCGGCGGCCGGCAGGGCCAGCAGCGCGCCCCCCGGCCCGCCGAGGCTGGCGCCCGCCAATGCGGCGAGGATCACGTAGAAGGGATGGAGATCGAGCTCCTTGGACATGAAGCGCGGTGTGATCGCGTAGTTGACGACCTGGTTGCCGACCAGGTAGCCCGCCAGACCGCGCAGGGCCACGGGCAGGCCGCTCGCCAGCCCGGTCACGCCGATGATGGTGGCCGCCAGGAGCGAGCCGAGGAAGGGCACCGCCTCCGCCAGGCCCGCGAGCACCCCCAGCGCCACGCCGTACGGCAGGCCGAGCAGCGAGAACAGGATGGAGTACAGGACCGCGGCGGTGGCGCAGACCGCCGACTGGCCGCGCACGTAGGCAGATAGCGCCCGCGCGCTGTCATCCAGGAAGACCCGCGCCCACGGACGCCAGGCGGGAGGCACGGCGGCGAGCCCATCGAGCCGCAGTCGCGCCCTGTCGGCGAGGATGTAGAAGGCCCCCAGCGGGATCACCGCGTAGCCGAGGATCTGGAGCAGATTGGCCGCGAAGGAGACCGCCCAGCCGGCCGCCTGGCGCCCGCCCTCGGCCAGGAGCCGGTTGATCTCGGCCTGCACGTTGTCGCCCGCGCCCGGCGGCAGGAGCCGCGGGTCGTTGAGCAGACCGAGGAGCTTCTGGCGCGCCACCCCCACGTAGCCGGGCAGGTCGCGCGCCAGGCGCGTGCCCTCCTCCCAGATCGCGGGGGCCACGAGCACGAAGGCGGCGCCGAGGACGCCCACACCGAGGATGACGACGACCGCCGCCGCGCCCCGCCGGCCGAGCAGCCGCCGGCCCACCCGCAACCGGCTCAGGCGCGCCACCGCCGGGTCGAGGAGCGCGGCCAGCAGCACCGAGCCGATGAGCACCACGAACACGGCCTGCACCTGGAGCAGAATCCAGACGGCCGCGGCGGCGAGCGCCAGCGTGCCGATGCTCCAGGCGGCCCCGGGCAGCGGCGGCAAAGCCGGCCCCGCGCCGGGGTCCGGGCCGCCGCCCGCGGCGCGGGCCGCGGGGGGAGCGCCGGCGGCGGGCTCGAGCGGCGCGGGCACTAGCCGGCCTGCAGCTGCCCGACGGGGAGCACCACCCGGAAGGTGGCGCCCCGCCCCGACTCGCTCTCGGCGACGATGGTGCCGCCGTGCAGGGTGATGATGCGGTAGCTCGTCGACAGTCCGAAGCCGTGGCCGCTGGGCTTGGTGGTGAAGGCGGGCTCGAAGACGCGGCGCAGGACGTCGTGCTTCATGCCCGGGCCGGTGTCCGAGACCACGATCTCCACGGAGTTCGCGCCGTCCTTCTTCTTCGCCACCACCTTGATGCGCTTGCGCGGCGAGCCCTTTTCGTTCATCGCGTCGGCGGCGTTGTTGAAGAGGTTGAGGAAGACCTGCTGGATCTGCCCGGGGTCGGCGGCGATGGCCGGCAGGCCCTCGGCCTGATCGAGCTCGAACTCGACGCCGTCGAACTTGTTCTGCGGGCGCACGAACTCCACCGTCCGCTTGATGAGGTCGGCGAGGTCGATGCGCTGGATCTTGATCTCCTTGTAGGAGAAGTCCATGAGTCCGCGGGTCAGGATGGCCATGTTGGCGGCCTGCTCGTGGATGACGCGCGCGTTGCGCTCCAGCTTCTGGTTCTCCGACTGCGCGGCCTCGAGCAGCAGGATCTGCGCCCGGCCGCTGATCGCCGCCAGGTAGTTGGAGAGCTCGTGGCCGATCTCGGCGGCCATCTCGCCCTTGGCGGCCATG
>CAYLSO010000054.1:0-4005 GCA_964386525.1 uncultured bacterium
GCGGCCCGGCGCCGGATGTCGAAGTAGAGCTGGGCGTTCTCGATGGCCGCCGAGAACTCACCGGCCACCGACTCGAGCAGCCTGGCGTCGCGCGGCGTGAACGGACCGCCGCCGGCCTTGTCGCGGCACTCCATGACGCCGAGCACCTGGCCGCGTCGCACCATCGGCACGGCCAGCGCCGATTGCCACGGCGGCTGCTCGCCCTGCCACTTCGGGTCGTCGCGCGACGGCCCGAGCAGGTAGGTGCGCTTGTCGAGGGCGGCGCGGCCGGCGAGCCCCTCCCCCGGCGGACGGCGCAGCTCGTGGTAGCCCTCGGCGAAGGTCGGCGCGTACTCGCGGTGCACGAGGTAGCGCCCGCCCATGCGGTGGAGCCAGAAGCGCACGTGCTCGGCGCGCACCTGCCCGTGCACGAACGCCGTGCAGGCGTTGAGCAGCGCGTCGAGGCCGAGCACGTCGGAGAGGAACGACGTGCGCTGCCGGAAGCGGCAGCGCTCGGGGGTGTCCCCCTCCTGCCAGGCGCAGGCGAGGGCTCCGGAATCGTCGGCGGGCGGCTGGGGCTGGTCCGCCGCCGTCCGCGGGGCCATGACAGGGTCCGCCAAAGGGCCTCCTTCCCTGAGAATGCACTCGTGTCCGGACGAGAATAGCCGATGACCGAAGAGGCGGCCAGCACCCCCTGCGGGGCCGGCTGTCGCCCGCGGCGCGCCCCTCCCGCCGGGGCCGCTGGGCTCCCCCCGCGTGCAGAATGCACGCCGCGCGCGGGGACGGCCCGCGGCCTGCAACGCCGGGCCTAGACCCACGGGCGCCGACGCTTGCCGGTGAGGTCTCGGGGGGCGGCACGACTCGTGCTGGCGCCAGGCTGGGGATTCCGCCGCCAAGCGCTTGCCGGACCGGACGGAGCCGGCCCCGGCCCCCGGCGGAACGACAGGGAAGGAGAACCATGCCCCGCGAACGGCGAAAGATCGGCGATCTGCTCCTGGCCGCGGAGGTCGTGACCGAAGCCCAGCTCGAAGAGGCGCTCGCCGAGCAGAAGACCACCGGCGAGCTCATCGGGCAGGTCCTGGTGCGGCGCGGCTGGGTCACCGAGCAGGTGATCTGCGACGTGCTGCAGCAGCAGCTCGGCCTGCCGGTCGTGCGGCTCGAGGGCATGGAGATCGACGACCACGTGCTGGTGCTGATCAGCGAGGAGCTGGCCAGCCGCCATGTGGCCCTGCCGCTGGCCATCGAGGGGCAGCGCGGCGGCCGCACATCGGCCCTCGTGGTGGCGATGGCCGATCCCCTCAATGCCGGCGCCATCGAGGACATCCGCTTCTTCAGCGGCCACTTCGTGCGCCCGGTGCTCGCCCCCGCCTCCGAGATCGCCGAGGCGATCACCCACTACTACCACCTCGACACCTCGATGAACGAGGTGCTCGACCGCATCACCGCCGACGAGGAGATCGCCGAGATCAAGCGCGTCGAAGCCCCCGGCGAGCCCGAGGCCATCGACGAGCTGATCAAGGAGTCCAACGGCCGCCCCATCGTGCGGCTGACCAACTGGGTGCTCACCAAGGCGGTCAACGAGCGCGCCTCCGACATCCACATCGAGCCGCAGGAGCGCGAGATCATCCTGCGCTTCCGCATCGACGGCCTGCTGCAGGAGATGGCGCGGCTGCCCAAGTGGTCGCAGGCGGCCATCGTGTCGCGCATCAAGGTGCTCGCCAACCTGGACATCGCCGAGAAGCGGCAGCCCCAGGACGGCCACTTCAAGGTCGAGATCGCCCAGCGCCCGATCGAGCTGCGCATCTCGACCCTGCCGGTGACCTACGGCGAGAAGGTCGTGATCCGCATCGTCGACCAGTACCGCAAGCCGGCCGACATCCAGACCCTGGGCATGCAGCCCGACGACCTCGAGCGCGTGCGCCGCCTGATCAGCCGCCCGCAGGGCATCGTGCTGGTCACCGGCCCCACCGGCTCGGGCAAGTCCACAACCCTCTACTCGTTCCTGCGCCACATCTACTCGGAGACCTCGAACATCGTGACCGTCGAGGACCCGATCGAGAACCACGTGGCGGGCATCAACCAAGTGCAGGTGGACGAGAAGGCCAAGAAGACCTTCGCCTCGGTGCTGCGCGCCATCCTGCGCCAGGACCCCGACGTCATCATGATCGGCGAGGTCCGCGACACGGAGACCGCGCAGATCGCCTTCCGCGCCTCGATCACCGGCCACCTGGTGCTGTCCACCGTGCACACCAACGACGCGCCGTCGGCGGTCACGCGCCTCATCGACGTCGGCTTGCAGCCGTTCATGGTGGCCTCGTCGCTCTTGGCGGTGATGTCCATGCGCCTGGTGCGCACCATCTGCCCCAAGTGCCGCGAGTCCTTCGCCCTCCACGCCGAGCAGGCGCGGGCCCTGGGGCTCGGCGTCAAGGGCGACGAGCCGCTGGTCGCCTACCGCGGCGCCGGCTGCGCGCACTGCCGCAACACCGGCTACTACGGGCGCACCGGGCTGTTCGAGGTCCTCGAGGTCGACGACGACCTGCGCGAGCTGATCAACCAGGGGGCCCCCGACTCCACCATCCGCATCGCGGCCATCGACCTCGGCATGCGCACGCTGGCCGAGGACGGCATCGAGAAGGTGCTGGCCGGCATCACCACCATCGAGGAAGTCAACCGCGTGGTGTACGTGGCCGAAGAGAACCGCCGCCTGTGCCCGTACTGCACGACCGTGCTGGCCGGCGAGTTCGACTACTGCCCGTCCTGCGGCCACTTCGTCGGCGACTCGTGCGTGCAGTGCCACCGGCGGCTCAACAGCCACTGGTCATACTGCCCGTTCTGCGGCACCACCAACCGCGCCCACAAGCTCGAGGCGCGGTTGGGGGCCGCCAACGCCGCGCGCATCGAGGCGCGGCTGCCGGAGATCCGCTCCGGCGAGATCGAGGAGCCGCCGCTGCGGCGGCCCGTCGAGGCCAAGGCGACGGTCGCGGCCGCGGCCCTGGCGGCGGCGCTGCCGGCTGCCACCGAGCCCTCGCCGGCTCCCACGCCCCCCGGCGCGGCCCCCGCCCGGCCGCCCGACTTCCCGTCGCCGTAGACAGCGGGCGCGGGGTCACCTCGCGCGCCCCCGCGCCCCCGCGCCCCCACGCCGACTCCCGCCGTCCCCCGCGCCTTGCGGCGCGGTCCGCCCCTCTTCTATCCTCCCCGCGATCCCGTTGGCGCGGCCGACACCGGCCGCGCGTCCCCACTTCGTGAGGGTCGAGGATGGCCAAGGAGACCTACCGGGCGCGCGTCCTGGCGAACCGCCTGGACACCGCCAAGATCCACGAGCTCGACGTCGAGCTGGTCGAGCCGGCGGAGTTCCGCTTCAAGGCCGGGCAGTTCGTGACCGTGCCGGTGGCCGAGAAGACGCTGCGCTCGTACTCGATCGCCTCGGCGCCCGTCGATCCCCGGCGCCTGCTGCTCATCGTGGACGTCACCCCCGACGGGCCCGGCTCGCGCTACTTCCAGGAGCTGCGCGCCGGCGACCCCATCTGCTTCCAGGGCCCCTACGGCGCCTTCTGCCTGCGCGACGACACCGACCGCGACCTCATCCTGGTGGCCACCGGCACCGGCATCGCGCCGGTGCGCGGCATGCTCCGGGACCTGTGCGAGCGCGGCGACATGGACCGGGATATCGCGCTGTTCTTCGGCTGCCGCCACCGCGAGGACCTGATCTTCCACGAGGAGTTCGAGGCGCTGGCGGGGCGCCACCCGCGGTTCGCCTACCACCCCACGCTGTCGCAGCCGGCGGCGGGGTCGTGGGACGGCATGACGGGGCGCGTCACCGCGCACCTGGCGCACTACTTGCCGAGCGCGGCGGGCCGGACCGCGTTCGTGTGCGGCTCCAAGGGCATGCTCAAGGACGTCAGCGACATCCTCGTGGGCCTGGGGATGGACAAGAAGAAGATCAAGAAGGAGCAGTTCTTCTAGGACGCGCCGCCTCGACGGCGCCCCGCCGGCGCCGCGCCCGCGCCCCGGGCCAGCTCCCGCCTT
>CAYLSO010000055.1:0-1626 GCA_964386525.1 uncultured bacterium
GAGGGGACCGTGATCGAGCCGCTTCCCAACGCCATGTTCCGCGTGGAGCTCGAGAACGGCCACAAGGTGCTGGCCCACATCTCCGGCAAGATGCGCATGCACTTCATCCGCATCCTGCCGGGAGACAAGGTGACGGTGGAGCTGTCTCCGTACGATCTGTCGCGGGGGCGCATCGTTTACCGGTACAAGTAGGGAGAGAAGGTCAAGGTATGAAGGTACGGGCGTCGGTGAAGAAGATCTGCGAGCACTGCAAGATCATTCGCAGGAAGGGTGTCGTCCGGGTGATCTGCAGCCGGAACCGCCGGCACAAGCAGCGCCAGGGCTAGAGGAGGTAGGCGTTGGCACGTATTGCGGGAGTCGATCTGCCGGCCGAGAAGCGCATCGAGACCGCGCTCACGTACATCTTCGGCATCGGTCCGACCTCGGCGCGGCGCATCCTCGCCATGACCGGGGTCAACCCGAGCATCCGGGTGAAGGCCCTGTCGGACGAGGACACGGCCAAGCTGCGCAACGTCATCGAGCGCGAGTTCAAGGTGGAAGGCGCGCTGCGCACCGAAGTGGCGATGAACATCAAGCGCCTCATGGACATCGGCGCCTACCGGGGGCTGCGGCACCGGCGCGGCCTGCCGGTCCGCGGGCAGCGGACCAAGACCAACGCGCGCACCCGCAAGGGTCCCAAGAAGACGGCCGGCGCGGTGCGCAAGCGGGTCGTGAAGAGCCCGACGGGCAAGAAGTAGACGACACCGGGGAGCAGAGCAGCAGAGGCGGCAGGCGGCGCGGGGCGGGTCCGGCGCCGGGGAGGATTCGTGGCGAACGAAGGTGGAGAGAAGACGCGCAAGAAGACGCGCAAGAAGGACCGCCGGGCGCCGGCCGTCGGCGTGGCGCACGTCCGCGCGTCCTTCAACAATACGATCGTGACCATCACCGACCCGGAGGGCAACGTCATCTCCTGGGCGTCGGCGGGCAAGGCGGGCTTCAAGGGCTCGCGCAAGAGCACGCCCTTCGCCGCGCAGGTGGCGGCGGAGAGCACCGCCAAGGAGGCGCTGTCGCTCGGCCTCAAGCGGGTCGAGGTCTGGGTCAAGGGCCCGGGCGCGGGGCGCGAGGCGGCCATCCGCTCGCTGCAGGCGGCGGGACTGGAGATCTCCGCCATCCGCGACGTGACCCCCATTCCGCACAACGGTTGCCGCCCGCCGAAGCGGCGCAGGGTTTAGGAGGAAGCATGGCGGTCTATCACGATGCGCGCTGCCGCCTGTGCCGGCGGGAAGGCATCAAGCTGTTCCTCAAGGGCGAGCGCTGCTTCTCGGACAAGTGCGCCATCGAGCGGCGCGGCTACGCCCCCGGCGAGCACGGTAAGAGCCGGCGGGTGAAGGAGACCAACTACGGGCTGCAGCTGCGCGAGAAGCAGAAGGCGCGCCGCATCTACGGCGTGCTCGAGCGGCAGTTCCGCGGCTACTTCGCCAAGGCCGAGCGCCAGAAGGGGGTCACCGGCGTGGCCCTGCTGCAGATGCTCGAGTGCCGCGTCGACAACGTGCTCTACCGCCTCGGCATGGCGCCGTCGCGCTCGGCGGCCCGGCAGCTGGTGCGCCACCGCCACGTCGAGGTGAACGGCAAGACCATGTCGATCCC
>CAYLSO010000056.1:0-1636 GCA_964386525.1 uncultured bacterium
CGCGGCCGACGCGGTGGTCGCGGCGCGGGCCGCCGGCCGTCCCGTGGTGCTGCTCGCCGGGGCCCACGTCGTCAAGGTGGGCGTGTCGCCGTGGCTGGTCCGCTGGCTCGAGAGCGGAATCGCCACGCACCTGGCGCTGCACGGCGCCGGGGCGATCCACGACTGCGAGCTGGCGCTCTTCGGCGGCACCTCCGAGGATGTCGAGGCGCACCTGCGGCAGGGTGTGTTCGGGATGGTGCGCGAGACCGGCTCCTTCTTCTTCGCGGCGGCGCGGACGGCGGCCGGGCGCGGCGAGGGGCTCGGCGAGGCCCTCGGGCGCAAGCTCGCGGAGGAAGGAGCGCCGCACGCCGCGCACAGCCTGCTGGCGGCCGCCTACCGCGCCGGCGTGCCGGCGACCGTGCACGTGGCGTTCGGCACCGACACGGTGCACGCTCACCCGGAAGGGGACGGCGCCGCCCTCGGCGAGGCCACGCTGCGCGACTTCCGCATCCTCGCCCACTCGCTCGCCGAGGCACGCGGCTCGGTCGTCCTCAATCTGGGGTCGGCGGTGATCCTGCCCGAGGTGTTCCTCAAGGCCCTGACGGTCGCCGTGAATCTGGGCGCCGCCCTCGAGGGCCTGACGACGGTGAACCTCGACCAGATCCAGCACTACCGGCCGCGGGTGAACGTCCTGGAGCGGCCGACGCGCGCCGCCGGCGGGCGCGGCCTGGAGCTGACCGGCCACCACGAGATCCTGGTGCCGCTTCTCGCCGAGGCCGTCCTGGCCCGGATGCCGGCTCCCGGTACGGGGTTTGCTATGACTAATCCCTAGAATCCCACGCCGACCCGGGCAAGCCCGCACGGGGTTGGCGGTTGACAGTGGATTCCGGGGTGCTTATCCTGGTGGGGGTCTGGGTAACAAGGCCCAGACCGCACCGAAAGACGGAGGGTAGCTCAGGCGCAACTTGCTAATGCTTCGGTCCGGTAGCGCCCATGGGCGCGTGGCGGGCCGCTGGTATACAGCCCGGATCCTTGGCTCATTGCGATTTGCATCCGGGCGATTGGCGCCTGAGCTCCCGCTGGAGTGGAACCCCCGGGTTTCCGCTGCCTTCGTGGGCCGCGGTCGCCGGGGGGTTTTGTTTCTGCGGCCGGCTGCCGATCTCTCCCGGTGGGACGGCGACGAGCCGCGGACCCGGCAATCCGTCCGGAGGATGCTGATGACCTACCGCAGTCTGCCCAGGGTGAAAACTCCCCTCGCTTGGGTGCTTTGGCTGGGCGCGGCCGCCGTGCTGCTGCTGCCGCCGCCGGCCCACGCCAGGCGCGCCGTCATCCCGGTGGAGCCGCTGGGCCCCGGCGATTCGACCTTCTTGGCGCTCGAGCCCTATCCCTACCGCATCTGCCCCGGCGACGAGCTGACGGTGGACTACGGGCTGGTGCTCGACAACCGGCCAATCACCGCTACGGTCATCGTGCGGCCCGACGGCGCCGTCTCGCTGCCGCGCGTCGGTGACGTGCGGGTCGCCGGCCGCTCCACAGCCGAGCTCGACTCGGTGCTCGCGGACCTGTATGCCGACGTCTACCTCAATCCGAACATCACGGTGGAGGTCAGCAAGCTGGCCGGCAACCTGGTGCACGTGCTGGGCGAGGTGGCAACCCC
>CAYLSO010000057.1:0-7918 GCA_964386525.1 uncultured bacterium
CGGCCGCCGTTGTAGGCCACGTGCGCCCACGCCCGCGGTTTCTCGCCGGTGCCCGAGTAGAAGCAGACGAACGGGCCGCACATGCCGGCGCAGTGCGGGCTGCCGAGCAGGCTGGCCACCAGCACGCCGCCGATCAGGGCCGCCGTCATGGCGCCGGAGCCCCTGCCCGCCCCGCCGCCTCGCGGCGCAGCGACTGGGTGAAGCGCTCCGCGCCGCGCGTCACCTCGAAGCGCAGCTCCCACATCCCGAGCCGGCGCAGGGGCAGCGTGGCGGCGTAGGCGCCGTCGCCGCCCGGCGCCAGCGCGGCCGCCACCGGATGAGCGGCGTCGCGGTTGTGCACCGCCTCGACGCGCACCACGGCCCCGGCCAGCGGGGCGCCGGCGCGGTCGGTGAGGCGCACGGTCAGCGTCGCCCCCGCGGGCGTGACCGTGCCCAGGCCGGCCTCCAGCTGCCAGCCCAGCGCCTCGTTGCGGCGCGCCTGCGCCATGGTCGAGTCCCAGCCCACGGCGCGCCGGTAGTAGTCGCGCTCCACCACGGCCGCGCCGGGATCGCGCGCCAGGTAGTAGATGAGCACGTTGGCGCCGATGGTCACGACCAGTACGGCGACCACGGCCAGGGGCCAGAGCTTCGCGGCGCGCATCAGGGCTCGCCCTCCTCTTCTTCCTCCGGGCCCACCAGCCGGTACGGCGACGCCTCCGCGAACCGGCCGGCGCTGCCCGTCAGCCGGAACGCGACCTCGCGCACGCCCTCGTGGAAGGCGTCGGCCGGCGCCATGACGAAGACGCTGGTCGTGGCCGACTTGCCGGCCGGCACCGGCAGCGGGTTCTGGGGCGCGATCAGGGTGGCCCCGGGAGCCCCCAGCAGCTCGATGCGGTAGCTCTGCTCCGCGCCGGCCCGGTTGGCCACCTTGATGCGCACCTGGTTGAGCACCCGGCCGTCGGGGGCGAGCGTGTAGGGCGCGCCGATGCCGCGCAGCAGGGTCACGTCGGTGTCGCCGCGCGTGCCCACGACCCACACGAAGAGCCCGAGGCTGACCGCCAGCGCCGCCGGGTAGAGCACGACGCGCGGCCGCAGCCGCCGCGACGCCCGGCCCTCGAAGCCGTCCTGCGAGCCGTAGCGGATGAGGCCCGGCGGCTTGCCGACGCGCACCATCACCGTGTCGCACGCGTCCATGCACTGCGTGCAGTGGATGCACTCCATCTGCAGCCCGTCGCGGATGTCGATGCCGGTCGGGCAGGTCTGCACGCACAGCTTGCAATCGACGCAATCGCCGGCCTCGGCCGGGCGGCCCACCAGGCCCTTGCGCCGCGGCTCGCCGCGCGCGCGGTCGTAGCCGACGATCAGCGAGCGGCGGTCGAGCAGCACCGACTGCAGGCGCCCGTACGGGCAGGCCACCAGGCAGGTCTGCTCGCGGAAGTAGGCGAAGTCGAAGAAGATGAGCGCCGTGGTGCAGGCCATGACCAGGAACGACGTGGGGTGCTCGACCGGCGAGCGGCGCATCCAGGTCAGCAGCTCCCCGACCGGGACGAAGTAGGCGAGGAAGATGTGCGCCAGGATCAATGCGAGAACCAGGTAGACGACGTGCTTGACCATCCGGCGCGACGCCCAGAGACCCCGCGCGTCCAGCCGCTGCGAGCCGCGCCAGCCGCCCTCCACCAGCCGCTCGACCGGCCGGAAGAGGAACTCCATGTACACCGTCTGCGGACAGCCCCAGCCGCACCAGACGCGCCCGAGCAGGGCGGTGAGGAAGAAGATGAAGAAGAACGCGCCCACGAACAGCAGCATGAACAGCAGCATGTCGGTGGGCAGGAAGGTGGTGCCGAAGAGCGTGAACTGGCGGCGCTCGATGTCGAGCAGGATGACCGGCTTGCCGCCGATCTTGACGTACGGGATCAGGACGAAGAGGAAGATGAGGGCGTAGGCGACGGCGCGCCGCGTGCGCAGGAAGCGCCCCGGGGACGGGCGCGGCCGCAGCCAGCGGCGCGACCCGTCCGGGTTGAGCGTCGAGAGGACGCGCTCGGCCGCCTGCCTGGGTGCGGTCTCGGTTGCCAAGATGGGTGCGTCTCCGATCGGCCTGCGTGGGATCACCGGACCGGCGCGCGGCCCGGCGCCGCTGCTCGTCGCCCGCTACTTCGCCGTCCCCGGCGCCGCCGCGTCTCCCGGCGCCGCCTCTCCGGCCTTGACGCCTTGCGGCGCCTTGGGGTTGGCCGGCGTGGTCCCGTGCAGGGTGGCCACGTAGGCCACCACGGCCTCGACCTGCTCGGGTTTGAGTACCGCGTTCCAGGCCGGCATGCCCTTGTCGAGGACGCCGTTCTGCACCGTGCCGAGGAGGTTCAGCGGGGCGCCGCCGTGGATCCAGTAATCGTCGGTGAGGTTGGGCCCGATGACGCCGCCGCCGTCGGCGCCGTGGCACGCCGCGCAGTTGGTGGTGAAGGTGGTCCGGCCGAGCGCCAGCTTGGCCGGGTCCTGGGCGGCGGCCAGCAGGTCGGCCTCGCTCAGCGCCACGGCCGGCGCCGAGGGCGCTCCGTACTTGGCCTGCGCCCGCGCGAGGTCGGCCTGGTAGGCGGCGATGCGCCCCTTGCCCGAGCCGAGGCCCGGCACGTTGAGCCAGTAAAGCACGGCGAAGACTATGGTGGCCCAGAAGATGTAGACCCACCATCCCGGCATCGGGTTGTCGTACTCCCGGATGCCGTCGTAGTCGTGCTCGAGGATGCGGTCCGGCTCGGGGCGCCGGCGCCCCCCGGCCGCGGCCCCCGGCTCCGGGCTCTGCGTCGGATCGCTCATCGCCTCACTCCCGGGCGCGCTCTCGCGTCGTCGCCGTCGTCGAGCGGCAGGCGGCTCGCCTCGTCCATCTCGCGCTTGCGCCACGGCGCGAAGATCCGCAGCACGATGGCCACGAAGACCGTCATGAACAGGATCATGGCGACCACGGCGTAGCCGGCCAGGCCGGAGTTGCTCATCACGTCGGTCAGGGTCACGTCACCGCGCCCCGGCGGGCGCCGCCGACATCGCTGCCGGGGCCTGCGCCCCCGCCCCGCCCTTCTTGATGTCCGTCCCCAGGCGCTGCAGGTACGCGATCAGCGCCGTGATCTCCTTGTCCTCGAGGCGGCGCCGGTCGCCCTGCGCGGCGGCGCGCGCCGCCACCTCGCGGGCCTGCGCCCGCGCCATCTCCGGAGCGCGGTTCACCGCCTCGCCGTAAGGCACGCCGAGCATCGCCATGGCGTCCACCTTGGCCTGGATGCCGGCGAAGTCGAGGGGCGTGGTCAGCAGGCCGGGATAAGCGGGCATGATCGACTTGGGCGTGATCGAGCGCGGCTTCTCCATGTGCCGCACGTGCCACAGGTCCGGGTACCTGCCACCCTCGCGCGCCAGGTCGGGGCCGATGCGCCGCGAGCCCCACAGGAACGGGTGGTCGTAGACGAACTCGCCCGGCTTGGAGTACTCGCCGTAGCGCTCGGTCTCCGGGCGCAGCGGGCGGATCATCTGCGAGTGGCAGTTGAAGCAGCCCTCGCGGATGTAGAGGTCGCGCCCGGCCAGCTCCAGCGGCGTGTAGGGCTTCACCGCCGCGATGGTCGGCACGTTGGAGCGGATGAGGAAGGTGGGCAGGATCTCGAACAGCGAGGCCACGATCACCGCCAGCGCCGTCATCACCGTGAAGGTGAGCGGCAGGCCCTCCCAGCGGCGGTGCCAGCCCAGCGAGGTGAAGCGCTTCCAGGCGCCGGCCGGCGCCGCGGCCCCGGGCTCGCGCGCGTAGCCGCGCGGCAGCGGCGGCGCCTGCACGACGGGCTCGGCGTAGCGGGCCGGCCGGGCCCGCCAGGTCATGAGGATGTTGTGCCCGCACAGCACGACGCCGCTGATGTAGAGCAGCCCGCCGAGGGCCCGCGTCCAGTACATGGGCATGAGCCGCATCGTGGTCTCGATGAAGTCCGGGAACGCCAGCCGCCCGGTCTCGTCGAAGGCCCGCCACATGAGGCCCTGGGTGAGCCCGGCGGTGTAGATGGAGGTGACGTAGAGGACCATGCCGAAGAGTGCCAGCCAGAAGTGCACCTCGGCCAGCTTCTGGCTGTAGAGCTTGGCCTGGAAGACGCGCGGCAGCAACCAGTAGATCATCCCGAAGGTGAGGAAGCCGTTCCAGCCCAGCGCTCCGGTGTGCACGTGCGCGATGATCCAGTCGGTGTAGTGCGCCAGGGCGTTGACGCTCTTGACCGACAGCATCGGGCCCTCGAAGGTGGCCATGCCGTAGGCGGTCACCGCCACCACGAAGAACTTGAGGACCGGATCCTCGACCACCTTGTGCCAGGCGCCGCGCAGGGTCAGCAGGCCGTTGACCATGCCGCCCCACGACGGCATCCACAGCATCACCGAGAAGATCATGCCCAGGGTCGAGGCCCACTCCGGCAGCGCCGTGTAGTGCAGGTGGTGCGGCCCCGCCCAGATGTACATGAAGACCAGCGACCAGAAGTGCAGGATGGAGAGCCGGTACGAATAGACGGGCCGCTCGGCCGCCTTGGGCATGAAGTAGTACATGAGCCCGAGGAACGGCGTGGTCAGGAAGAAGGCCACGGCGTTGTGGCCGTACCACCACTGCATGAAGGCGTCCTGCACGCCGGCGTAGATCGGGTAGCTCTTGAGGAAGCCGGCCGGCACCGACAGGTTGTTGAAGATGTGCAGGATGGCCACCGTCAGGAGGCTGGCGATGTAGAACCAGATGGCCACGTAGAGGTGCCGCTCGCGCCGGCGGGCGATGGTGGCGAAGAAGTTGACCGCGAAGACCACCCACACCACCGCGATGCCGATGTCGATCGGCCACTCCAGCTCGGCGTACTCCTTGGCCTGCGTGAAGCCGCCCGGCAGGGTGAGCGCCGCCGCCACGATGATCGCCTGCCAGCCCCAGAAGTGCAGGTTGGAAAGCGTGTCCGAGAACATGCGCGTCTTGAGCAGGCGCTGCGTCGAGTAGTACGCCCCGCAGAAGAAGGCGTTGCCGGCGAAGGCGAAGACCACCGCGTTGGTGTGCAGCGGGCGCAGCCGCCCGAAGGTGAGCCACGGGCCCAGGTTGAGGCCCGGCAGCACCAGCTGCAGGGCGATGAGCAGGCCCACGATCATGCCCACCAGGCCCCACAGCCAGGTGGCGATCAGGAACTTGCGCGCGATCGCGTCGTCGTAGGTGAAGGACTCGAGCTGTGCGCTCATCACATCTCCGGAGCGGTGGTTGGTTCGGAAACCGCCGTCGAGACCCGACGCCCCCGCGGGGCGGACAAGCGAAAGCCTCGAACCGAAAGCCGGAGGAGCGCGGCGGGCTGCGGCGGCCGAGGCGACCCCGGTCGGCAATATCTAGCACGCCCCCTAGCGGCCGTCCATCCCCACGCCGTCGACGGCGGCCCCGCAGTGCGGGCAGCGCCCGCCGCGGATGCGGTTGTCGCGCAGGAAGACCGACAAGCGCGTGATCAGCGCGGCGCCGCAGGCGTGGCAGAAGGTGTTCTCGCCGCCCTCGCCCGGCACGTTGCCCTCGTACACGTAGCGCAGGCCGGCTTGCATCCCGATCTCGCGCGCCCGGCGCAGCGCCGCCACCGGCGTGGCCCGGCGATCCTGCATCCGGTAGGTGGGGTGGAACTGCGTCACGTGCCATGGCACCTCGGCGCCCACCGAGCGCACGAAGGCGGCGATCTCGCGCAGCTCCTCGTCGGAGTCGTTGAGTCCCGGCACCACCAGGGTGGTGACCTCCACCCACACGCCGAGTTCCTTGTACAGCCGGATGGCCTCGAGCACCGGGGCGAGGCGGCCGCGGCTGACGCGCCGGTAGGTCTCGTCGCGGAACGACTTGAGGTCCACGTTCACCGCGTCGAGATACGGCGCGATCTGCCGCACCGGCTCGGGAGAGACGTAGCCGCTGGTGACGAAGACGTTCTTGAGCCCGGCGGCGCGCGCCAGAACGGCGGTGTCGTGAGCCAGCTCGTAGAAGATCGTCGGCTCGGTGTAGGTGTAGGAGATCGACTCGCAGCCGGCGGCCACGGCCGCCTCGACGATGCCGCGCGGCGTGACGGGTTCGCCGGGAATGCGGCGCTGCAGGTCGTCGAGGGAAACGCCGGACGCGGCGTCCGCCGCTCCCGCCGCCCGGTCCGCGTGGTGCGGCACGTGCTCCTTCGCCCAGTGCGCGATCTCCCAGTTCTGGCAGAAGGCGCAGCGCAGCGAGCAACCCACGGTGGCGACCGAGTAGCTGCTGGACCCCGGCTGGAAGTGGAAGAGCGGCTTCTTCTCGATGGGATCGACGTTGGCCGCCACGACGCGGTCGTAGACCAGCGTGTAGAGCCTGCCGGCGTGGTGGACGCGCACTCCGCAGGCGCCGCGGTAGCCGTCCGGCAGGTTGCAGCGGTGCGGGCAGAGCGTGCACAGCACGCGCCCGCCCGGCCGGGTCTCGTAGAACAGCGCTTCGCGCAGCGCCGGCATCGCGTATCCTCGCGGCCCGGACCGCCCGGCCAGCTCAGCGGCGGTGGCCGACCGGGATCAGGTAGAGCGGCTCGTGGTCGGGCGGCAGCTCGAGGGCGGCGCGCACGCGGTCGTCCTCGAAGGCCGCGATGGGCACGCTGGCCAGCCCCAGGACGGTCGCCTGCAGGAGCAGGTTCTGGGCGGCGTGCCCGGCCTCCATCATCGTGTAGCGCTCGCCGCGCGCGTGCCCGTACTTGCGCTCGATGCGCTCGTAGACCGCGGTGAGGACGAAGGTGACCGGGGCGTCCTGCAGCTCATCCTGGCCGAGCGCCGCCGCGGCCAGGTCGCGCCGCGGGTCGCGGTCCAGCAGGCGGCCGAGACGGTGGCCGCGCGGCTCGTAGCGGAAGAGGCCGTCGGCGCTGGCCACGTACAGCTCGAGCGGATAGAGCGCGCCCGCCGAGGGCGCGGCGCGCAGGCCGTCGTCGTCGGTGATGCCCTGCAGCGCCCACAACAGCTGCGACAGCTGCTGCTCCTCGAGCCCCTGGCGCTTGTACTCCCGCACCGATCGGCGCGTGGCGATCGCCTCCTCGAGCGACGTGCGACCGCGCGTCGAGGGCGGCGGCAGCGTGACGATCTCCAGATACTCGGGGGGCGTGGGCATCGCCGGCTCGGACTCCTTCCCCTGGCGCGCGGGACGGCGCCGCGGCCGGCGCCCCGGCCGGCCGCGTCACCGCCGTCCCGCTACGCTTCTATTCTCGGCGCTCCGGAGCCGCCGGCGCAAGCCCGGCGCGGACTCGGCGGGCGACTACCCTCCGCGCAGCTCCTCCGCCCGCACCGGCAGCTTGCGCACCCGCTTGCCGGTGGCCGCCGCGATGGCGTTGACCACCGCCGGCGCGATCGGCGGCAGGCCGACCTCGCCGATGCCGCCGTGCGCCTCGCCGCTGGGCGCCAGGTGGACCTCGATGGCCGGACACCGGTCGATGCGCAGCATCGGGTAATCGTCGAAATTGCCCTGCATGACGCGGCCCTTCTCCAGGATGATCTCGCCGAGCAGCGTCGCCGAGAGGCCGTAGACGATGCCGCTCTCCGTCTGCGCGACCACCAGGTCGGGATGGATGAGCTGCCCGCAGTCCACGGCGCAGACGACGCGATCGACGCGCACGCTGCCGTCGGCGGCGACCGTCACCTCGGCCACGTGCGCCACGAAGCTGCCGAAGCTCTCGACCACCGCCAGCCCGCGCCCGCGGCCGGCCGGCAGCGGCGTGCCCCACCCCGCCTTGGCCGCCGCCAGGTCGAGCACGGCGCGGTGGCGCGGCTTCGCGGCCAGCAGCTCGCGGCGCAGGTCGAGCGGGTCGCGTCCCGCCGCCGCCGCCACCTCGTCGAGGAAGCACTCGGTGACGAAGGCGTTCTGCGAGGCGCTCACCGAGCGCCACCAGCCGAGCGGTACTCCGGGATCGTGCAGCGTCAGCTCCACCTGGAGGTGCGGGAAGGCGTA
>CAYLSO010000058.1:0-2086 GCA_964386525.1 uncultured bacterium
TCCAGCGCCTCCACCAGCGCCTCGCAGCGTTCCGGTGCCACCGCGATCAGGAGTCCGCCCGAGGTCTGGGCGTCGGCCAGCAGCAGCTGCGCCTCCTTGGACAGCGCGCGGTCATAGCTCACCCAGTCGTTGAGGAAGCGCCAGTTGGCGTGCGTGCCGCCGGGGGCGATGCCCTCGGCGACGTAGGCGCGCGCCGCCTCGAGCACGGGCACGGCCCCGAAGCGGATGCGCGCCGACACGCCGCTGGCCACCAGCAGGTTGCGCGCGTGGCCCAGGAGCCCGAATCCGGTGACGTCGGTGCAGGCGTGGGCGCCCACTTCGAGCATGGCCTCGCAGGCGGCGCGGTTGAGCTCGACCATCAGGCGCAGCGCCTGCGGCATCGCCCCGAGCGTGTCGCGGTCCTGCTTGTTGGCCGTGGCCACGATGCCGATGCCCAGCGGCTTGGTGAGCACGAGGGCGTCGCCGGGCTGGGCGCCGGCGTTCGACAGCACGCGGTCGGGGTGGACCTCGCCGACCACCGCCAGCCCGTAGATCGGCTCGGCGGTCTTGATGGTGTGCCCGCCCACCACCTCGGCGCCGGCCTCCTTCACCTTCTCGATGCCGCCGCGCAAAATCTCGCGCAGCAGCTCGGGCGGCAGACCGACCTCGGGGTAACCGACGAGATTGAGCGCGGCCAGCGGCCGGCCACCCATGGCGTAGACGTCGGACAGGGCGTTGGCCGCCGCCACCGCGCCGAAGTCGTAGGCGCCGTCCACGATGGGCGTGAAGAAGTCGGTGGTGAAGACCAGGGCGCGCTCGTCGTCGAGGCGGATGACGGCGGCGTCGTCGGCGGTGCTCGAGCCGATGAGCACGCGCGGATCTTGCACGGCCGGCAGCCCGGCCAAGAGCGGCAGCAGGTACCCCGGCGGGTGCTTGGCGGCGCAGCCGGCGCTCTTCGCCGTCTGCGTCAGGCGCACCGGGGACGGGCCGGCGGCCGGCGGGTCGGGGATGGCGTTCACGATTTCCTCCACGGGTGAGCGCCGCGCCGGGCGCCGACCGACGGCCCCGGCCGCGACGCACGGCCTGACGGCGCCAGTCTAGAAGCCCCTTCGTGAACTGTCGAGGCCGCGTTGGGGGCCGGTTGGCGGCCGGGAGCTTTCCGCGGTACCATGTCTGGCTTGCAGACGGCCGCACCCGATCCGCCGCCCTCCCGGCCGCGAGTCCGGGCGGCCCGGACCAAGAACGCTTCGCCAGGAGACCCGATTCCCATGGCAGTGGGCAAGCTGGAGATCTACGAAGACGGCGTGCGCCGGGTCGTGGCCCTGGACAAGGACCAGGTCACCCTCGGCCGCCTCGAGAGCAACGACGTGCACGTGGCCGGGGCCGACGTCTCGCGCAAGCACGCCGAGGTCGTGCGCGAAGGGGACAGCTACCTGCTGCGCGACCTCGAGTCGCGCTTCGGAACCTACGTGAACGACCAGCGCGTGCAGCAGCACGTGCTGCGCCACGGCGACCGGCTGCGGCTGGGGCCCGGCGACCGCACCGAGATCCACTTCCTCCTCGATGGCAAGGAAACCGCCGAGCGCTCGACGCGCACGTCGCAGACGAGCGTCGGCTTCGTCGGCGACCTGCGCCAGATCACCGTGCTGCTCGAGGGCCTGCGGGCCCTCGGCTCGGGGCGCGTGCTCGAGGAGGTACTGGCCATCGTGCTGGACTCGGCGATCAGCCTGGTAGGCGCCGACCGCGGCTTCGTCATGCTGGCCAACCCGGAGGGCGCCCTCGAGTTCAAGCTGGCCCCCGGCCGCGGCGGGGTCACCCTGGAGAGCGCGGGCATCGCCACCAGCCGCAAGATCCCCGACGAGGTCTTCGCCAGCGGCCAGCCGCAGGTGAAGACCGACCTGACCAGCCCCGACCTGGGCGCCGACCACAAGCGCACGCTGTCCTTCGGGATCCGCGCCGTGATGTGCGTCCCCCTGCGGCTGGCGCGCTTCGGCGCCGTCGCGGGCGCCGGCGCCCCGCCGGCGGCCGCGGAGAGCGGGGCGGCGGTCTTCGGCGACGCCCCGCGCGCCCGGATCATCGGCGTGCTCTACCTCGACAGCCAGATGCG